>NZ_DDCG01000003.1:0-283559 GCF_002335235.1 Methylophaga sp. UBA2012 | reverse complement strand
GTAGGTCACTGCCAGGCTTTAATACAAAAGAAGCCCATCCAATCGGATGGGCTTTTTTATTATTTGACATTTAGAAAGTGTGACCTACTTGAACGAAGTGACAACATCGCAGGAGCGATGTTGAATGAGCGAAGCGAGCCCGAAGGGGCGACTACATGGATGTAGGCGATAAAGTAGGTCACCGAGAGGCTTTTAGATAATAGAAAAGGTCATCCTCTATTAGAGTGGCCTTTTTATTGTCTCGTAATCTGCCAAGCTGATCGATGACTGCTGCAATATTGAGCTTTATTGAACCTTTCAGATAATTTGTGCTGAGACGATGATAACTGAAAAGGTGCTTTGTTCAGCTCATCTAAACTACTTAATATCTTGTTAAGCAAAGTCCATTATCGTAACGAGCATTATTTATGGACTGTTACTATGCTGAATCACGCCCGCCAAGTTAGATTGTTTTTTGTTGTTAGTTACCTGACTTTATTTTGTATCACCTGCTTATTTTGGCCATATGCAAAAACTGATAGCAACTGGTTAAATGGCTATTTATTTTTCTCATCTGCAATATATGCCTTCTTGTATTTATTGCCTGCCTTAGTGATCACAAAACTGATAGATCTCGTGGCATTTTTTAACAAACGTTATGAGAAAAAGTGGCTGCTCATCAGTAGGCAAGTTGCCTGGATACTGACATCAGTAATATTTCTGGCATTATATGTAGACTATGAAATTTATACGCTTTATGAATATCACTTTAACGGATTTGTGTGGAATCTGATAATAACCCCAGGTGGTATTGATGCACTAGGGGCTACGAGCTCGACCAAGGTGACTATAGCTACTGAAATTATCGCTATTATTGTATCGACGTATTTATTGATGTGGCTATCTGGAAAATTGGCACATCGAGCCCGTTTCACAGTTTCACGACGTGTTTATATAAGCGCTTTAGTGATCTTATTACTGCTGGCCCCATTAGAAGAAAGTGTTTACGCTTACAGTATTTATACGGGCAACGACGACTTTATCCAAGTCTCTAGTGTTATTCCCTTCCATCTAAAATCGAGTGCCCATAGCTTTTTCAAAAACATGGGTATTGAACAAGGTGGGCTTAAAAAGCTGAGACTGGCACATGGCAAAATACATTATCCACTGGAGAAGATTGCAACAGAACAATTAGCAACATATCCGAACATTATTATGCTTGTTGCAGAGTCATTTCGTTGGGATTTACTCGATCCAGAAATAACACCTAATTTATGGAAGTTGTCTCAAAAAGCACTTACATTTGATAATCATTACAGTGGCGGTAATCGGACAAGGATGGGATTGCTATCGATGTTTTATGGCATTGATGCACCATACTGGTATGGTTTTCAGCAGCAGAAGATTTCGCCTGTGCTGCTGAATGTCTTGCGTGATAAAGGCTATCAGTTTGATTTGCATACGAGTCAGAGTTTTGATTATCCAGAGTTACGTGATACGGTTTTTCATAATATGCCTGAATCTGTGATGGAAGAATTAAAAGATGGGGAACCATGGGCTCGTGATCATCAGAATATTAGTCACGTCATCAGTAATATCGATACACGCAACAAAAATAAACCTTTTTATAGCTTTATGTTTTTTGAGTCCACACATGCCCCTTATGCATTTCCTGAATCAATGGCTATCAGGAAAGATTATCTCAAAGATATGAACTATGCAGATCTCAATCTAAGAGATAATATTGTGCAAATCCACAATCGGTATATCAATGCTGCGCACACCATCGATGCTGAAGTAGGGCGATTGCTGAATTATCTAGATGAAAGCAAGCTATTAGAGAATACGATTATTTTATTCACTGGCGATCATGGTGAAGAATTCATGGAAAATGGACATTGGGGCCATGGACATAATGAAATGTTTCCTGAGCAACAAATCCATGTCCCGCTTATATTATCTATTCCAGGTACCAAGCCAGAACATATACGACATACAACCTCTCATATCCAGATTCCTGCTACGTTGATGGAGAAACTAGGGGTGACAACAAATGCTGATAAATATGCGCTTGCAGGCGATTTAAACTTATCACTGCCGTATCTGGTTGTTGGTAACTATAATTATCTTTCTGTTATAGATAACAGCCACAAAATTACCTTTCCGTTTACTTCAACAGATTATTTTCACTATACCGTCTTTACCCGTTATGACCAAAGTGTCAATACCGATGAAAAGCAGGAGGTAATTAAGCAAATCCAGCCTTTGATAGATGATGTTGCAAAGGATTGTCAGCGCTTTGTCAGCCATTAAAGAAGGTAAATCACTTTAAATCATCGTAATTTGTTGTATTTATCACTAATAAATAAAAAATGTCTCTATCTGAGGTAAAATAACAACAAATTCTGTCTGTGCGTAAAGCTCATTAATGCCTTTACCTATAACCACTATAAATCAGCAGAATAAGTGTTGATTTAAAGAGTAGAGGATTGGCGAGCATTGATTAAAGAAGTCTGGTCTGCGAGTAATACTGAAATCGCGACAAAGTTCTTAGATTATTTCCCACCATTAGAAAGTATATTCGACTATCAATCGACAATCATTTCTAAGGGAAAACAAAGTGAAGTAATGCGATTTAATATAGAGGGTACAGGCTTTTATATTAAACGCTATTTTAGAACTAAGGGGCTTAGAAGTCACTTAGGCTATTCACGTTTGCGGATGGAAATTCGTAATCAAAAGCGTTTCTTAAGATGGGGGCTCCATGCTGCAGCGGTGATTGCCTATGGTGAGCGCTATCACTTTTCACATACGCTTAAGGGTGCATTAGTTACTTTAGCTGTGAACAACAGCTCTAATCTTGAAGATATTTCCCGTAATTCACCCGAGTTATTTAAAAATAAGGCTTGGCTGAGTCAAGTGATAAAGCAGGTTGCTGAGATGGCGCGTATTCTCCATGAGCATCAGTTTTGTCATAACGATTTATTCTTACGAAATTTGCTCATACAGCAGAATAGTGATCAGCCAAAGCTGTTTCTTATTGATTGCCCATCTGGTTGTTTTTGGTTCGGCACTTTTCTTTCAAAACGTAAAGTTAAGGATATTGCTAGTCTGGATAAACATGCATCAGTTTATTTATCCAGAACACAGCGTTTACGTTTTTTACTCTATTATCGTCAGAGTAAACGCCTTACAAGTAGTGATAAACGATTCATTAGAGATGTGTTAGCTTATTCTCGACGAAAAAATGGATAATCCCTTCCTAGCTGAGCCCAGTATAGTTTGATTCAGTAAACCGTGGTGAGCAGATAGCTAAAAATATCAGATCGTCTTTACCGTTATTACTTATACGCTGCCTTGTTAAAGGGGGAATAATAACTACATCGCCAGTTGATATAACTTGTGATAGCTCTTCGCCTATTTCAACGATACCATGACCTTCTAGAATTACATAACGCTCAGTTGTTTGGTTTAAATGATGCCACTGTGTCGTTACTCCAGGCCTGACTCTGGCACGAGCAATAGACACATCTGGATCTGATGCATGATTAGATAACTCATTTATATAACACCCCTCAATAAAGAAATACTCTTTATCAGGATCATAGTGCTGGATTGTTGGTTTATTGATCATGTTATTTATAACCGTTATTTGATGGTTTATTGTTTTTTTGCCCAGTAAAGTCCAGTTTGAGTGGTAAAGCTACCATCTTTCTCTATTGATAATGCTTGCTTTACTTCCTGGTTAGCATCTAACTGTAATTGCTTAAGTATGCCCACTTTATCTGCTGGTGTGTTCATTCTGGTTACCCATGAGTCAAATTCCAGCCTGGTTGACCAGCTTTTATATTTTTCAATGGTGAAGCCGGCATTTTCAATTACTTCTCGCCATTCAGTATGATCGCGATTTCGTACATGTGATGGATCACGTAGATACTCGATAGTTTGTGAGTGCGTGTCGACAATTTTATTTGTGTCGCCCTCAATATCGATAATAAGCAAATAGCCACCTTTTCTGACTATATTTCCTATCTGCTCAATCGCAGAATTAAAATCCGACCAGTGATGAGCACTGTAACGGCTACAAACCAGATCTATGTCAGAGAAATGGTGATCTAGTTCTTCGGCTCGACATTGTTTTGCTTCAAGATTAATAAAGTCTTTTGAGCGAGCCTGTTCCTTGACGATATTTAGCATCGCACGTGATGAGTCTGTTGCAGTGACATTATCTACTAATGGCGCAAGCGTGTAACTAAGATGGCCTGCACCACAGCCAATATCAACGGCTGATTTTATGTCTGTGTGATGATGTTCGATAAGTACTTTTGCAAAAGATAAATCAGGTCCTTGACTATGTACTTGGCTTGTTAAATATTCAGTCGCTTGAGGATCAAATTGCTTTCCTACGCTTTGGTAATGTGTAGTCATTTTCTGTCTCCATTTTGTAGAAAACAAAGCATATACGTCTCATTATGGTGTTACTAGATTGGCATTTATCCTATTATAAGAACTGATAGGTAATGATTTAAATTAATGGGTGGAGCAGTGAGTAATAATCGCGATAATAGTTTGGGTGCATTTTTGAAATCGGCAAGAGAAAGAACATCACCTGAGCAATTCGGTATAAAGAAAGGAAGAAGACGAACGCCAGGACTTAGAAGAGAAGAAGTTGCACAATTAAGCGACATAAGCACGACTTGGTACACATGGTTAGAGCAGGGTAGGACAACTTCTGTGTCAGCCCAGTTATTAGCAAGATTGGCGCAAACACTAAAACTATCTCACGCAGAACGTCATTATTTATTTAAATTAGCCAATCAATTAGATAAAGATGAAATAACACAGCTATCG
This sequence comes from Methylophaga sp. UBA2012, assembly GCF_002335235.1. Classification (NCBI taxonomy): domain Bacteria; kingdom Pseudomonadati; phylum Pseudomonadota; class Gammaproteobacteria; order Thiotrichales; family Piscirickettsiaceae; genus Methylophaga; species Methylophaga sp. UBA2012. Next base: position 278,729 of record NZ_DDCG01000003.1, on the reverse strand, counting down.
CCACAACTAAAACAGCATTTGTTAATGCTAACTGAAACAGTATCCGCACCAACATATGTCATGGATCGTCACTGGGATCTGGTCGCTTGGAATGATGAATGCAAAAAATTGTTTGGTGGATAGCTCAATACCGACAAAAATAAAAATTTACTACGATTTTTATTTTTGGACCCTGTAGCTAAAACACTAATTAGTGATTGGCAACAACGTGCAGAGCGCTTAGTGGCTGAGTACCGAGCAGATAGTGTCGACTGGCATTACGATAAGGTGCATTTGGCATTGGTAGATGAACTCACTGCACTATCTGAAGACTTTAAAAAAGCCTGGAGCAAGCAGCATGTATTACCTAGAGAGGGGGGGGAAAGAGGCTTTTTCCAACATGGTATTGAGTGTTTCTATGAGCAATTTACTTTGCGAGTTGCCGATAATCACGATATGAAAATGGTGATATTACGCCCTATAAATAAGAGTGGATAAGGTCTATGCACTAAAATGTAGCGCATAAGATGAATTGTAACTAATTGATTTAAGGGCTTACATCGCCGATTCTAGTCTATATGAGGCTTTCGGTCACTGAGTTATAAGCTGGCATCTGTTATGCAGGACATTATCTGACACCTGTGATAGGGAGGCCTCTATGAAACTGTTAATAATAGTTTTGCTTCTACTCAGCTCTAAAGTGGCGGTTAGTGATACCTCGGCAACATGGAACCGTATTATTTTATCTGGCGGTGCATATACATTGATGGGCTTAGCCCCACCAGAACTGAGAGCTGCGGACACACTCAATATCTTTCTCGAAGGTGATGGCGCGCCTGGTACAGCATTCGAATTAGCTGAATTTATTGGTGGTAATAGCGTTTATATTGCCAGACCTTGCCAGTATTTTTCCCGTCAACAATTCACCAATTGTGACAAAGCTTTATTGACATCACACCGCTATTCGCGGGCTGTGATTGACTCTATCAGTAGAGCCATTACAGTAATGAAAATTCGTTATCAAGCGAGTCGAGTTCGGCTTATCGGATTTTCAGGTGGTGGAGCTATTGCAACGATTATTGCTGCACAACGTGATGATATTGACTTGCTTGTTACCGTCGCTGGCAATCTTGATCACAAGCGCTGGACTGAGTTTAATGAGATTGCCCCTTTAATCGGCTCATTGAACCCGGTAGATTTCAGCGGCTCTCTTGAGGGGGTGAGACAAATTCACCTCATTGGTGAGCGTGACAATGTGGTGCCTGGCTCGGTATTAAGCTCTTATTTAGCTCACATGCAAAAACTGGATAATGTGAAAAGCTATATTATTTCTGGTGCTGACCATCTTTGTTGCTGGTCAATGGCACTTGCTGATGTTTTGGATTGAAGAAGATGCTTTGGCTAGCTTAACCCAAGCTAGCCAACCACTTATCATCTGAGCCTTCGTTCATACCCTCAAAAAGGTATGTGGAAAGATAACGTTCTCCCGTATCAGGTAACATGGCCAAAATAGTACTTCCAGGCTTGGCTTTTTCAGCTACCTTCATGGCCGCTGCTAAGGTGCCGCCGCATGATAAGCCAACGAAAATACCTTCTTCTCGAGCAAGACGTTGTGCCCAATTTTTAGCTTCTTCATCTGTCACAGGATAGAGTTCATCATAGATGTCACGATTTAATACATCAGGAATAAAGTCTGGTGTCCAACCTTGGATTTTATGTGGGGCCCATGCATTACCTGCCAGCATGGAAGCAGCGGCAGGTTCAGTTGCGATAATTTTTGTTTCTGGGCGTGCAGCTTTAATCATTTCACCTGCACCTGTTAAGGTACCACCGGTTCCCCAGCCAGATACCCAGTAGTCAAGAGGTTTACCTGCAAAATCAGACAGAATTTCTGGTCCTGTAGTATTTCGATGATAGGCTGGGTTCGCTGGGTTCTCGAATTGCCTGGCTAGAAACCAACCATACTTTTCAGCAAGCTGTTCAGCTTTTTTGACCATGCCTTTGCCACTTTCAGCTGCTGGGGTCAAAATGACCTTAGCTCCAAGGGCCCGCATAATCTTACGACGTTCCACGGAAAAGGTTTCGACCATGGTAGCAACAAAGGGATAGCCTTTCGCCGCACATACCATCGCGAGAGCAATACCGGTATTGCCTGAAGTGGCTTCAACGACTGTTTGACCCGGTTTCAGTACCCCACGTTTTTCTGCATCATTAATGACAGCATATGCCAAACGATCTTTGACGGAACCCATCGGGTTAAACGACTCAACTTTTACATACATATCAACGTGGGCTGGAGCTATGTTGTTGAGTTTGACTACTGGTGTATTGCCGATGGTATCGAGAATGCTGTTGTAAATCATAATGTGTTTTCGCTTCTTTATGCTGATCAAAAAGCTTACATGAAATCTATCAATCAGAGGCGTGTCGTAAGCTAGAGAATGTTATTTTCGTAATCGTTAATAATTGACTGTGCAAGATTCACTTTACTTTGCTCAACGAACACATGAGCGAAATCAGTGGCTGGAAGATCACCGACAGCGCCTTGTAAATAGTGGCCACCAACGTGACAGTCAATGTCATGGCTTTTCAACAAGCCAGCTACAATATGAGCTTCTAAAATATTATTAGCACGAAACATCAGTTGCATATGTTTCTCCAATGCTGTTGAGGCTTTAGCTAGCAAAATTCGCTGAGCGTCGTGTTTATTTTGTAGTAACGTGAATCTGTTGTTTAGTTGATTGCTTTGCAGGTTTCTTGCTGCTCTCGATATTTGAGGAGGTTTGCAATGCACGTAAAATATTTTGTCTGGTAATTGAACCAACTAAACGATTATCTTTGATGACAGGTAAACACTTATATGCAGTACTGAGAAACGTCTGAGCAACGTCAATAATAGAGTCATCAACATCGACTGTTGCACATGTCGTGTTCATAAACTCTCCAACTTGTCCTGCAGCTTCCCCTTGGTAAGCCGCATTTAAAGCTACTTTCATACAATCTTTTTCAGATAAAAAGCCAATCAGATTGCCATGATGATCGATGACAGGAGCACCAGACAACTTGAACTCTACTAATTGATTGATCGCCCGCAGAATATCCATATCCGGTGTGAAGGTAATTTTAGTACCATTCATATGATCTTTGACTTTTAACGGCGCTAACATATTTAGCTCTCCTCAATATGCGTTATTGTTGTTGGGCTTTCCGTTTTGCACATTCATCCCTTTCCTGGGCTGAGCAAGCTCCACCACAACTTCCACTTAAGCCAACTTGATTGAGACCACCACAACTACCTTTAATGGCTGAACGACCAAACAACACGCCTATTGCCATTGCAGCAACAACAACAAGTAACAGAACAAATGCGGCGATAAAAGTTGTCATCTAACCCCCAAAGTCATCCAGGAATATGTTCTCTCTCTCTACTCCAAGATCTTCCAGCATTCTGATTACTGCAGCGTTCATCATTGGCGGTCCACACATATAGAATTCACAGTCTTCTGGAGCGGGATGATCTTTAAGATAGTTTTCATACAGTACATTATGAATGAAGCCAGTGTAACCCTGCCAGTTATCTTCTGGCAATGGATCCGATAGCGCCACATTCCAGGTAAAGTTGTCATTTTCAGCAGCGAGTTCATCAAAATCTTCAGTGTAGAACATTTCACGCAAGCTACGAGCACCGTACCAGAAGCTGATCTTACGGTCGGTTTTAATTCTACGAAGCTGATCGAAAATATGTGAACGCATCGGTGCCATACCTGCACCACCACCGATAAAGACCATTTCTTTATCAGTATCTTTGGCAAAGAATTCACCAAAAGGTCCTGAGATAGTAACTTTATCACCTGGTTTTAAGTTGAATATATACGATGACATTTGACCTGGTGGAATATCATCGTTGTCTGGCGGCGGGGAAGCGATCCGCACATTCAGCATGATAATGCCTTCTTCTTCAGGATAGTTCGCCATAGAATATGCGCGGATAACATCCTCTTTTACAACGGATTTATAACGCCACATATCAAAGCGATCCCAATCGCCCCTATACTCATCTTCTACATCAAAACTTTTGTATTCAACGGTATGAGGTGGGCACTCAATCTGAATAAAACCACCTGCACGGAAATTTACATTTTCACCAACAGGTAATTCCAGTACTAATTCTTTAATAAACGTAGCAACATTGTGGTTAGAGCGAACAGTACAATCCCATTTTTTTACACCGAAAACTTCTTCGGGGACTTCAATTTTCATGTTCTGTTTAACGGCAACCTGACAGGATAAGCGGTCACCCTCTGCTGCTTCACGCTTGGTGATATGTGACTCTTCTGTTGGCAGGATTGAGCCACCACCCTCAAAGATTTTAACTTTACATTGCCCACAAGTACCGCCGCCGCCGCAAGCTGATGACACAAATAGATCTGCATCAGCAAGAGCACCTAACAATTTACTGCCGGCTTTAGTTTTGATGGTTTTTTCCTCATTGATGACAATTTCAATATCACCAGTTGAGACTAATCTTGAACGTGCCCCAAGTATTAAAAATACCAAGGCCATGATGATAAGGGTAAATAGTACGATGCCGAGTACGATTTCCATCACAATTGAATCCCAGAAAATGCCATAAAACCAAGTGCCATGAGACCTGCAGTGATAAAGGTAATCCCTAATCCTTGCAGCCCATCAGGTACATCTGAATATTTGAGTTTTTCACGTATGCCAGCGATAGCGGTAATCGCCATTGCCCAGCCAAGACCACTACCAACACCATAAACAGCACTTTCAGATAAGTTGTAGTCACGTTCAACCATGAACAAGGTTCCGCCCAGAATGGCACAGTTCACCGTGATTAACGGCAAGAATATACCCAATGCGTTGTACAAGGCTGGAGCATATTTATCCATGGCCATTTCAAGAATCTGTACCATCGCAGCAATAACACCAATGTAGCTGATAAGACCAAGAAAGCTTAAATCAACATCAGGTAAACCTGCCCAGGCAAGTGCACCATCTTTAAGTAGGTATTGGTAGATTAAGTTATTTGCTGGGACTGTAATGGCTTGAACCATGATGACGGCAATACCAAGACCAAGGGCTGTTTCAATTTTTTTCGATACGGCAAGAAAGGTACACATACCTAAAAAGAATGATAAAGCCAGGTTCTCAATAAAAATTGAGCGTACGAACAGGCTTAGATAATGTTCCATCTACAATACCTCCGTACGATGAACTTGGTGAATTTGATAGTCTGGCGCTTCGACCTGTTCTTTTTTCCAGCTACGCACAGCCCAGATCAGCAGACCAATGACAAAGAAGGCACTTGGTGGTAAGAGCATTAATCCGTTAGGTATATACCAACCACCATCATTGGCGACTGGAATCACTTGGTAGCCAAATAATTTTCCTGCGCCTAAGAGTTCACGACAGAAAGCAACTAACATAAGAATAAGGCTATAACCTAAGCCATTACCAATCCCATCCAGGAAACTCAGCATGGGCGGGTTTTTCATTGCGTAAGCTTCAGCACGGCCTAATACGATACAGTTGGTGATAATCAAGCCGACGAAGACCGACAGTTGTTTGCTGGCCTCAAATGCATAGGCTTTGAGAATCTGGTCAACAATAATGACCAGCGAAGCAATGATCGTCATTTGCACAATAATCCGAATACTACTCGGAATATGTTTACGGATAGCACTGATACAGGCACTCGAGAAGGCTGTAACCGTGGTCAAAGCCAATGACATGATAAGTGCGGACATCATATTGGTAGTGACTGCTAATGCAGAACAAATACCAAGAACTTGAAGTGTAATTGGATTGTTATCAATGAGAGGATCGATAACATTATTTTTTGCTTGGCTTGCCATAAGTTATTTCCCCAATTCAGAATGCATTTTTTTCAGGTAAGGCCCAAACCCCTGATCGCCTAACCAGAACTGTAGAAGGTTGGTGACACCATTACTGGTTAAGGTCGCTCCTGATAAGCCGTCTACCTTGTATTCGGCGTTAGCCGTATTTGGCTCAACATGACCACGAATCACACGAATTTCGACATTACCATCAGCATCAAAAATTTTCTTGCCAGCCCACTGAGCACGCCATTTAGGGTTATCAACTTCACCACCAAGTCCCGGTGTTTCCGCCTGTTCGTAAAAACGTAAACCACGAACCGTATTGAAGTCACCTTCCAATGCTAAAAATCCATATAAAGTGGACCATAGACCATAGCCATGAACGGGCAGTACGACTTGTTTAATCGCATCGCCTTCTTTCAGTATATACACAGGAGCATAGTTGGCGCGTCGACCGATGCTGGCTATATCATCTTTGTCGTCTATATTGATACTCATTTGTGGATCAGCTGATGCTGCACGCTGGTCATAACTGACAGGGTCGATGTTATTGTCAGCATAAGTACCTGTACTCAAGTCGACCAGCTTAACTTCAAACTGACTAAAAATTTCATCAACAGTACCTGCTTGATTACTCATTCCCGTGACAGCAAGAATATTCTTCTTTATATCGTCTTTTTTATTGTCGTCCTGTATGGGACGTAAATAAACAGCCGCTGTCGAAACCATCACTGAACAAATCAGACACAACAGAATAGCAATAAAAAGAGTTTTTTTCGGATCATCATTAGGCAAGTTGAGTAATCCACCTAACAATCCTTTTTTTGTATTAGTTTCAGCCATGATATTAAGTTCGCTTCATTCTGCGTTTGATATTGGCCTGAACAACAAAATAGTCGATCAGGGGCGCGAAAATATTGCCAAATAATATGGCTAGCATAATACCTTCAGGGAAGGCCGGGTTCACAACACGGATCATCACCGCCATAAAACCAATCAATGCACCATATATCCAGCGCCCTTTATTTGTCATCGCCGCAGAGACCGGATCAGTCGCCATAAAGACCATACCGAATGCAAGGCCGCCCATGGTTAAATGCCAATACCATGGAACACTAAACATCGGATTGGTATCACTGCCAATCAGGTTGAATAACAAGGACGTGATGACCATACCCAGAAATACGCCCAGAATGATCCTGAAGTTGGCAACTCGGGTATAAATCAGAAACGCTGCGCCAATTAATATGGCTAAAGTGGATGTTTCCCCTAGAGAGCCAGGCATTACACCTAAGAATGTTTGTGACCAACTGTAGCCTGCTTCTTTCACCGCGTCGATACCACCAGATGCAGCAAGCGCAAGTGGAGTAGCACCAGTGTAACCGTCAACGGCAGTCCACACTGCGTCCCCTGACATTGCTGCAGGATAAGCGAAATAAAGAAATGCGCGACCAGTCAGGGCAGGGTTAAGGAAGTTTTTACCAGTACCACCGAAGACTTCTTTACCAAGAACGACACCAAAAATAATACCGAGTGCGACCATCCATAATGGTGTAGATGGCGGTAACGTTAATGTATACAGCATGGAACTGACTAAGAAACCTTCATTAACTTCATGGTTTCTTACGGCGGCAAAGATGACTTCAAAAATACCACCAGCGACCAATGTCGTTATATACATGGGTAAAAAGTAAAGTAAGCCATGAAACATATTGGCGAATAAACTGTTAGGGTCATATGCTATACCCAGCGTACTCATTATCCAGTTACGCCAGCCATCCAGGCCTGTCATACCCATTTGGCTGATCGCATTATTCGCCTGAAAACCAGTATTCCAAAGCATCAATAATAAGACGGGGAATGTCGCTACGACGACATAACTCATTACCCGTTTTAGATCGATGGCGTCACGCACATGAGGAGAACCTCGTGTTACATCAGCGGGTGAATATATAAAGGTATCCACCATCTCATATAACGCGAAATACTTTTCGTATGGGCCGCCTTTTTGAAATTGTGGCTCGATACGATCAAGAAAACGTCTTAAGCGTGCCATCAACTATCCTTCTATCTCAATTTGTGTCAAGTTTGATCTGAGTGCAGGGCCATAGTCATATTTGCCTGAACAGACAAAGGAGCATAATGACAAATCTTCTTCATCAAGCTCTAAACAACCAAGCGCTTGTGCTGTATCGGTATCTTTGACCAGCAATGAACGGAGTAACTGTGTTGGTAAAATATCCAGTGGCATAACACGCTCAAATACACCAACAGGTACCATCGCTCTGGGGCTGCCATTTTGTGATGTGGTCAGAGCCACTTCTTTTTGGCCAAGAATGCTGGAAAAGAAAACATTGAGTGAAGAAAACTTACCTTTACCACCTGGACGAATCCAACCTAGTAATTCTCGTTCAATACCTTCTGCGATCACTGAAATTTGATTATGAAATCTGCCTAAGTAGGCTGCCCAGTTATTGGCTGTATGGCCATGCAAAACCGAACCAGAAACGATACGTGATGGAATATTTTGTACTTCACCCAATACAAGGTCCTGGGTACTTGCGCCTAAACGTGTACGTATCAATCGTGGTTTATTCACTAAAGGTCCAGCAAAAGCAATAATGCGCTCAACCCAAAGACGACCCGTAGTGAAAAGTTTGCCAATCGCTATCACGTCCTGATATCCAATTGTCCATACTGATTTACTGGCGTTGACAGGATCAAGCAGATGAATATGTGTTCCAGCTAAACCAGCGGGGTGTGGGCCTGAGAAAGTATGCACTTCAATATTACTTTTCTGGTTAACCGGGAGGGCCGTATCAGGGGCCTGACAGACATAGACTTTGCCTTCTGTCAGTTGGCTGAGGATGGTTAGACCGTGTTTAAAATCTTCAGCGTGTTCGTTAATGATAATGCTTGGGTCAGCAGCAAGAGGATTGGTATCAATGGCTGTGACAAAAATGGCATGTGGTACGGCATCAACAGCTGGAGAGCGACTATACGGGCGGTTGCGGAATGCTAACCATAAACCGGAGTCAATTAAGTTTTTGGTGATATCTGATCTTTTCAGATTGTCGAGCTTGTTTAAATCGTACTGCTTGAATGTGATCTCATCGTCACCTTCCAAATCAATGACGACTGATTGTAATGCGCGCTTGGCGCCGCGGTTAATGGCTTTGACTGTTCCTGCACCTGGAGAGGTGAACTGCACGCCAGGGTTTTTCTTATCAGTAAATAATGGTTGTCCGAGTTTGACCTTCTGGCCTTCTTCAACCATCATCGTAGGCCTCATACCTACATATTCATTGCCCAATATGGCTACCGAATTGACTTTATTGCCATCGTAGATAGTTTGTTCGGGTTTCCCCGAAATGGGCAAATCTAGCCCTTTCTTAATCGAGAAATGCATACTTCACCTGGTCAGGAGACAACGGACGTACCTGCTATCTGTGTTACGTTAAATTCCCAGTCTGTAAGTATAAGTATTGTTTTCGATGAAAGAAAGAACAAATCCAGATAAATATTAGCTCAAATCCTACTTATGTCAGGATGCTATCTGTTTCTTTTAGCCATCTATAAGCAACAATAAAGCCTAAAAAGCTAAGTACGCTGGCTATGATGAATGTCCAGGGCGCCCCGGGACTATCCCATAAATAGCCGCTGAATAAGCTACCAATGACGCCGCCAATCCCAAAACTTGCGCTGCTATACAGCGCTTGTCCTCTGCCTTGTGTGTTGCCAATAAAATGACGATGAACCCAGGCAATAGCTGAGGCATGAAAACTGCCGTAGCTGGCTGCATGTAAAAACTGAGCCATAATCAGTGCAGGCAGGTTTTGCGGAAACACAGCTATTAACAGCCAGCGTAATGACGTTAATAACAGACTGGCCATAAAGACGTTACGCAATCCAAACTTAGGCAACCAACGATGCATCACAAGAAAAATAATCACTTCAGATATGACGCCCAGCGCCCATAGCTGTCCAATGAGGCCACTACTGTAATGGTACTGCTCAAGATAGATGGTATAAAACGTGTAGTAAGGGCCGTGACTGGCCTGCATTAATAAGCAGATCAGTAAAAAAGCAATAACACTGGGTCGCTTCAGTATGGTTTTTAATGAGATGGTGGTGTGCTCTGAAGTGTCTGATGATTCAGGCACGGTGAGGCTGAATAGCCATATACCTGCAATGCTGATTAATAATGCGATAGGAATAATCTTCGGCTCAAAGTGCTCAAGTAAATTACCCAACACCATGACAATGACAATAAAGCCGATGGAACCCCATAAACGAATTTTGCTGTAATGGTGACTGTGTTCGCCGAGATGTTGCAGAGTGGTGACTTCAACCTGGGGTAATGACGCGTTCCAAAAGAAGCTAAACAGCATCAGAATCAATGCGACACCGAGGTAAGATTGGTCAACAAATATGGCGGCGAAGACGATGATAGTTGCAAAACTGGCAAGTCTCACAATTCTCATGCGGCGGCCATAATGATCGGCTAGCCAGCCCCAGATATTAGGCGCGATAATCCTTGAGCCCATAAGGATTGCTGTTAACTCACCGATCTGGCTTGGACTAAAGCCTTCCCATTTCAGGTAAAGGCTCCAGTACGGTACTAAGATGCCAAGACAAGCAAAATAAAAAAAATAAAAGCCGGACAGGCGCCAGTATGGCAATTGAGATAAAGGCACCTGAGTGAGTTAAGCCTGAGAAGGAATGATCGGGGTGTCAGTAGTGACGTCCATATTTTGAGCACGATGTCTCAACACATGATCCATTAAAACTAATGCCAGCATAGCTTCTGCTATAGGTGTCGCTCGAATACCAACACACGGATCATGGCGACCTTTCGTCACAACTTCAATGGCATTACCTTGTGTGTCAACACTTCGGCCTGGTAATCGCAGACTGGAAGTGGGTTTCAACGCGATGCTGACAAGTAAATCCTGACCACTGGTAATACCACCGAGCGTGCCGCCCGCATGATTACTGAGAAAACCTTCAGCAGTAATTTCATCACGATGTTCAGTGCCTTTTTGCGTCACGGAATCAAAGCCGGCACCAATCTCAACACCTTTGACGGCATTAATGCTCATCATAGCGTGAGCGATATCCGCATCAATACGGTCAAAAATCGGCTCTCCAAGTCCAACCGGTACATGGCGAGCAACAATATTGATTCTGGCGCCTACCGAGTTGCCTTCTTTACGTAAGGCATCCATATAAGCCTCGAGTTCAGTTTCTTTATCTGGGTCCGGTGAGAAAAAGGCACTTTTCTCTATATACGACCAGTCTAACTTTTCTGTTTTTATAGGACCGAGTTGCGATAAATAAGCATTTATTTCAATACCATAACGCTGACGAAGATATTTCTTTGCAATACCACCAGCGGCGACACGCATGGCCGTCTCTCTGGCAGAAGAACGACCACCGCCACGATAATCACGCACACCATATTTTTGGTGATAGGTGTAATCAGCATGAGCCGGTCTGAACTGATGCATGATGTTGCCGTAATCTTTGGAGCGTTGATCCACATTTTCAATCAACATACCAATGGGTGTACCAGTTGTCTTACCTTCAAAAACCCCAGACAGAATTTTGACCTGATCGGGTTCGCGGCGTTGCGTTTCATGACGAGTTTTACCTGGACGACGACGATCCAGATCGCTTTGTAAATCTGCTTCAGTTAATTCTAGTCCGGGAGGGCAGCCATCAACGATACAACCTAAAGCCGGGCCATGACTCTCGCCAAAGGTGGTAACAGTGAAGAGTTTTCCAAAGGTATTACCTGACATATCTCGTTCCGCTTTCGAGTGAAGATTAAACAATAAATAATTTGGCGAAGCCTAAAAAGGCCATAAAACCGACCACATCCGTCACAGTGGTGAGTAGTACGCTGCCTGATAAGGCTGGATCAATACCTATTCGCTTCAACCCCAACGGTATAGTTACGCCAGCAAGGGCTGCTGCCACTAAATTAATAATGATGGCAGTACCAATAAGTAGTCCTAAAGACACGCTATTAAACCAGATCACGGTGACTATCGCGATAGCTGTGGCCCATATCAAGCCATTTGTCGCACCAACCAGCATCTCTTTGCGCAATAACCAGCGTTCATTGTTGCTATTCAGTTGGCCCAATGCCATAGAGCGAATAACCAATGTTAAGGTCTGGCTTCCGGCTATGCCACCCATACTGGCAACAATGGGCATTAGGACTGCAAGGGCCACTTGTTTTTGTATTGTGGTTTCAAATAAACCAATAACCCATGACGCGAGAAATGCTGTCAGTAAGTTTACGGCAAGCCACACCGAGCGGCGATGAACACTGCGTTTGACGGTGGCGAAGGTGTCTTCATCTTCCCCCAAACCTGCCATGCTCAGCATCGAATGTTCTGCGTCATCACGGATAACGTCAACGACATCATCAATAGTGATACGACCGAGTAAGCGATTATCTTTATCGACAACAGGCGCGGAAATCAGATCATGTTTTTCAAATCGTCTGGCGACATCCCTATCCGTCATATTTGCTGGAATCGGATCAACCTGGTGCGACATCACTTCACTTACCAGAAGTGAACGGTTTCGGCTTACCACTTGTGATAAACGCAATGTGCCCAGGTAATGATCATTATGATCAACCACATACAAACTATCAGTATTTTCAGGTAATTCACCCAGCATGCGCAGATAGCGTAAAACAACCTCGAGTGTGATATCCGTACGTACTGTGGTGACGTCTGTATTCATCAGACCACCGGCACTTTCTTCATCGTAGGCTAAAACAGCTTCAACACGACGCCGGTGTTGAATATCCATCGCACGCAACACTTCATGGACGACATGATCCGGGAGATCTTGCAGAATATCGGCGATATCATCGGCATCAAGATCTTCGGTGGCATTAATCAGATCGGCGGTGTCCATATCTGTCATCAGATCGGTACGGACTTCCTCACCGATATATGACAAGACTTCACCACGTAAGTCAGGATTAATTAATGGCCAGCAGATTTTCCGCTCATTAGGAGGTAAAGATTCAAGAAGATGCGCTGTTTCGGCTGGATGTAGTCCTGCTAATAACCTACGCATTCTGACAAAACGTCCACTTTGCAGGGCATCAGATAAAGCATTAATAGATTGATTCAGGGCGTGATCGTGGTCCAGCTCAGACATATCCAGTTCTCAACAACGGAGGTTTTTAGGATTGTGATTAGTGCTTATTCTAGCTTGCTTGCCACTTGCTGAATAGCGTGAAATGCTTAGTGAGCAAAGAAAATAAGGAGATTCAGAGGTTTTATAAGGTGAGTGCTGACACCCATCATATACGATTTGGTGTCAGCACAGGTTCATTATTTAGTGAGACGGACCGTTAATTTTTTCAAGCAATAAATCCAGCTCTAGTGGGTCACTGGTATTCATAATATCCAATGTGTTAACGGGGAGTTCATTCAAGTTAGTTTCATTGATTACCTGTTTTACTTCGAGTATGGCATTGGGATGCATACTGAAGTTTTCCAATCCCATGGCCAGTAGAAGTCTTGTATAACGAGGGTCACCCGCCATTTCACCACACATGGACACATCCACATTATGCAGTTTTCCCGCCTGCAGCGTCATATATATCAGACGTAATACAGCTGGATGCAATGGGTCATAAAGATAGTTAACATGATCATCAATACGGTCAATGGCCAGTGTGTACTGGATTAAGTCATTGGTACCAATAGAGAGAAAGTCTACCTGTTGCGCAAATATTTCTGCGCAAACCGCACTTGCCGGAATCTCAATCATGGCGCCCACTTCAATATGATGATCGTATTCAAGATGCTCTTTATCCAGTTCCTGCTTACATTGCTCAAGCAGGTTCTTCGCTTGGAGCAGTTCATTCATGGTGGAAATCATCGGGAACATGATTTTGATTTTGCCAAAAGCAGAAGCGCGAAGAATTGCGCGCAGTTGGGTGCGGAACATGGCAGGTTGGCTTAGGCATAATCGAATGGCGCGCATACCTAAAGCTGGGTTAGTCACTACAGTTTGATTGAGGTTACGCCCACCATCAACGGTTTTGTCTGCCCCCAAATCGAATGTTCGAATTGTCACCGGTTGATTATTCATGCCTTCAACCACATCGCGATAGGCCGATAACTGTTCTTCTTCCTCTGGTGGTGACAGGCGGTTCATGTACAAAAACTCGGTACGATACAGTCCAATACCTTGCGCACCGGCGCTGCTGATTGTGGTTACATCTTCCGGTAACTCAGCATTGGCTAACAATGTGACTGATTTACCATCTCGTGTTTTTGTGGGTTGAGACTTATAACGACTCAGCGATGAGATATGTTCACGAAAAGCAATTAAACGGCCTTCATATTCATACTGTGTGCGTTCATCTGCCCCGAGCAACATAACGCCAGTCTCACCGTCAACAATCAGCGGTTCATTATCCTGAACATAACGACGAACAGATTCGACACCGACGATAGCCGGGATGCCCAGACTTCTTGCCAGAATGGTGGTGTGAGACGTCGCACCACCATGCTCTGTCACGAAGGCAACAATACCTTGGTGCTGCATAAGCACAGTGTCCGCTGGCGTCAGGTCTTCAGCAATAATAATATGGCCTTTTAGCCGACCATCCGGAATTTCATGATCCGCGACTTCCTGATCAGCCAGAATACGGTGAATACGATTGACCACATGATCAACGTCATCTCGACGTGTACGCAGATAAGGATCATCCATCTCATTAAAAACGTTAATCAACGCATCACGTTGCAACTGTAAGGCCCATTCGGCATTACAGCGGCGCTGACGGATCATATCTACCGGAATCTTATTTAGTGATGAGTCATTCAACATCAATAAATGGGTATCAATGAAGGATGTCACGTCAGCAGGCGCATTGGCCGGAATATGATTACGAATGGATTTTAACTGTTGTCTTGCCTGATCAATGGCATCGAGAAAACGGTCGACTTCTTGCTCTATTGCAAAGGCGGGGATTAAATATTCACGGACATCAGGCTGATTGTGAAAAAGAATATGGGCTCGGCCCATAGCAATGCCGCGAGAGACGCCAATTCCTTGTAGCTCAAGCGTCATTCACCTTCTCCAAAAAAATCATTAATAAGGGTATCTAGCGCTTGCAAAGCCTGTTCAGCATCATCACCTTCAGCGGTCACAGTGATTTGTGATCCTTTTGCCGCAGCCAGCATCATTACACCCATAATGCTTTTACCATTGACTGTTCTGTTTTCTCTGGTAACGGTAATCTCAGCATCATAAGCGGAAGCAGTAGTGACAAATTTAGCTGCTGCCCGTGCATGTAAGCCGAGTTTATTAATAATTGTGAATGTTTTTGTCATCATTTTCTTGAATAGCCTGTGTGATGACAGCGAACTACACCTTCTTGGCCGCCACTCAAGGCTTTGATTTCAAGTTCTTCTAAGTTTAGGGCTGGGTAGTTTAAAACGCGTATCAACATGGGTAGGTTTAAGCCTGAAACAACACGGATATCTGTTCTGTCAGATACTGCACAGGCTATATTACTTGGCGTTGAGCCGAACATGTCAGTCAGTATGAGAATACCGTGACCTTGATCAAGTTTTTTTAAATCTTCATCCATTTCCAAACGGATTGCTTCAGGATTGTCTTTGGTCTGGATTGAAATCACTTTGGTGGGAAGCGGGCAACAAGATAACATCTGGCGTGCAGTGTTAATCAGCTCTGTCCCGATGTTATTGTGCGAAACAAGTAAAATGCCTACGGTCATATTAGCTCTCTAAAAAAACAGCCAAAGCTGTATATAGACAAATCGGCTCAGCCTCTGTCTTGTAACGGTAATGAATGTAATGGATATACCGCATGTCATCAAGTTAATGTGAAATCATCACTGCTGAATTTGCTGTTGTTGGCGATATTTTAACTGTTCATTGGCATCATTTGTTGACTGTTGCATATTTAACCAGGTTAACAGGCGAATGAGCGCGGGTACCGGATTAGATAACGACAAATGTAGTGTCGGAATATTAATACCAAGAATAGTTTGATTGCTTTGGTTGCCTTCCAACTGACTATCCAGTGTTAATTTTTCATGCAGGATCAGCTGATAGTGAAGCGAAGCATAATCAGTGACATGTGTTGGACCAAACTGGTGTTCGATATTAATGGTGCCAAGTTCACGTGTGTTAAGCAGGCTTTTTAATAGTGAGGGAGAACGACCAATAAGTTGATTTTTTTCAATAGTGAGGTCAATCACATCATCAGCGACTAATTGATGACCTTCAATGATTAACTGCAAAGCCAGACTACTTTTCCCTATGCCGGGGGAACCGCTAATCAGTACGCCAGAGCCATTGACACAAACCATTACTCCATAGTGTGAGTTGGTTTGTATTGCTTGGACCATAGTTAATCTTCGTCGATAGAAAGGAGTAGTTCGAAAATTTGTTCGGCGCTTGTTGCGTTACGCAACTTCTGGCAGATATCAGGATCACGAAATAGAGTAACAAGACGTGATAAATGCTGTAGGTGATGATCTGTATCTTCTTCCGGTACGAGTAAACCAAAAGCAATATCAATAGGTTGATTATCGACAGACTCAAACGGCACTGGCGTTTCCAGTGTCAGCATAGCAGCAATGGTATGCGTTAAGCCCGGAACCCGGGCGTGGGGGATAGCCACGCCCTTACCAAGGCCGGTACTTCCGAGCCGTTCACGTTCCAATAAGACCTGGAATATTTTTTCTGCTGTTGTCGCGTTAGTATTACTGGCTAACTTTTGACTTAAGTTTTCCAGTACTTTCTTTTTGCTCGTGGCATTGTCATGAAAGCTGATACTGTCAGCATTAACCAATAATGCGGCAATTAGCATAAAAAAATCTCGTTTAGTTGACGTTGTGCTTCATATCGGCACCGACAGATTGATGATGATCGGTGATTTTATCTTTATGCTTGATGATTTGGCGATCAAGTTTAGCCACCAAATTCTCAATAGCAGAGTACATGTTTTCATTTTCATCTGAGGCGAACAAATCAGCACCACTTACATGAACAGTGGCTTCTGCTTTCTGACGTTGTTTTTCTACTGATAACACAACATGAACATTGGTCATGTGATCAAAATGGCGAGTCAATTTTTCGAATTTTTTGTTGACGTGATCGCGTAAGCTGTCAGTGATTTCGATATGTTGTCCGCTTAAATTTAACTGCATAATGATGGACTCCTTATTGAGTGATGATAACTGGTTTACACCAGTCGTTTTCGCTCATTCGATGGCGCTATTGCCAACGTTTCACGATATTTTGCAATTGTCCGTCTGGCGACATTAATGCCTTGTTCTCCGAGGATATCGGCAATTTTACTGTCGCTCAATGGTTTCCGTGGATTTTCTGCGGCAACCAGTTTCTTGATGATAGCGCGAATGGCTGTAGCTGAACATTCTCCGCCGGCATCTGTGCTGACATGACTGGAGAAAAAGTATTTCAGTTCAAAAATTCCTCTCGGTGTATGGAGGTATTTGCGGGTTGTTACACGGGAAATTGTGGATTCATGCATTTCTACAGTTTCAGCAATATCAGCTAATACCAGCGGTTTCATTGCTTCTTCACCAAAGTCGAGAAAATCTTTCTGTCTTTCGATGATCGCTTCGGTCACTTTTAATAGGGTTTCATTGCGACTTTGTAAGCTTTTTAGAAACCAGCGTGCTTCTTGCAAATTATTTTTCAGATAGGTATTTTCTGCGCTGTTATCGGCTCGATTAATGAGTTGCGCATAATGTTCAGCAATTTGTAAACGCGGTGCATTATCGGGATTGAGTGAGAGCACCCATTGGCCCTTAAGCTTTCTTGCATAGACATCTGGAACAATATATTCCGTGGTATCTGTTTGAATTTGACTGCCAGGACGAGGGTTTAACAGCTGAATGGAACGAACCAATTCGGTGAGTTCATCATCTGAGACTTTCAGAGCACGTTTGATTTGGGCGTAGTCACGTTTGGCCAGAGTATCGAGATGTTTATCGATAAGCTCTTTCAACAGATCAATATGAGGTAAACCTGATTCTTCATAAACACGAAGTTGTATCAGCAAACACTCGCGTAAATCACGGGCTGCCACTCCGACGGGATCAAAGTGCTGAATACGATGCAGCACCGTTTCGATTTCATCCAGCTCTATTTCAGCAAACTCTTCGCCTAAACTCGCTTGAATCTCTTCCAATGATGTTTTGAGATAACCATCATCTTCAATCGAGTCAATGATGGTTGTCGCGATGGCTTCTTCAATTTCTGTGAAGTGAGTCAGCCGCATTTGCCAGAGCAGATGTTGCTGCAGTGAATCGGTACTTTCATCCTGATTTTCCCTTTCCATATCACCATCATGGATAACATTGCTGTTATTAGTGCTGATAGGCTGATAATCGTAGGTATCTTCCCATTGACTATCGACGGGCAGATCTTCAGGAATGTTTTGATTTTCAAGTTCACTGATTTCACGACTTGTTTGATCTTCAGTGCTTGGTTTACGTGCGTTCTCATCGAAGTCAAAGTCTTCTTCCACTTCGAGTAGAGGATTGCTCTCCAGAGCTTCCTGAATTTCTGTCTGTAACTCAAGCGACGACAATTGCAGCAAACGAATGGCTTGCTGTAATTGCGGAGTCATCGATAGACTCTGGCCTACACGCAGCTGTAATGAGGGTTTCACGAGAATTCTTTATGTGTTTTTACGACCATGTAAATATGTTACCGCAAGTCTTGTGCCATTGCCTACAGCTACATACAAAATCTTAACTCAAGATTTATTTAATCAGCCCTAAACGATCACAAATAGTCAGAGTCGGGTCAACTTTATTCATCGTGTAAAAATGAATGCCGGGTACACCGAGCTCGATTAGCTGCTGAGTAAAGTCAGTCAAAAAATCAACAGTGAAAGCATTCATTGAAGCGCTATCATCATAAAATGCTTCAAGTTTTTTACGTAACCAACGCGGGATTTCTGCACCACAATTCGCTGAAAATCGAGCTAGTTGGGTGAAATTATTAATGGGCATAATCCCTGGAATAATCGGGATGTCTATGCCATGTTTCTGACAGTTATCAACAAAATAGCGGTAAGCATCAATATTGTAAAAATACTGTGTGATAGCACTATTTGCGCCTGCATCGACTTTTCGCTTGAAATTAATCAGGTCATCCTCTGCAGATTGAGCTTGCGGATGAACTTCAGGATAGGCAGCTACTTCAATGGTGAAAAAGTCTCCCGTCTCTGCACGGATAAACTCAACCAGCTCATTGGCATAACGAAAGTCACCAGGTGCTTGCATACCTGAAGGCAAATCACCACGAAGTGCGACGATACGATGGATATTATTATTGCGATAGGTATCAAGGAGAGCACGGATACGTTCAGCGGAAGAGCCCACACAAGAAAGATGGGGAGCTGCATCAATATTAGTCACTGCATGCTGTTTTTGGATGTCTATTACCGCATCCATAGTATTGTCTTGTGTTGAACCTCCAGCACCAAAGGTGACGGAAAAAAACTCAGGCTTTAGTGGCACAAGCTTTTCTCTGACAGCGCTTAAATTAGCAATGCCTTTTTCAGTTTTGGGTGGGAAGAATTCGCAACTCAGTGTGAGATTTTTTGCCATATCAGTAACTTAAATTAGAAAACTGGGCTGATAAACCAGCCCAGTTTTACATTGATTAAAGATTAATATCTGTAATGTTCAGGCTTGAACGGACCTGTTTTTTCCAGTCCCAGATATTTCGCTTGTGCATCAGTCAGGGTGGTGAGGTTGGCACCAATTCGACCTAAGTGCAGTTGTGCGACTTTTTCATCCAGTTTCTTCGGTAAAACGTAGACTTTATTTTCATAATTGTCAGCGTTCTGCCAGAGTTCAATTTGTGCCATGACCTGATTGGTGAATGAAGCAGACATCACAAAACTTGGATGACCCGTTGCACAACCGAGGTTAACCAGACGACCTTCTGCAAGCAGGATAATACGTTTGCCGTCAGGGAAAATGACATGGTCTACCTGAGGTTTAATATTTTCCCATTCGTATTTACGTAATGAAGCGACATCAATTTCAGAATCAAAGTGACCGATGTTACAAACGATCGCTTCATTTTTCATCTTCAGCATATGACCGTGATTGATAACGTCAATATTACCGGTAGTGGTGACAAAAATATCACCCATAGCAGCAACATCATCCATAGAGACAATACGGTAGCCTTCCATGCTGGCTTGAAGCGCACAGATGGGATCAATTTCAGTGACAAAAACGGTCGCACCCATTCCTCGGAACGCTTGAGCACAGCCTTTACCCACATCACCGTAACCTAAAACAACACAGATTTTACCGGCGATCATCACGTCAGTAGCACGTTTAATACCGTCCAGTAATGACTCACGACAGCCGTATAAATTATCAAATTTAGATTTGGTCACTGAGTCGTTCACATTGATGGCTGGCACTTTTAATGTACCTGCTTTCATCATTTCATACAGACGGTGAACACCTGTAGTGGTTTCTTCCGACAGACCTTTAACGTCTTTTAATAATTCTGGATATTTATCATGCATGATTTGGGTTAAGTCACCACCATCATCCAGAATCAGGTTAGGACGCCAGTTGTCCGGACCCATAATCGTTTGTTCGATACACCAGATGGCTTCTTCTTCTGTTTCACCTTTCCAGGCAAATACCGGAATACCCTGATCAGCAATAGCCGCTGCAGCATGATCCTGTGTGGAGAAAATATTGCACGATGACCAGCGAACTTCAGCGCCGAGTTCGACCAGTGTTTCAATTAACACAGCGGTCTGGATTGTCATGTGTAAGCAACCAGCAATGCGTGCACCTTTCAGTGGTGCTTGGCCTGCATATTCTTCACGTAATGCCATTAATCCTGGCATTTCGCTTTCAGCAATTTTAATTTCTTGATGACCCCATTTAGCCAGGCTGATGTCTGCAACTTTGTAGTCAGGGGTTAAGTTTTCTATTGGTGATTCCATCGTTCATTTCCTCAAATTCTTTTATAAACCGGCAGCATCGCGTAATACTTCTGCCATATCCGTTCTTTCCCAACTAAAATCAACATCTTCACGACCAAAGTGACCGTATGCTGCTGTTGGTTGATAGATCGGTTTGATCAAATCAAGCATCTTAATTAAGCCAACCGGACGTAAATCAAAGTGTTCACGTACCAGCGCGACCAGCTTCTCTTGAGAAATTTTTCCAGTACCGAATGTCTCAACACTAATTGATGTTGGGTCGGCAACACCAATCGCATAAGACACCTGAATTTCACAGCGATCTGCTAAACCGGCTGCAACGATATTTTTCGCCACATAACGGCCTGCATAAGCGGCACTACGATCGACTTTTGATGGATCTTTGCCAGAGAAAGCCCCACCACCATGACGAGCCATACCACCGTATGTATCGACAATGATTTTTCTTCCTGTCAGACCACAGTCACCGACAGGACCACCAATGATGAATTGGCCGGTAGGATTGATATGGATTTTTGTTTTGGCAGACAACCATTCAGCAGGCAGTGTCGGTTTGATAATGCTTTCCATGACGGCTTCATGCAGATCCGCTTGTGAAATATCCGGACTATGCTGTGTTGATAAGACAACAGCATCAATACCAACTGGCTTGCCATCTTGGTAAACAAATGTGACCTGACTTTTCGCATCCGGACGCAACCAGCTCAATTCGCCATTTTTGCGAACTTCAGATTGGCGTTTGACCAAACGATGTGCGTAGGTAATAGGCGCTGGCATTAAAACGTCAGTTTCATTGCTGGCATAACCAAACATCAGACCCTGATCGCCGGCACCCTGATTTTCTTCGGTATCTCTGTCTACACCCATAGCGATATCAGAAGATTGTTTACCGATCAAAGACATAACTGCACAGGTCTGACCATCAAAACCAACATCTGAGCTGTTATAACCGATATCTGTGATCGTTTTACGAACGACATCTTCCAGATCGACCCATGCCGATGTACTGATTTCACCTGCAACAATGGCGGTGCCAGTTTTTACTAAGGTTTCGCAAGCAACGCGAGCATGGGGATCCTGACGAAGAATTTCATCCAGGATGGCATCTGAAATTTGATCGGCAACTTTGTCTGGATGCCCTTCCGATACAGATTCAGAAGTGAAAAGATAATTGCTACTCATAGTCAACTTCCTCATTACAATGAGATTGTGGTAATGATAGTTGTGCTATTTGAGGGGGAATAAATCTCGCTCATTACTATCAGTTACCTGTTAATAATGAACGCAGTTTAAATAATTGAGTATTGAATAAGCCTAGCAGGTGAATGACCTGTTGCAGCGTTCCTTATTCGAAAGGACATATTAATCTATATAGAGAATTTTTCAAGCTTAATTATCTTCACAAAATCGTCACAACGCGTGGCCTAAAGGGTTAATCTGTCTCCATTTTGTCTCAGCCACAGTTTGTGCTCTCTAAATGTGGGACAAACATCAGCCACCAACTGCCAAAAAGACGCTGAGTGATTGTGATGATGAAGGTGACAAAGTTCATGCAGGATGACGTACTCGATCACTTCCTCAGGCGCCATGACGAGTTTCCAATTGAGCTGAATTTCACCTGAACGGTAGCAGCTTCCCCAGCGGGCTTTGTACGTTTTGACGATAAGGCTTTTAGGAGAGAATTGATGAGCTTCAGCCAATTGAAAAAATCGTGATGTCAGGATTGTATTGGCTTGCTCTCGGTACCACTTTTCCAGCTGGCGTCTAATGCCATCTGCTGTCATATCTTTTTTCTTTGTATAGAGTTGTATGACATTGTCTTCTTGCTTGATTGTATTTTCAGCGCTGGAGTTATGAATTTTTAATTCATAGGTTTCGCCTAAAAATAAAAATGACTCCCCATCGGCATAAACTTTTTCTTGTGTTACTGGCCGTTGCTGAAGCTTTTGTTTTATCCAGTAACTTTTTTTGTCTACAAAATGCTGTGCGGTGCTGACTGCAAGTTTCGCTGGTATCCGCACAATGACCTCACCTTGCTTGATAACAAGCGCCATACTCTTTCGGCGTGAACTGCGAATAATGGTGTAATGAAAGCCATCAGGATGTGTGTGTGTCATAAATAATCGTTATAAGCAGATTTTTGCGTGCTGATTTGAGAAAATGTCCCATTAATCTACGTTAATTGAATCATGTCATCATCATTATCTTTTATAGAATCTAGAAAATTATCTGTTGCGCCGATGCTGGATTGGACCGACCGTGATTTTCGTTATCTGTTACGGCTCATTTCGAAACATACCTTGCTCTATACGGAGATGGTGACTACTGGGGCGTTGATTCATGGCGATAGACAACGATTTTTAGCTCATGATGCAACGGAATATCCTCTCGCTTTGCAACTTGGTGGTTCTGATCCTGCTGCTCTAGCTGAGTGTGCAAAAATGGGGGAGGATGCGGGTTATAGTGAAATTAATCTGAATGTTGGTTGCCCAAGCGACCGTGTCCAGTCAGGCAGTTTTGGCGCGTGTTTAATGGCTGAACCTCAATTAGTGGCGGAGGGTGTGGCAGCGATGAAAAACGCCGTGAATATTCCTGTCACTGTTAAAACCCGACTCGGGATTGATGAACAGGATAGTTATCAATTTCTGACCGATTTTATTGATGCTGTGTCAGCAGCCGGTTGTGAAACTTTCATTCTGCATGCGCGCAAGGCATGGCTCAAAGGATTAAGTCCAAAAGAAAATCGTGATGTGCCGCCACTGGATTATGAGCGCGTTTATCAAATCAAAAAGGACTACCCCGAGCTACATATTGATATCAATGGTGGTATTCATAGTTTGGTGGAGGTTCAGGAACATCTGAAACATGTCGATGGCACAATGGTTGGACGGGCGATTTACCATGATCCCTATCTGCTAGCTGACGTGGATAACGTTATTTTTAACCAGCGTTCTGACTATATATTGAGCAGACATGAAGTGATTGAGGCGATGTTGCCGTATATCGAGCAAAGAATGAAACAGGGCCGACCACTGAAATCCATCACCCGACATTTATTGGGTTTATTTCAGGGCCAGCCTGGAGCCCGTCGCTGGCGGCGGCACTTAAGTGAGAATGCCCATTTGCCCGATGCGGGCATCCATACACTTCAACAAGCGCTAAGCCTGGTCGATAAGGTCTAGTTTCTAAGCCCGGTGCCTTTTTTCAACAGGTATAAGGCATATGCGGTTAAGGCCACTATAAACAACATAATAATGCTAAATGCCGCCATGATAGGGATATCTGAAATACCTAACATGCCGTAGCGGAAAGCATTCACCATGTACAAAATAGGATTTAGCAGTGACACGTTTTGCCAAAAGTCGGGTAATAAATCAATCGAATAAAATACCCCGCCCAAATAGGTTAATGGGGTCAGAATGAATGTTGGGATGATGGCAATTTCATCAAAACTGCGTGCATAAACGGCATTGATAAAACCGCCCAGCGCAAATAAAACCGCACTCAGAAATACCATGCTGATGGTAATAAAAATATGCTCTACCGGTAGATGCGTAAAGAAAAGCGACACTAGCGTCACTATCATCCCCACACATAAGCCCCGTGCTGTACCACCGGCTACATAACCCGCGAGAATTAAATAATTTGGGATAGGGGCGACAATCAGCTCTTCAATATGATTTTGGAATTTGGCACTGAAGAATGAAGAGGCCACATTTGAATAGGCATTATTGATAACGGCCATCATGATGATACCCGGTACGATATATTCCATATAGCTAAAGCCACCCATTTCCCCAATTCGACTCCCGATCAGATTACCGAAAATGATGAAATACAGGGTCATGGTGATGGCCGGTGGCAGAATCGTTTGCGGCCAGATTCTGAAGAAGCGGCGGATTTCACGAAATAGCAAGGTTGAAAACGCGACCCAGTGTCTTTGGTGACGAGTTGGTGTCATAGGTTTTACTCCGACTTCTCAACAAGGTTGAGAAATAATTCTTCCAGACGGTTCACTTTATTTTTCATACTGGTGACTTCGATATCTTTTTGAGTCAGTTGTTCAAAAACCGTGTTCAGTGATTCACCTCGGTGGATTTCGATTTCCAGCGTGGTGTTATCAATCTGATGATAATCAAAGCCATCAAGCTCAAAGGGGTGTTGAAGCGAGTGTTTGAGATCCAAAACAAAGGTTTCTTTATCCAGCCGATTTAATAGAGACTTCATATCGGTATTTTCGATTATCTGGCCTTTATCAATGATCGCAATATTACGGCATAAGCTTTCGGCTTCTTCCAAATAGTGGGTGGTCAGAATGATGGTGGTGCCTTCGGCATTAATCTTTCTGAGAAATGTCCACATGGAGCGACGCAGTTCAATATCAACACCTGCGGTCGGTTCATCCAGAATCAACAGACGTGGATTGTGAACCAGAGCGCGGGCTATCATCAGGCGACGTTTCATACCGCCAGACAGTGATCGAGATGGCGTGTGTCTCTTTTCCCATAGTCCAAGTTGTTTGAGTAGTTCATCCGCTCTGGGTTCTGCCTCGCTGGCGGGCATCCCATAATAACCTGCTTGCGCAACCAGAATATGCTTTACCTGCTCAAAGCCATTGAAATTGAATTCTTGCGGCACAAGTCCTATATAACTTTTGGCTTGCTCAGCATCGATATCCAAATCGGTGTCAAAGACTTGAATGGAGCCACTGGTTTTTGTGACTAGCGAAGTAACCACGCCAATAGTGGTTGACTTGCCCGCACCGTTGGGACCGAGTAATGCAAAAAAATCACCCTGTTCTACATCGAGATTAATGTTCTTTAATGCATGCAATCCGTTACGATACGTTTTACTTAGATTCTTGATAGATAATGCTTTCACTGTCTCTCTCAAGCGTGATAAAGGTGGCTAGGTTATCATGCCTGCAGCAAGATGAAAATTTGGTAAAACGATGGTTAGAAATTCTGCTCCACAATCAATCGATGAGCTGATGCAACGTTGTCATCACATAGCTGGAAAAAGCCTAGGACAGATTGCTCAAGAGGTAGGGTGTCGGGTGCCTGCAGATTTGTTGAGAAATAAAGGCTGGGTTGGTCAGCTATTAGAATCCTATCTTGGTGCTGATGCAGGCAATCAGGCAGAGCCAGACTTTATTTCACTAGGTATTGAGCTGAAAACATTACCATTAAACGCGCATGGTGAACCCAAAGAGTCAACGTATGTTTGTACAGTGTCATTGAGTGAATACGAAGCGCTGACATGGCAGGAAAGCTGGGTCAAACGAAAGCTATCACATGTGCTTTGGCTTCCGGTTGAGGCGGAGTCGTCCATTCCACTTGCTGAACGCTATATCGGCGCGGGTTGGTTATGGCAGCCAGATCAGATTGAAGAAGAAATTTTAAAGGCTGACTGGGAAGAATTAATGGACCGGTTAGCGCTAGGTGAACAGTCAGAGCTAACGGCAAGGGAAGGCCAGTATTTACAGGTTAGACCGAAAGCGGCTCATAGTCGTATATTGGCAAAAAGCTCCGATATTTCAGGTGAAACTATTTTGATGAATCCAAGAGGGTTTTATCTGAGAACAACTTTTACTAAGCGCTTACTCGCGAAGGCGTGCATTTGATGGTAACGTTGCATAAAAAATTAATGGATTAATTTGTATTACTCGGGAAATTAGAGAAATATGCTAAACGCGTTAGTTATAGATAGCTCACCAATGTTTTGTGGGCATATGATCGATTTATTAGAGTCTGCTGGTTTTAATGTTGAGACAGCAGAGAGTGGAGCTGATGGCTTAGGCAAGGCTGCTCAAGCGAGGTATCGTTTAGTTTGTTGCTCTGATAACTTACCCGACTATGCCAGCAGTGAATTCTGTAGTCAGCTAAGAGCACTAAGTGGTTATGATTTTGCCACCTTGCTGGTCTTAACAGAACATGACAATTCTAAAATTCTCAAACAAGCCTTATTGGCTGGTGCTACCGATATTTTCAGCAAAAATGATATGGCTGAAATGGATACTTATCTATCTCGTCTGAGCCAGCGAGAGTCGCGACAATTAAGTGGTCGGGTGTTATTTATTGAAGATTCCCGGGTTTTGCAAACCATTATCATCGACTTATTAACAGATATGGGACTTGATGTAGACGCTTATAACTATGCTGAGAGTGCATGGGAAGCGTTTAAAGGTGGGGACTACGATCTGGTTATCACTGACATTATGCTTGAAGGCAGTATGAGTGGTATCACCTTAGTGCGTAAAATCCGGCGTATGCAGAGTGAATATAGCAATGTGCCGATTATCGCGACATCAGGTTTCGATAATATGTCCCGTAAGATCGAATTATTCCATCTCGGTGTTAATGATTATGTGTCGAAACCGATTGTGCGAGAAGAATTGAGACAGCGCGTTTTCAATCATATAACCAGTTATCAAACAACGCAGGAGCTTCGTACACAACAAAAGTCTTTGCATAGTCTTGCCATGCTGGATGAAACGACGGGATTGTTTAATCGGCACGCTCTGAGAGAGTTCGCGAGTAAATATTTCAGTGAAGCTTATCGGTTTAATCGTTGCTTATCTCTTGCTGTCATTGATATTGATCATCTGAAAGATATTAATGAGCGTCATGGATTTGAGCGGGGAGACCAGATGTTATCTGAGCTGGGTTCGTGGATGAAACGCCATGTACGTGATGTGGATCTGGTTGCCAGATGGGCAGGAGATGAGTTGGTGCTTTTATTGCCGGAGTGTGATCTGGTATCGGCAAAAAATATGATGGAACGAATGGTACAGCGCCTCAATAAGTTAAAACCTGCCAATTTGGAAGTAACGGTAAGTATTGGCATTGCCCAATTAAGGCAGGCAGACAATGATAATCTAAATAGCTTATTCGAGTTAGCAGATAAAGCCATGTATCAGGCTAAAATGGCGGGTCGAAATTGTGTCAGAGTTTATGTTGAGTCTGAGGTCGTGCCTGAATTAAGTGATAATGATTAGCCATAACGCTGCTTAAATAGTTCACATGCGGCTTTATTCAGCATAAATATGCCATGACCACCGTTTTCTAATTCCAGCCATGTAAACGCGATATCAGGCCATTTATCATCGACCGCCAAATCGGTATTGCCCACTTCAACGAATAATAAACCTTGGTCGGTCATGTGCTCTGCGGCCCCAAGCAGGATTTTTTCTACTAAGGCCAGTCCATTATCCTCGGCTTCGAGAGCTGAGACCGGTTCATGCCGGTACTCTTCTGGAATAGAGGCCATTTCATCAGCCCCGACGTAAGGGGGATTGCTCACGATCAAATCGTATTTTGCGTCAGCTGGAAAAGCTTGCCAGATATCTGATTGAATAAGGTGTAAGTGGTCCTCTAATCCATGTTTCTTGCGGTTTATTTCTGCTACAGCAAGGGCATCTGTGCTGATATCACTCGCTGTCACTTCCGCTTGTTCAAAAGCCATGGCTAACGCAATAGCAATACAAGCACTTCCTGTACACATATCCAAAATAGTGAATACCGAGTCAGGCTCACTAAGCCATGGTTGGAATTGCGCTTCTATCAGCTCTGCAAAAGGCGAGCGGGGGATAAGAACTCGCTCATCGACAAAGAATGGTAGGCCTGCAAACCAGGCTTCATTTGTCAGGTACGGTAAGGGAATACGCTTTTCAACGCGTTTTTCAATGGCAATAAGCAATGCACGCTTTTCATCTTGGGTCAGTCTGGCATCTAAAAAGACTTCAGGTAAGGCGTCTACAGGCAAGTGTAAAACACTCAGTATGAGCTGCGATGCCTCATTAAAAGCGTCTTCATTACCATGGCCAAAAAATAATCCCGCTTCATTGAAGCGGGATGTTGACCATCGTAAAAAATCACGAAAAGTGTTTAATTCAGATTGAACAGCCAGATAATCAATCATAGATTTTGTGTGATATCAACAAAGTGACCTGCGATTGCAGCTGCCGCAGCCATTGCTGGACTGACCAGATGCGTTCTGCCACCTTGACCCTGACGTCCTTCAAAATTACGGTTAGATGTGGAGGCACAATGTTCACCAGCTTCAAGACGATCCGCATTCATGGCCAGGCACATGGAACAGCCAGGATCACGCCATTCAAATCCCGCTTCGATAAAGATTTTATCTAAACCTTCTTGCTCAGCTTGTTGTTTGACTAAACCTGAGCCTGGAACAACCATAGCTTGTTTGACGCTGGCAGCGACCTTTCCGCCTTGGATGGCCTCCGCTGCCTCACGTAAGTCTTCGATACGTGAATTTGTGCAAGAACCAATAAATACACGGTCCAGATAAATGTCAGTAATCGCTTGGTTGGCTTGCAGGCCCATATATTTAAGTGCTTTTTCCATGCCATTGCGTTTTACTGCATCTGATTCCTTGACGGGATCAGGAATAGCCGAATCAACCGATACAACCATTTCCGGCGACGTGCCCCATGTGACTTGAGGTTTGATATCTTCTGCTTTCAGTACGACGACTTTATCAAAATGGGCGCCATCATCAGAGTGTAATTCACGCCATGCTTTAACCGCTTTCTCCCAGTTTTCACCAGATGGCGAGAAAGGACGATCTTTCAGGTAGTTGATGGTGGTATCGTCAACCGCAATCATACCTGCGCGGGCGCCAGCTTCAATGGTCATATTACAGACGGTCATGCGACCTTCCATACTTAAGGCCTGAATCGCTTCACCGGCAAATTCGATGGCATAGCCTGTTCCACCAGCAGTGCCAATTTCTCCAATGATAGCAAGGACAATGTCTTTGGCTGTGATGCCGGGGTTAACCTGACCTTCAACGCGCACTTGCATATTTTTAGATTTACGCTGAATCAGGCATTGGGTTGCCATAACGTGCTCAACTTCGGAAGTACCAATACCAAAAGCTAAAGCACCAAAAGCACCGTGTGTTGAAGTGTGAGAGTCACCACAAACTACTGTCATACCTGGAAGCGTCGCGCCTTGCTCGGGGCCAACAACGTGCACAATACCTTGTCGTAAATCATTTAATCCAAATTCAGTAATACCAAATTCGACACAGTTGCTATCGAGCGTATCTACTTGCAAACGTGAAATAGGATCAGCAATACCTTGCTCGCGATGTGAAGTAGGAACGTTATGATCCGGTGTCGCTAAAATAGAGTTTAAACGATAGGGTTTACGGTCAGCTAAACGAAGGCCTTCAAAGGCTTGCGGTGATGTCACTTCATGAACAAGATGGCGATCGATATACAGTAAAGCTGTAGTGCCATCTGACTCAGATCGAACGACATGTTGATCCCAAAGCTTATCGTAAAGTGTTTTTGCTGACATATCTCTATTAAAACCGATTAGTGAGTTATAAGTATCCGGGCATTATACAGCGTCAGAGATGTAAGCTCTATCTGAACTGTAGACATAAAAAAAACGGGTAACCCGAAAGTTACCCGTTTCATTTTTACTGCTAAGGAAAAGTGATTATTCCATATTAGCGTGTCTGTATCGCATTTCTTCTTCTGGAATACCTTTCTCATGGATAAGATGAGAAACGATGGCTTCCAAGAAAATCAATGTCGATAATTCAAACATAGTACCCATAGGCATGCCCTTAGTAGGAGCAAAGCTATCATCGTTACCAATTTGAATTGTTTTGTCCGCTATATCACCAATCGTTGAACTTGCTTTTGAGCAGATTAATACTACTTTAGCGTTCTCTGATTTAGCTTTGTTCGCGAATGAAACCAACTGAGTTGTTTCACCTGAACCTGAGATAACGATTAATAAATCGCCTTCACGGATGCTAGGTGTGCTGATTTCACCTTGAACGTATACGGTGTAACCACTATGCATCAACCTCATACCCAGGAAGTTACCAACAAGACGTGAACGTCCGGCACCTGTAATGAAGATGCGTTTAGCATCATCACACATAGCAACGAATTCAGCTTCAAGAGAACTGTCAGTAGCCCCTAAAATATCAGTGATTTTGTTTACAACTAGATCACGATGCATTGTCATTTTTCTAATCCTTATGCTGCGTCAACTAATGCACGCAGTTCTTTTGCAGATTCAGCTGGAGATGGAGCGCCGTAGATAGCCGCACCAACAACAACGATGTCAGCACCAGCTTGAACTGTGCTTTGGATTGTATCTTTGTTGATACCACCAGCAACAGAAACTTTAACGTTCAGACCTAAACCAGCGATAGTTTTCAGATCTTCAAAAGGTGTTTGACCCGCAGCTTGTGCGTCAAGACCAGTGTGAACACCGATGATGTGTGCACCGTTAGCAGCAGCTTCTTTAGCTACAGCAGCTTTATCTTCAACACCGATTAAATCGATTTGAGCTTCAGCGTTGTTAGCGTTAGCTGCTTTGATAACGCCTTTCATTGTAGCCATGTCAGAAGCACCTAAAACTGTAGTGATGTCACCACCAGCTTCAAAGAAAGGAGTTGCTTCGTATTCACCAGCGTCCATTGTTTTCAGGTCAACCAGAATTTTTTTGTCTGGGTGAGCTGCTTTCAATGCTTTAACCAGTTTCAGACCGTTGTATTTAATACAAGGTGTACCGATTTCAAGGATATCGACATATGGCGCTACTTGTTCAGCCAGAGCCATTGTTGCGTCAAAGTCCAATGAGTCAAGAGCCATTTGGATTTCAGCCATGTTACATACTCCTAATTTATAGTAAAAATTATTGTTATCACGCTTGCTTAGGTGAAGCGGGACTATATGCAGAAATCAGTGACAAGTCAATTTCACTGACCCTGCTGCATTCGGGCCCACTCACAAATGGAGTGGGCTGAATACGGGGAAATTTAATTCTGATGAATTAGCTTTCCAGTTCTGCAAGACGGTTAGCCAGCAACTCTTCAAGAGTTTCAAGTGCTTTAGCAAAACCATCAATACCTTCTTGTAACTTTTCAGTCGCCATGCGATCTGCTGCGTGCATAGCTTTGAATGTTTCTTCTGTCATATCGATGCGTTCAACATCTGATGCTTTGGCATCTTCAACATTTAACTTACGTGGTAAGTCACCTTCAGTTGAGTGTAATTCGTCCAGTAAAGCAGGAGAAATAGTCAGAAGATCAACACCTGCTAATTCAGTGATTTCACCAACGTTACGGAAGCTCGCACCCATTACTTCAGTTTCTAAACCAAATTTCTTGAAGTAGTTGTAGATTTGAGTAACAGAAACAACACCTGGATCTTCTGCAGGTTCATAAGAATCACGACCAGTGTCTTTTTTGTACCAGTCAAGAATACGACCTACGAAAGGTGAAATCAGTTGGATACCATTTTCACCACAAGCAACAGCTTGGTGCAGACCAAATACCAGAGTCAGGTTAGTGTGAATACCTTCTTCTTCCAGTACTTTAGCAGCCATAACACCTTCCCAGGTTGCTGCGATTTTGATCAGGATACGCTCACGTGAAACACCAGCTGCTTCGTATTGAGCAATCAGGTCACGGCCTTTAGCAATGGTCGCTTCGGTGTCAAAAGACAGACGAGCATCAACTTCTGTAGATACACGACCTGGAACGATATCCAGAATTTTCAGACCAAATGAAACTGCTAAACGATCAAATGCGAGTGAAACCACTTCTGATGCAGGCGCGTCAGCACCTAATGTTTCACGAGCTGCTTTCAATGTGTCATCAACAATACCTTGGTATTGTGGCATTTGAGCTGCAGCAGTAATCAGTGAAGGGTTAGTTGTAGCATCACGAGGTGTAAATTTTTCGATAGCTTGAATATCACCAGTATCGGCGACAACAACGGTCATTTCCTTAAGCTGATCAAGTAAAGTAGCCATGTTTCGTACCTTTAATTTTTAAGTTAAAAATTAACAGCCATCGCATCTAACGCTGACTGTATGGTTGATTTTATTGATTATTATGTCGGCAAAGCCGGGATGTTGCCCGGCTTTGCCATAAATCTTTAGTGTGTAAGGTCAGGTTTAACCTTTGTTTTGAATATAACGTTCAACACCTGTCATTGGTTTTGCTTGTGCTTTGTTACGGATATATTGCTCAACACCTGTTAACACTTTTACAGATGTGGTTTTATTTCTAATATATTTTTCAACACCAGTCAGTTTTGAACCGCTATTTACTTGGTTTCTGATATAGCGTTCAACACCTGTCAAACCATCATTTGCTGTTTTTGCTGCTGGGCTTTGCTTAGCGCTGCTGGTTGGAGCAGGACTAGGACTTGATGAAAACAGGCTTTTAAAAAATCCACAAACTGATGCAAAGAAACCTTTATCACTCATAATATTATACCCCTGTTACATTTTAACCCCATCTGCCCAACATTAACGAGGTTGGTGCAACGGGTAAATTACTATTTTAGATTAATCGTGGCAAGTCGGAAAAACTCAAGCAAAAATGCCAGAAGTCGACATGCAATACGATTAATCCGTTTGAATTTGAGATTGGTCAATTAAAATCATAATTATTATCAATGACCAATAACCACTATCTTACCTGATTATTTAAATTAATAAATTAATCAGGTGAGCATGAAAAAAAACGAGTGGTCAACGACCACTCGTTTCATTTTCTGCTTAACGCAATGCTAGTGCTTATGCTGCGTCAACTAAAGCACGTAATTCTTTAGCTGCTTCAGCTGGAGAATCCGCACCGTAGATTGCTGCACCAACAACAACAATTGTCGCGCCAGCGCGAACAGTGTCTTGAATAGTGTTTTTGTTCAAACCACCAGCAACTGAAATGCGAACACCTAAGTTTAAGCTAGCGATGTCTTTCAGATCAGCGAATGGTGTTTGACCTGCTGCTTGAGCGTCAAGACCAGTGTGAACACCGATGATTTGAGCACCGTTACGAGCTGCTTCAGTTGCAACTGCTTTTTTGTCTTTAACACTGATTAAGTCGATTTGAGCTTCAGCGTTGTTAGCGTTAGCTGCTTTGATTACGCCGCCCATTGTCGCTTTGTCAGAAACACCTAATACTGTACAGATGTCAGCACCTGCTTCGTAGAATGGAGTTGCTTCGTATTCACCAGCGTCCATTGTTTTCAGGTCAACCAGGATCAGGTTGTTAGGGAATTTGCTTTTCAGTGCAGTAACCAGTTCAAGACCGTTGTACTTGATGCATGGTGTACCAATTTCTAAGATATCGACGTAAGGAGCAACTTGCTCTGCAAGTGCGATTGTTTGATCGAAATCCAGAGAATCCAGTGCCATTTGAATAAGTGCTTTTGCCATGCTGACATGCTCCTAATTAATTTAATTTATGAGTTATTACGTTGAAAATACGCTCGCAGACTATAAAGCAGATCAACAGATGCTGTCAATTTTTGACTCAATCTCGACATTTATCATCATTTTTATTACTAGACACAATGATTTGCAGTATGCGACTCTCTGTGACCAGATTATATAGTTGCGAGGATATATTTTGAATACAGAATCTGCGGTCTATTTAGATAACGTGGCTGGTCTAATTATCGATATGGATGGGGTGCTATGGCATGGTAATAAAGCGATGCCCGGATTAGAGGACTTTTTTCAGTTACTCAGGGAAAAGAAGCTACCTTTTGTATTAGCGACGAACAATGCCAGTTTGACTCAGCAGCAATATATCGAAAAGTTATCCTCAATGAATATTGAGGTCGAGGCTAAGGAAATTCTGACTTCCAGTATGGCCACGGTAAGTTATTTATGCGAACACT
Source organism: Methylophaga sp. UBA2012 (assembly GCF_002335235.1). Lineage (NCBI taxonomy): Bacteria > Pseudomonadati > Pseudomonadota > Gammaproteobacteria > Thiotrichales > Piscirickettsiaceae > Methylophaga > Methylophaga sp. UBA2012. The sequence continues at coordinate 244,166 of NZ_DDCG01000003.1, read as the reverse complement.
TACCCGCTGATAAAAAACGTGTATTTGTTATTGGTGAAGACGGGTTAAAACAACCCTTATTGGAAAATGACTTTGTACTGACCGATTTGTATGAAGTAGACCAGCCTGAAAAAGGAATCACGGGTCGAACAGCGGATATTGTTGTATCCGGACTTGACCGCACATTAACGTGGGATAAGTTGGCAACAGCGACATTAAATATTAATGCAGGCGCGGCTTTTTATGCGACAAATTCGGACTCCACTTTGCCTACCGAGCTTGGTGAAGTGATGGGTAATGGTGGCGTGTTAGCAGCGCTGGAGTCAGTCACCGGCGTGAAACCGATATCTATTGGTAAGCCCGAACCTATCTTGTATGAACAGGCATTAAAAATTTTAGGCACGACAAAAGACACCACCATTGCCATTGGTGACCGTCTTAATACCGATATTCTGGGAGCCGTTAATGCGGGAATCCGCAGCGTGCTGGTTTTAACCGGCGTGTCTTCGGCTGAGGATGTTAAGCAGGTTGATTATGAGCCAACATGGATTTTGGATGATTTGGCAGCATTAACAAAAGCCCTGGAAAATTAAAGAAAACAAAAAAGGAAGCGAGAGATGAAAAAATTGATTAATGGTGTGGAAAGTGTTCTTGAAGAAAGTTTGAATGGTTTTGCCAGAGCGCATAGCAATATTATTCAACTCAATCATCAGCCCCATTATGTCACTCGAAAAAATAAGCCTGAAAACAAAGTGGCTTTAATCTCTGGCGGTGGCGCTGGCCATGAACCATTGCATACTGGGTTGGTGGGAAAAGGCATGTTAGATGCCGCTTGTCCTGGGCAAGTATTTACCTCTCCAACACCCGACCAAATGCTGATGGCGGCACAAGAAGTGGAAAATGGCGCGGGTGTTTTATTTATCGTTAAAAATTATGCTGGCGATGTGATGAACTTTGAGATTGCCGCTGAAATGTTGGATTGTCCACACGAAACGGTTCTGGTGAATGATGATGTGTCTTTACCAAAGGATCACAGTACCGGACGCCGAGGTGTGGCTGGCACGTTGATTGTTGAAAAAATCGTGGGTGCTGCAGCAGAAGCCGGCGCAGATTTAGCTGCCTGTAAACAGCTTGGTGACAAAGTCGTCAATTCAACTGCCTCAATGGGAGTGGCTTTGACCAGTTGTACCGTGCCAGCGTTAGGACAGCCTACATTTGATATCTCGGATAATGAAGTCGAAATGGGCGTTGGCATCCATGGAGAACGAGGTAGAGAAGTCATGAGCCTGACTACAGCTGATGATCTTGTTCAGATACTCGCTAAAGCGATTGATGAGGAGTTAAAACCAACAAAAGATCAACGCGTTTTACTGCATATCAATGGTTTTGGTGCGACACCATTAATGGAGCTTTATCTGGTTTATGATTTGGCGGCACAGTTTTTTGAAGAGCGTGGTATAAAAATTGTTCGATCACTGGTGGGAAATTACACTACGTCACTGGATATGGCGGGTTGCTCAATTACCTTAACGCTGATGGACGATGAAATGCTGCAATATTGGGATGCCCCTGTTCATACTGCAGCATTACGTTGGGGGATTTAGGTTTTGCTGAGTTCGTCAGCAATAACACAGAGAATTAACTGAGAAGTTCTGGCGCCTGCGTCGATGTGGCCGCGGGCACGCTCACCCAAAAATGATGCTCTTCCCTTGGTTGCCAGCATATCTCTGGTCGATTGCATGCCTTGTCTAGCGGCAGTTTTAATATTGTTTAAAACAGTCGTTTTATCTGCATTTTGTTCGGCATCATTTTGCAATGATTGCATCACTGGAATCAGGGTATCCAGCATGGTTTTTTCACCGATATCGGCCTTACCTCGGGCTTTTATCGATTCAACACCTGCCGAATAAATATCTGTGATTCCATTTAGATCCAGTTCCTGCTCTTTGGCCGCTTTTCCCATACTGACAAACATTGAGCCGAGTAAAGAACCTGAGGCTCCGCCCATGGTGGACATGAGTGTCATGCCAATTTTCATCAAGGCGGCTGACCAATCAAGCTGAACCAGTTCATCATTCAGTTTAGCAACAGCTTCAAGTCCACGTAACAGATTGGTGACATGGTCACCATCACCTATTGCACGATCCAGTGCAGAGATTTCTGCTTCATTGTTAATAATTTCAGATTGAATCGCTGCGATGAGCGGCGGGAGAAAGCTTGTATCAGTCATGTTTTGGCCAGTGATTTTATTGCAAAATATAAAACTACTTAATCCATAGCATTCGGTCAACTGACAACGAGAGTAATAATGGCTTTAAGTTTGTTTGGGCGGTAGAGGGTGGATCGGGGGAATAATATCGGCGTTCAATAATAGTCGGCCGTAGACAACACCGCGTAGCGTAATCATTTTGTCAGCGATCATGTTCAGTCGATTAGCTGGACCTTGTACCAGAATGACTGAAAGTGTATTGGTATGGGTTAAATTGACATTGAGATTGCTAATCACTTCATCAATATATTCATATTGGAGATCATGGAGACGCTTCTGCAAACCTGGCACTGAATGGTTATAAACCAGATTAACCGTACCCGTCATCACGGTATCGCCTTGTTGAGCACGGTGCTCATTAATTTGTAAGTTGATCATGTCACAAATCGCTTGAGAGCGACTTTCAAAACCACGCTTGCTGACCATCTCATCCAAACCTTCTAACAGGCTTTCTGGTAAGGATATGCTTATACGGCTGACTTTTTCTTTGCTCATACGAACTCCTGGCGTATGTCATCATTATTGTTTAGTGATATAAGGCTATCACCCCAGTTTTTGGCCGGGGTGATACCTTGCTCTGTCTAAAATAAATGACTGTAGCGTTCAACTTCCCATGCGCTAACCACCGTGTGATATTCATTCCACTCGGCTTGTTTATAGCGAATAAACTCGTTTCTCAACTCACTACCTAATACTTCTTCTACAAAGGGATCGGCAGCGAATGCCTGAATCGCTTCGTCAAGCGTTCTTGGTAAGAACTGAATACCTAATTCTTCACGTTCGGCTTCGGTTAATTCATACAAATTACGTTCCTGAGGTTTGCCAGGATCAAGCCCTTCTTTGATGCCTTCCAGGCCAGCAGCTAAAACTAAGGCAGCTGCAAGGTATGGATTGACAGCGCCATCCGCATTTCGAGATTCACAACGGCCACCACCCATAGGAACGCGAACCGAATTAGTGCGGTTATTTGAACCAAATGAGTTAAAGACCGGTGCCCAAGTGAAGTAAGGCATATCACCTTGGCGAACCAAACGTTTGTATGAATTCACTGTGGGGGCAAACACTGCACACAAAGCAGGACCATGTTTTAAAACACCGGCGATGAATTGATAACCTAATTTGGTTAATCCCAAGCCGTGCTCATCTTCTTCAGGTTTACACTGGAACAGATTGGCTCCTGTTTCCAGATCATAAAGCGACATATTGAAGTGGGCGCCCGTGCCTGTTTTGTTCGAGAAAGGTTTAGGCATGAATGTGGCTAACAGATCTTCCTGTTTGGCATATTCTTTTGCCATCATCTTCAAGAAAGTAAAGCGGTCGCAACTGGTAATGGCATCAGCATAGTTGAAATCGAACTCGAACTGAGCGTTGGCATCTTCATGATCGAAGGAATAAAGTCCCCAACCGAGATCATCAATGCTGGTGGCCATTTTATCTAACCAACTGAAATTACTTAAAAAAGCACGAGTGTCGTAACATGGCTTTTTCAATTTATCATCAGGATCTGGAACGGATAAAGTCCCGTCGGCATTTTTCTTCACCAGATAAACTTCTGCTTCAATACCCAGATTCATGCCATAACCCAGCTCTTTTGCTTGCTCGAGTACCGACTTAAGTAACACACGAGTACTCAGCATATAGGGCTTTTTGTAAAGCGTATTATCGGCTGGCATCCAGGCTATTTCAGGCTGCCATGGCATTTGTATGATGTGATCAAGATCCGGCACAGAAGCGATTTCATCGTCATTAGGTTGTTGTCCCAAGCCATCTACGGCATAACCGGTGTAGAGTTCTGAACCATGCGCCATATGATGTAAATGAGAGAGTGGCACGACTTTACCCTTAGGAACACCGTGGATATCCACATAGGTACCCATGCAGTATTTCACGCCTTTGCTTTTTAACTCTTCTTGTATTTTTTTGATTTCATCATCAGTTTTGATGTTAATCATGAGATTACCCTTCTTTGGTTAACGGTTTATAAGAGAGACTGGTGGTAGCTTTGATCAAGCGGCGGTTGTTCCTTAATTGCTCTCATCACCAGTTGAGATAAGTCTTCACACATCCATGAAAAAAGTGCTTCACCATCCGCTTTGGTTGCTGTGGATGGTTTGCCTGTCACACCATTTAAACTGGTGCGATTGACAGGGTGGCTGAATACGCAGCCATCGGTTCGGTCCGGATCGTCTGCATCGAGTAATTTATCTTCACGCACTAACTCCGGATGTAAAGCCATCATCAAAGCTGTTTCAGCCTGATTGGCATGCCAGTCTTCCGCATCGTCATGATGGGCTTTACGTACCCGTTCTGAAATTTGAGCGGTATGCACAAGGCCGATCATTAAGTCGTCATGACGTGCTCTGAGCATTTCCAGCGCACAGCGAAGCGGTGCAGCATTGGTCACATGGCCATTGATAAGTAACAGCCGTTTAATACCTGAAGACGCCACCCAATCACCGATATCTGAAATAACATCAATCAGTGTTTTAGGATTAAGCGCCATGGTGCCGGGCCAGCGTTTTGAGTGGCCGATTGAGCAACCATAGGGTTGTGTCGGTAGTAAAATGACAGACGTCTGTTTCGCTACTTCTTTACACAAGGTGTCAGCAATGGCTGAGTCCATACCGCAACCCATATGTGGTCCATGCTGTTCAGTTGCGCCAACTGGAAGTAAAGCCGTATCCACGCCACTTTTGACAGCTTCTGCGACTTCTTCCCAGGTCATTTGTGCTAATTCATACATTAGAAAACACTCCCAACTTCATCATTTACCGGCACCATGCGAACAAGATTCAGATGATCGTCATCATCATCCTGTTTAGGCGGATGAATCAGTTCTTCCAGTCGTTTTTTAGTGGCGATAAATTCTGGTGATAAAAATTGTTCTGGATGACGTGGTTGGGGCACAGCGACTTCAATGATTTCTTGTACTTCACCAGGATTGGCTTTCAGTACCAGAATGCGATCAGCGAGATAAATAGCTTCATCCAGATCGTGGGTAATGAAAAATACCGTGACATCAATGTTTTTCCATATCTCCATCAGGTATGCCTGCATTTTGCTGCGTGTTTGTGCATCTAGTGCACCGAACGGTTCATCCATTAACAAGACTTTGGGTTTATTGGCTAATGCTCTAGCAATGGCCACCCGTTGCTTCATACCGCCAGAGAGTTGATGTGGATAGCTGTTCTCAAAGCGTGACAAGCCAATTAACTCGATCCACTGTCTGGCCTCCGCTTCTGCAGTGCCTTTGTCATAGCCAGACTCAATCAGGCCAAACATGATGTTTTTCTTGACGGTTAGCCATGGGAACAAGGTATAACCCTGGAATACCATGCCTCGCTCTGGACCGGGTTTATCAACCACTTTTCCATCCAGTCTTACCTCGCCTTCCGTAGCTTGTTCAAGGCCCGCCAAAATACGAATTAAAGTCGATTTACCACAGCCTGATGGTCCGATGACACAGACAAATTCACGTTTATGGATAGTCAGGTTAATATCTTTAAGGGCAGTAACAGTGCCATGTCGGCTTTGGAATGTTTTGCTTAATCCAGCAACTTCCATCGTTACCGGACGCTTTTTGATGCGGACGAAACGATCCCGGACAGCCTCTGACTGAATGCGATAATCAGGTAAGTTTGATTCACTCATCTCGTGCTCCTAATTTGCTTTTTGCCATGGGAAGAGACGACGTCCAAACCAGGCGAGTAATAAGTCAATGGTGAGGCCCAAGATGCCGATCATCATGATGGCGGCAAACACATTGTCGAAGTTTTTGTAACGGGCTTGCTGGGTGATAAACCAGGTGATGCCTGAGCTGGTACCGATCAATTCAGCCACAATCAGATAAGTCCAGGCCCAGCCCAGCAGAATGCGAGTATCCCGATACAGATCCGGCAAAATGCCTGGCAATACAATTCGAAATAGCATGGAGCGATTATTAGCTCCCAAGGTTTGGCCTGCTTCAAGTAAAGCCGGGTCCAGCTTACGGGTGGTATTGGCCACGATCAGTACTTGTTGAAAAAAGGTACCGATAAAAATAATCGCTATTTTTGGGGCCTGATAAATCCCTAGAATCGCCACCGCTAAGGCACCAAAAGCCGGTGCAGGTAAATAGCGAAAGAATTCAATAAAAGGCTCGAATAAACGAGAGAAAAAGTCATAGGTGCCAGCCAGGATGCCTAACGGTATGCCAATGATGGACGACAAAAGAAAGCCATAAAAAATAACCTGAATACTGCTCCATAGACTTTCATGTAGCCAGAGTTCACTGCTACGTTTAGGTTCAGTTGTAAATGACGTATAGAAAGCACGGAGTACTTCATGAGGTGCAGGCAAATAAATAGGGTTGGCCGGTTTGCCCTCAGGTATGGCTTTCCCCGCTGCAGAAGCTTTGTCACGTTCGGCATTAAAAACCATTTTATCGACCAACATACCTTCACGGAAATAGTTCACTGATCCTGGAGTGGTGATTTCTACTTCCGGATGCCAGATGAACGGTACATAACTGACCAGACACCAGATAAGAATAGGTAATATAAAACTGCTGATAGTCACCAACTTACGACTACGTGGTTCAAGCGGTTTATTAACTGAAAAGAGTGACATAAACAGTACCTTTGCTATTTTCAGACAACACGATCCCCTGCCTGGTCATGACATAAAAAATCAGGAGGAGAGAGGTACCGACAGAAATGCCGGTACCCGTTAACGGTTTACTCGCCTAATAAAAGGGATGGATCAATATAATTTTCGACAGTCTGTTTATCTGCATAGACTTTATTGTCGACATTAAACTTATCTGCAATTTCAGTTGAGCCATACAAAGAACCAAAACCATCCGCTTTTTTCATAAAGGCTTGTGCTTCTTCTTTAGTCAAAATTTTTGTGCCGTCGATAAAGGCTTTATAAACCTCAGGTTCGACACCAACTCGTGCGGCCATGATGCTGATCGCATCATCACGTGTTTTAGGATCATTTAAGTAATCAATTGCCATATACCAGGCATCAATGACTTTTTTCCATTCATCTTTGTGAGCAGCTAAGCTTGATGGTGATACCGCGAGCACATCGTAGATAAGGCCTGGTTCATCAGCGCTGGTGTAAATCGGTTTAGAGCCCGGAACAAGTTGCAAAGCTTGGCCTGAGCTCGGTTGCCATGCACCCACTGCATCGACTTGACCCGATGCCAACACTTGTGGCGTCTCATTCGTTGGGACATTAACTAATTCAACATCACTCTCAGTCATGCCCGCTTTTTCTAACCCATTAAGTAATAATAAGTGATCAACAAAACCTAGTTCGACACCGACTTTTTTACCTTTCAGATCGGTGATGGAGTTAATGCCGGGCGCGCCAACAATCATATCGTTGCCATTGCTGTAATCATTAATCAAAATCATCACATTCTGTGCACCAGTTGCGCCTGTTACCAGAGCATCACCATTGGTCATGGTGACCGCATCTAACTGACCTGCAGCAAAAGCATCCATACTGGCCACATAATCAAACCATTCAAATTGCACATCCACGCCGACTTTTTCGAACATGTGCTTTTCAATAGCAATTTCCCAAGCAACCCAGCCTGGCCAGTCACTGTAGCCAATTTTCAATGGTTCAGCGTTAGCATTTCCTGCGAGTAAGAAACCTGCAAAAAGAGAGAGAAATAGTCTTTTTTTCATTTTTAGATACCCCGGTTAGTATTACGATTTACCAATTTGGTAATACTGACGGTTGCACTATGTATGCCAGCAGGTGGGGGCAGGGATGTAAGAGAAGAAAATTGGCTTATTGATGAATTAATAAAAATGACTGGATAAGCCCGATAGAAGGTGCTTTACGAATGGATAACAGTGTATTAAAAGAATAAAAGGATGATTGGATACTGTTAATTTTTTTATTTTGAAGGCGATGCAAAAAGAAGGTTGGTTTTATTCTTTTGCACTAAAAAGAATCATCAGCGCATCAATAAGCCCCAAAATTGGGCGAGTTAATCTTCATCTGATGAAGTTAATAGCCCGAATACCCCAGCAGAAATAGGGAAGGATGTATTGAATAATAAGAATGATAGCGATAAAAAAAGCCCCAACCCGAAGGTTGAAGCTCTTTTATTAAGCTTTGAATCAATTCAATTGAATTGTTTCAGATTAGCTTACCAGCTGATGAAACCACCCAGAGATAATACATCAACTTCATCATCAGAAGACTGAACGTGGTATTCAGTTTCCATTTTTGAGTATTCAGCAACCAGTTTCAGGTTAGCTGTTACATCATGATAAATACCAACAGTTGTCATTTTGTTTTTATCAAGGTCAGCTACTGTACCGAAATCTGTGTTAGAGCTGTCTCTATCAAGTGTTGATTCACCGTATGATGCTGCAACAAAAGTTTGACCACCGAAACGGTAACCTAACTGTGCATAGTAACCATCACCATCACGTTCGACATTATCAGCACTAAATGCACCCAGACCAAGACCACCAATACCTTGGCCTTCATTGTCGTAGTATGAAGCTACTGCTTCAAAACCACCCAAGATTAATTGACCACCAACAGTGTAGGCATCTGTGTCACGGTCGGACACACCATTCACTTTAACTTTTTGAGTCATGCCATCTAACCACAGTTTCATAGAACCGCCATCAAATGCTGTTGCATAACTTAAAGATGCTTCATAACGAGCCTTTTTTTCATAAGCAGTGCTGTCATAATCAGCTGGTTGTAATAAATCATCACCATCAGCTACAGCTACAGCTACTTTAAAGCCGTTCATATCTGGCGTGGTATAACGAATTTGTGAACGCCAGTTGGCATAGTCATAACCCCAACCGATACGACCTAATGACGTTTGTCCAGTGTTTTGATTACCAGCTGCAGTAACACCGGTTGCACCAACACCGTATAAAGTTTGGTCTAACAGGATGTTATTCGCAGCGTAAAGACCTAAGCCTTTACCTAACATGACTTGACCGAAAGAACCATCAACAGTGGCGAACGCTTCACGTTGCTCCATCGAGCCGTCACCTTCCAAAGCACCGTCTGGATAGCTGCCATTGTTAGTTGATGGCGAGATTGAAACACGTGCTGCCACTTTAAGGCCATTGATTTCAGGCATTGCCACGTTAAAACCAAAGAATGTAGGTAACAGACCGTTAGCTACTTGTTGGTTATCTTGGTCAAATGCACCACCAGCGCTGTCTTGGTCGCTAGCGATAAAGAATTGGTTGATGTTACCGTCAACGCTGAATTCGTAGCCGTTTTCACCACCGACAACGATTGTCGCGTTAGCTGCACCAGCAGCTGTTAATGCTGCTGCACCGACTAATGTAGCCAGTGTTGATTTTTTTAATAATTTCATTCTGTTTCACCTTCTAATTGTTAACAGATTACTTTAAGTCTCTCTCGTAACCGGAGTTTGTCTCGGTTGTTAGCTATTTTGCATATAAAAAAATCTATTGCAACACTTTTACAACAATTTTTTTTATTTTGACGAGAAAATCACATTTCTGTGTTTTTTTTACCACAGATATTCTGATATCTGTTAACGAATGTATTGATGCATTGCGGTCTGAGGGGCTGGGTATAAAACGATAATTTGTTGTGGAAAATATACAACAGAAATAACAGGCAATAAAAAACCCAGCTTCTTTTCAGAAATCTGGGTTCTTTAGAATTCATGGTGGCTCGACCTGGAATCGAACCAGGGACACAGGGATTTTCAATCCCTTGCTCTACCAACTGAGCTATCGAGCCGATAAGGGTGCGTATTAAACCCTCTGGCAGTAATGATGTCAAGGGGAAATCATCATTAATTCTATTCCGGACTTGTCCGGTGAAGAGGGGCATGCTCTAATGACCAGCTATTTTTATTGATTATTCAATGGATAACTGAATGTCGGCATCAAGTAAAAAGTGGTTCTGGTCGTTGATAATTCTGGCTGCTCTTACGTTTATTGTAGTGGGGTTTTTATCGGATACATCCTGGACTGAGCGATTTAAAACGTTTATTTCCAGTCAGCACCAGGCGGATAGTGATGACGACGATGATGCGATTGAACAAGACGATGATGTAAATCGACCTCTGATTGTCAAACTAGACGAGGAAACAGCTCCTTATACTGGTATTGAAACGCTTAAGCTGACTAAGAGCTTATTGTTCCCTGAATTTAAAGCCTATGCCGAAGTGGTGGATATTCGTGAGCTGATTCAGTGGCGCTCACGACTCAATCAGCTTCGTTCGGCTGTCACTATCGCGAAGGTGACTGAAAATGCAGATCGACTCGAGTGGGAAAGGTTGAAAAAGTTGGCTAAGGGCACTGGTAGTGTAGCCAGTAAAAATGTGATTTATGCAGAAACTAGTTGGCGTGAGGCAAAAGCCAATCTCGAGTCTGCGGAGTTTCAGCTGGAAGATGCGAAAACAGAGCTTATTCAAAGTTGGGGCGAATCCATAGCTAACTGGGTCATGGATAAATCGTCCAAAGAGCTGGAGAGACTAATCAATCGTCATGACACATTATTGATGGTAACTCTGCCGATGGAATCGTCTTTACCAGCCGATGTGAATGTGATTCGGGTTTCACGTGCGGGGGATCGTGCATCAGCAAGAAAAGCCTATTTCGTTTCTCCAGCCTATATCAGTGCAAAACAAATCCAGGGTGAAACCTATTACTTCCGGATTGCGACCGGCAAGCTTCGTCTCGGGATGCGCTTGGATGCCTGGATTCCGGAAAATAGTGATCCTGATTCTGGTTTCCATATTCCGAATGAAGCGATCGTCTGGTATTCAGGGCAACCGTGGGCGTATATCCAATTGGATGACACCAGCTATAAACGCATTCCTTTGAGTGATGGCAAGCTGGTCGCTGGAGGCATTTTTATTCAGGATGAGTTTGAAGAAGGAAATCAACTGGTGATTTCAGGCGCACAAATGTTGTTATCCGAAGAGTTCCGCTGGCAGATTCATGATGAGGACGATGATGATTAAACACGTCTTCTCTAATTGTCTGCTGACCGAGGTGTAGCTGTATGTTGTCTAAAGTCGTTGCTTTCTCAGTGCGCTTTCGGGGTGTGGTCGTGGCGTTAGCCTCCATGCTGTTGATCTATGGCATATACAAGCTATCTAATTCCAGCCTGGATATCTTTCCAGAATTTGCCCCCAAACAAGTCATTATTCAAACAGAAGCGCAGGGGCTGACGGCTGAGCAAGTCGAAGTGTTGGTGACCCAGCCTTTAGAAAATGCCTTGGGTGGGCTGGTGGGTATGGAGTCTATCCGCTCACAATCTATCCCAAGCCTGTCGGTACTGATTCTGACGTTTTACGACAGTACAGATATTTATCTGGATAGACAGTTAGTGTCTGAACGCTTGTTAGGCTTGAAAGACGCTCTGCCTGCAGGTGTTGGGTCACCCTTAATGGTGCCGTTAGAGTCCTCGTCGGGCACAATTATGACCATTGGTCTGACCTCGGACTCACAAGACTTAATGACACTGCGCTCACTTGTTGACTGGACGCTTTCTCCGCGGTTGTTGAGTGTTGATGGTGTGGCAGATATCAATGTGTTTGGTGGCCATGAACGCCAATTGCAAATTCAAATCGACCCCAGCAAATTAGCGAAATATGGCATTTCGCTCGATGAAGTGATGACTGTGGCGCAACAAGCCACCGGCATTATGGGCACGGGCTTTATTGAAAATCAGAATCAGCGGATGACTATTCAAGTCAGCGGACAACCACTTAATGCCAAGCAGTTAGCCAAGGTTGTTGTCAGAAAACAGGGAAATACTGTTTTACGGCTGGGTGATATTGCAGCAGTGAAAGAAGCGCCAGCGCCCACAATCGGTGGTGCAGCTATTGGTGGTAAACCTGCTGTTGTTCTAATGGTGATTGGTCAGTACAAAGCCAATACGCTGGCGGTGACCGAAGGTATTGAAGCGGCTTTAGATGAGTTCAAAGATGGCTTTGCTGCGGAAGGTGTGGTCTTGCATGATGACTTATTCCGGCCTGCTAATTACATCCAGACCTCCTTGCATAATATTCAAGAGCATCTGATGGTCGGTGGTGGGCTGGTCATGCTGGTGCTGATTTTGTTTTTATTTAATATCCGTACCGCTGTTATTTCGATGACCGCCATTCCTCTGTCCTTATTTACGGCCATGATTGTGCTGTTAGAGTTTGGCATCAACATCAATATTATGGTGTTGGGGGGGCTGGCGATTGCGCTGGGTGAAGTGGTGGATGACGCTATCATTGATACTGAGAATATCTTTCGTCGCTTACGACAAAACGCGCTACTCGCGAAGCCAAAACCTGCGATGGAAGTGGTGTATCAAGCGTCGATGGAGGTACGGAGTTCCGTCGTCTATGCCAGCTTTATTGTGATGCTGGTATTTGTGCCCTTATTGACCTTGAGTGGGGTTGCCGGACGAATGTTTGAGCCGTTGGGTGAAGCCTATATTCTGGCTATTTTTGCCTCATTAGCGGTGGCATTAACGGTAACCCCGGCGCTTTGCCATATCTTGCTGACCCGGGCGGGAGATGTCAGTCATGACGAGCCACCATTGGTGAGGATGATTAAACCTGTTTATGGCCGTCTTTTATCATCGATAAGCCGTTTTCCAAGAGTGACATTATTGGGTGTGCTTGGGTTTTGTTTAGCGGGCTTAGCAATACTGCCTTTTTTAGGAGGAAGTTTTTTACCCGAGTTACGAGAAGGTCATTACATTATTCATACTGCCAGTGTGCCTGGGACATCCATTGAAGAATCCTTGCGAATCGGCGGCCGTATTGAGCAACGTGTGGCGGAAATACCCGGTGTTCGTTCAACGTCACAATGGGCGGGGCGTGCTGAGCGTGGTGCGGATACCTTTGGTACCCACTACAGCGAGTATGAAGTGGATCTGGAACCGATGGATGGTCCATCACAACAGCGGGTTCTGGATGAAATTCGTGAGATCTTAGAAGCGTTTCCCGGTGTGAATTCAGAAGTGAATACGTTTTTAACCGAACGTATTGATGAAACGATTTCTGGTTATACCTCACCGATTGTGGTGAATATTTATGGCAAAGATCTGGATGCTTTAGATCAGACAGCACAAGAAGTTGCCAAAGTTATCAGGGATATTGATGGCGCGGCAGATGTACAGTTGCGCGCGCCACCTGGCGAGCCTCAGCTCGAGGTTAGGCTGGATTTAGACAAACTGGCCTATTGGGGCTTACGTCCTGCTCAGGTGATGCAGGCTGTTAAAACAGGCTTTGATGGTGCTGTAGTCGGCCAGGTCTATGAAGGCAATCAGGTGTTTGATGTGGTTGTGGTTCTGCCCGAAAGATTGCGTCGACAACCCCAACAATTAAGAAATTTACCCATTCAGACACCTGATGGGGTGATGTTGCGCTTGCAGGATATTGCGACCATTCAACAGGTCTCTGGACGTCATATGATTCAGCATCGCGGATCACAGCGTTTACAGACCGTCACTGCCAATGTCACCGATCGTGATTTAAGCTCTTTCTTCGCTGAGCTTAAGCAACGGGTTCATGAGGAAGTGGCATTTACAGCGGATATTTATCCCGAATTTACTGGCGCAGCGGTAGCACAAGCACAATCGCGAGAGGATTTAATTGTGCATTCCACCTTGGCAGGTGTAGCGGTGTTATTGTTACTTTTTGTGGCATTACAAAGCTTTCGTAATATGTTGCTGGTGCTAATTAACTTACCGTTTTCTTTAGTCGGCGGCGTGCTGGCCGTCGTATTAACGAACGGCGTCTTGTCTATCGGTTCATTAGTCGGTTTTGTCACTCTTTTTGGGATTACCTTGCGTAATGCGATTATGTTGGTGTCACATTATCAATATATGGTGAAAGAAGAAGGGGCGGAATGGAATTTGGATACCGCCATTCGTGGTGCTCAGGAGCGTTTACCATCGATTCTGATTACCGCTTTAGTGACGGCGCTGGCGATGTTACCGATTGCAATGAACTCAGATAGCCCCGGCCGTGAAATCATGGGACCCATGGCTAGTATTATCATCGGTGGCTTGATTTCATCGACGATATTGAACTTATTAGTGCTGCCAAGCGTGATGTTGCGCTATGGACGATTTAACGCCGACAAGGAAAGTGAGTCAGGTGTAAACACCATTTAATCAAACGGGATTAAAAAGGCCACACCAATAATCAGCAATACAACAACAAAAAAGGCGATTTCTAAAATCATCAGTGAATGGCAAACGTTTGTGCTTGCTCGTTTCGTTGATCAGCAAAGAATTGATAGATTTGTTTTAACTCATCATTGGAGAAATGAATCAAAATCAGTTGCTGTCCAGGATAGATAAGATCCGGATTATGTCCCATCGTGCTGGTGGTGTAGTTATAGATGTAGCTGGATTCCACTTTATTATTCAGTATTTTGCCAAGAAATGAGCTTAGGCCGGTGGGTAAAGGTTCATCGGCATCAGCAGGAATGGTGACTCGGACCAGATCTTTATTAATGCCTATGCCTTCAAGGGTTAGGCCCTGGCGAAAACGCTGAATCAAACCTGACTGAATAATGCCCCATAATCCCTGACGATCGGCTTCGGTAACGCGATGCAGGTAAAACAATGCGTTGTCATCCAAACCTCCTGATTTGACAATATCATTCACTGACAACTCGATAGAGCCGCGATCGATTTCTGCGTGAATGGCCTGCTTGGGGGAGAGTTCGGATTGTGATAATAGACCAATCGTGGTTTTTTTCTGAATGGGCTGTTTGTTAATCACGGTAATTTGTGCATTTTTATCGACATTATTATCGTTTATTAAATCTATCAATGGGCTTTGTTGCTGGCTGCCGTCAGCTTTTTCTATGGTGACAATCGTGTTTTTATCTTCAGTGCTGTCATCAAGTGCCTGTATTGTCGTCTGTTGTTTTTCGGTCTCGGTGTATTCGATGGTGACAGGGGTGTCAGGGCTAAGACTTTTATCGGCTAGTAGCTGACCGATAGTTGTGTCACGTTTTTCTACTTTTGGAATCACAATCGTGCCGTCTTTACGGACGAACTCACCCTGTTTGCCATCCAGCGTGACAGCTTTACTACCCAGGTGGTCAACAAATTGTTCAGCTTCTTTCTCAGTAATCGCTTGTTGATCTTCGGAAGGTGCAACAGGTTCGATGGTGATTTCTTCTATTTGCGGATCTTCAATTTCAATCGGGGGCGAAACCGTATGCTCGGTGCGGGAGGGTTGTAAGTCAGCAAAAAGTAAATACGCTAATCCGACCAGTACAATTAAGGCAAGAATTGCCGGGACAAGGGATGGGGCTGAACGAGCTGACTTAGCCATAATATTTCTCTCTGGAGTTGTGTCATTATTATGAAGATGAGAATAAGCCAGTCAGTAAGCTGGGATCAAGTTTACGATAGCACTGTGTTTTTTCAATGCTATTACTGAGTACCTGTTCGATAATCGGTTTTGCTTGTTCAAGGTTATGGATCGGATTATCCGGTATTAAGCGTATCAGTTCATCGGTGATTAACGCGTCACTATCGCTGCTTTTGTCATCGAGTATTGCTGCTAAGCGGCTAACTAAATCAGGCAAGGCGACTTGCGATAAAAGAAATGGAATACGTTTAATTGTCAGCGAAGTGTCATCCACTTCAAACTCAATGCCATAAGAAGATAAACAGGTTTTAAAATTCTGGAATTTATTGATGTCTGAGACGGACAGCGGAAACCGAACAGGGACTAGAATCGGCCTGGAGCTCACAGTGTTGTTGTGAATAGCTTGCTTAAACTGTTGTTGGCGAATACGTTTGTCCGCTTGTTGCAGATCAATCAGCGCCGGTTCTGGAGCATGAATAACAATAAAACGGTTATGTAAAATCGATGCGGCTGACCAGTCAGCTCGAGCCGTCATCTTATTTTTAAGATTGGTCGATTTTTCTATCGTTGTTGTTTCTGCCTGATATGTCGATGCCTGCTCATTGATGTATATATTTTCTGGCAGCGTTAATTCCGTCTGACGACTATTTTTTACTTCAGTTTCTTGCAGTGCTTCCTGAATCGCCTTATTGATAAGCCCATGGATTAAACGTGCATCTCTGAAACGGACTTCATGCTTGGTTGGATGAACATTGACATCAACACGGTCTAACGGCATGGTCAGGTATAAAACATAAGCTGCCTGGCGACCAGATGGCAGCAATTCGCCATAGGCCTGACGAATGGCATGATTAATCACCCGGTCCTTGATCACACGGCCATTGATGAAGAAATATTGCACATCGGTTTGAGCTCGGTGGGCAGAGGCTTTGCTGACCCAACCAGATAAATGAATGTCTTCAAAAGACTGTTCCAGGTAGTTGGCATCACGAACAAAGGCCTGACCACAGATTTTTACCAGTCTTTGTGAGTACGCATCAGCTGACTTGAGTGCAGGTAATTTAATCGAAGTCTGTTCATCAAAACGGGCACTGAAACCAATGTCAAAGCGACTTAATGCGAGTCGATAGAAGGTGGTAATAAGATGGTGAAGCTCGGTTTTATTACTTCGCAGAAAGCGACGACGTGCCGGTAAATTAAAAAACAGTTCCGCGACACTCACGGTGGTGCCATCTGGATGAGCTGCTGGCTCTGGCTGTAACTGATCTGAACGCACTTGCCAGGCACAATCTTGTTCGGCTTGCTTGGATGTGAGGCTTAAACGCGTCACTGAAGCGATACTGGGTAATGCTTCACCACGAAAGCCTAAGCTACCGATCACGCTGAGTTGTTCGCTGCTATGTAATTTACTGGTGGCATGACGACTTAAGGCTAAAGCTAAGTCTTCAGGGTGAATACCACTACCATTATCGGTGACTTTAATCAGTTGGCTTCCCGCGCCTTCAATGACGATATCAATTTGGCTTGCATCGGCATCAATACTGTTTTCAACAAGCTCTTTGAGTACGGAAGCGGGACGCTCAACGACTTCACCAGCCGCAATCTGATTGGCTAAATGAAGTGGGAGAGCGTGAATTCTGGTTTCGTTCATACGCTAGAGTTTAACGTATGGATTCAAAGAGGTTTAGGGGATTTTTAACACATCACCAATTTGAATTTCGGATGAGGCCAGATTATTGACTGATTTAATGTCTGCCATTTTGACCTGATAGCGCTGAGCTATCATGCTCAGAGTATCACCACGGCTCACTATATGTTGCTGCGGCATACTGGTTCCTGGCAGGGGATTTTTTTGAAAATAATTACGAATACCGACCATCATCGCATGTGCCAGTTTATTTTGATGGTTAGCATTTTTCAGCTTCTGCTCTTCTTCCGGATTAGAAATAAACGCTGTTTCAACCAGAATAGAAGGGATATCGGGCGATTTGAGCACCACAAAGGCTGCTGACTCTACATGCTTTTTATGTACATGCCCTACGCGTTTTAGACCGGATAATACGGTTTCAGCGACTTCCAGACTGCCTTCCAAGCTCGCTGTTTGAGAAAGATCGAGTAACACTGACGCTAATAAATCGTCTTTATCTTCCAGACTGATCCCACCTGCTAAGTCAGCCGCATTCTCGCGGTCAGCAAGGATTTGAGCAGCCTCACTACTGGCACCGCGGCTGGATAACACATAAACCGAAGAACCTCTGGCATTGCGGTTAGTGAAGGCGTCAGCATGAATAGAAATAAACATATCGGCGCCATTTTCGCGGGCGCGACGAATACGTTGTCTTAAGCTGATAAAGACATCACTGTCCCGTGTCAGGTAAGAGCGCATTCCCGGTTCTTTATCCACCAGGTAGGCAAGCTTTTTGGCAATAGACAGGACAACGTCTTTTTCTTTGGTGCCATGAGGACCTAATGCACCTGAATCCTGGCCGCCATGGCCGGGGTCGATGGCAATAATGATGTCCCTTCGCGGCAGAATTTTATTGGTTTTAATGATTTTTTGTTGTTGTTCAACTTTATTTGTCACGGTGGCAGCGGGCTTATTCAACGCTTCATCTTTGACCGCAGCAATGGATTGTTTGAGCTGGGCATTGGTATAGCTTAAATCGACGACTAAACGGTTCGGATAATCTTTTTGTGGCGGTAAGGACTGAACCTGATATTGCACTTCATGTGCTAAATCCAATACGACGCGCAGTGTGTTTTGATCATAAGCAGCATAACGCACAGCTTTAATCGGCGTATTAATTAACGATGGAATGGTTAATTTGTCGCGTTGCTGAAAGCCTTTCAAATCGATGACCAGACGATCAGGATTAGCTAATGTAAACGCTTTGTAGCTGACTTTATTATCAAGATCAAAGACTAAACGGGCACTCTGGTTATCAGCAGATACACGAAGACCTTGAATCGCATCAGCCCAAGCAGGCACTGAAACATATAGTAGAAAAAAACTTAGCAGGAGACGGACCATCTCAACACCCTTATGATCACTTGGAGGTTATTTTCTCTTTGCTTAAAATTAAAATCAAGTTTTCTTTCTAAATAAATGAGATACAAAGGAAAGTTGAACTATTTGTGAAGTTTTCCACAGACTTCTTCACCCAAAGCTGTCATCGCTTGAATATCGACTTCTCTTCCTTTGGATTGATACGTCAATTGAATCATCAGATCGGGTGGCGGTAAAAATTCCTGACCCCGTTGAGCCCACTCGATCAGTGAAATGGCATTTGTGTGGAAATAGTCATCGATGCCCATGAACTCGAGTTCACCTGGGTCACTCAGCCGGTATAAATCAAAATGATAAATATCACGGTTATTGAGCTGATAATGCTCAACCAGGGTATAGGTCGGGCTTTTGACATTGCCCTGATGACCTAAAGCCTGCACAAAGCCGCGGGTAAAGGTGGTTTTCCCGGCGCCGAGTTCACCTTCAAGATGGATAGTAAAAAGCTGGGCAGGCGCAACTAAGGCGAGTTCTCTGCCTAAATCAAGCGTAGCTTGTTCGTTGTCGAGGTATCTATGCACGTTATTTTCTTATTTTAAGTTCAACAGGTGGCGGAGGTGAGGTAATAAGTCTAATGCCAGTAATCCTCGCTCTCCATGTTCTTTAGCCGCTCTGTCGGCTGCCATACCGTGAAGTATGACACCAAGGCTGGCGGCGTCAAAGAGTGACATTTTCTGCGCGAGTAATCCGCCGATAATGCCGGTCAAGGCATCTCCCATACCACCACTTGCCATACCGGGGTTGCCCGCGGTTGAGACTAGCGTTGTTTGACCATCACAAATCAGTGTGCCGGCGCCTTTAAGCACGACCACACCGCCATATTTTTGTTGAATTTGTTTAACTGCCTGAAAGCGATTGGCTTCTATCTCACTGCTGTTGGTGCCGAGTAACCTGGCTGCTTCACCTGGATGGGGCGTGAGTATCCAATTGGGCTTGTTATGGGGATGCTGACTTAATAAATTTAAGGCATCAGCATCAATGACCATCGGCTTATCTGTATTGATAAGTGTGTTAAATAAGGTTTCAGACCATGCATTTTGGCCCAGTCCCGGTCCAAAACTTATCACTGATGCTTTCGCTAATGGCGATGTTAAGTCATCAACTGAATGAATGGCTTTAACCATTAATTCCGGGCGGTCAATATTTAACCAGTTGGCATGTTCAGGATATGTCGCAATGCTAATAAGCCCCGCCCCTGTTCGCGCGCCAGCTTCTGCACAAATCCTGGCTGCACCTGACATTCCCTGATTACCACCCACAACCAGTAAATGCCCAAAGTCTCCTTTATGCGCTGAGCGTGCTCTCGGGCTTAGAAGTGACTGATAATGTTCGAACTGAGCCAGTTTGGTTGCAGTAGGAATTGTTTCGTATACCGTATCCGGTGCATCCAAATCATTAAAATAAATGCAGCCACATAGATTAGGCCCATCCCCAGTAAACAAGCCTTGATTCAAGCCTAAAAAACTAACGGTAACATCAGCCCGAACCGCTACCCCCATAATCTTTCCAGTATCCGCATTCAGGCCGGAAGGGATGTCGATAGATAACACCGGTGTGTTGGTCTTAGCATTCATGGCTTCAATCGCTTTTGCATAATCTCCAGCGACCGGGCGATCCAAGCCTGTACCAAACAAGGCATCAACGAGGACATCAGCGTCCTTGATGTCACCATTAAATGGTTGTGCTTTTTGGCCCGTGCTTAAAAAGCCTTGCCTGGCCTTAAAAGCTTCTTCACTCATTTTCTCGGGATTACCCAGTTCGATAACATCGACATTGAAACCCTGATTAATAGCTTGATGCGCGAGATCGTAACCATCACCACCATTATTACCGGCACCACACAGCACGATGATGTATTTGGTCTGAGGCCAGGTTTTGACCAAAATATCCAGAGCGGCTTTTGCCGCACGCGACATCAGTTCGCTACCGCTAATGTGATGATCTTCAATGATGCTGCGATCAATTTCACGGGTTTGCGCTGCTGTATATAAATTGTCCGGCAGTGTGTGCATAAGATGAGTCCTGTCATTCAATGCTGACAGCTTATAATAGGTTCATGGACAAACAAAACAGCGATATCAATTGGCAAGATTTTATTGTGCGTATGCAGCGTTGGGCGCGCTCGCTTGGTTTTCAGGCATTGGGCGTCAGTGATCTTGACTTGTCTGCAGCCGATAAGCAGTTACAGAACTGGCTGGAAAAAGGTTTTCATGGCGAGATGACCTTTATGGAAAAGCATGGGAGTAAGCGCACACACCCAGCACAGCTAGTCGAGGGAACACTTAGCGTTATCAGTGTCAGAATGGATTATTGGCCAGGGCAAGCAGCCGAACCGTGGTCGGTGATTAATGACAGTGAAAAGGCGTTTGTATCACGTTATGCCCTTGGCCGTGATTATCATAAATTGATGCGAAAACGTCTCGCAAAACTGGCCGAGCATATTCAAAAAGAGGTCGGCGAGTTTGGCTATCGGGTATTTACAGATAGCGCGCCGGTCATGGAAAAAGCCATTGCCGAAAAGGCAGGACTCGGCTGGATAGGAAAACATACCAATGTACTTAATCGTGATCACGGTTCTTACTTCTTTTTAGGCGAAATTTATACCGATTTACCGCTACCGGCGACGCAGTCTGTTTCTGCTCATTGTGGCAGTTGTTCAGCTTGTATTGATATCTGTCCAACGCAAGCCATTGTTGCCCCATATGAACTGGATGCGCGTCGCTGTATTTCTTATTTAACGATTGAGTTACGTGGCGCCATACCTGAAGAATTTCGACCTTTAATGGGAAATCGAATTTATGGCTGTGATGACTGCCAATTGATTTGTCCCTGGAACAAATATGCACAGGCCACCACGGAATCAGATTATTTACCCCGCGAGGGTTTAGATGCGCCTCAGCTTGTTGACCTGTTTATGTGGTCAGAGCACACCTTTTTATCTCGCCTGGAAGGGAGTCCGATACGGCGAATTGGCTATGATTGCTGGTTACGGAATATTGCGGTTGCTTTAGGTAATGCGAAAACGAGCCAGTCAGTTATTGAGGCATTACAGAGCCGCTCAAATCAAGTGTCAGATATGGTGCAGGAACACATTGACTGGGCGTTACAGCAGCATCAGGTGTCATAAAGCTGTCATTGAAGGGCTATAAACTCAGCACGTTTTTAACTGCTGAGAAATTAAGTGAAGTTATCGTTTGTTTCCCGCCTGATTACCTTTGTTATTGTTTTTGCTCTCATTCTGTCATCTGCTGTCGCCGTATGGGGATGGTACCAACTGGATAAACCTTATCAAATCACTCAGGAATTCAAGCAGTATCGTAATGCCTTTGACATAGATACACGGATTTTGCTCGAGCGTTACCTGGCTTCGGGACAGGCTAATTTATTACAGGATGCGGAAAATCAGCTTGATACCATGAAAGCAAAGACGTTTGATTGGTTAAGCGAGTCAGATAATAGCGCAATTCAAGAAGGCATCGACGCATTACAAGCAGAAGTGCAGCAGGTACGTTCTGCAGGCAAACTTTCAGCTAATCCACAAACTTTATTGATGAATAATGAACGCGAACGTAACGGTGACTTGCTGAGTTTGAACCGATATGCGGAAAAAGCAGAAGCCACCCCTGCATCACAGATTGCTGATTTTCTTCAAGTGTTGGTAGAGCTTGAGCATAGCCTGAATCAAATTTCACTTTATCGTCAACGTTATTTTGAGACTCAGGATAAGGCGATTGAGAAAAGCTTATTAGACGAAAATCAACATTTTGCTGACCTCGTTAATCAATTGAAAGCGATGCCGCGGTTTGGCGTCTACACAGAAGTTGATGAAGAAGCATTAATACCTGAAGAACCTGATGAGTTAGGTGATCTCAGTATCTCGTCATTGCAAAGTCTGACTCAGCGTTACGAAAAAGAACTTAACAATACTTTGGCTATGCAACAGCAAGTGACAGTCAGTAGAGAAGCGTTAAACCAGAAAATGCTAGCGTTTCAAGCAAGGCTGGCAACGTATGAAGCGCATATAGGTCAGATAAAAGCTGATATCACTCAGCGTTTGCAATGGATGATTTTATTTGCTGGACTCTTTATTGTTCCGGCCCTTTGTCTGCAGTTTGTCATGCAGAGTCGTCTGATGCGGTTTTTGTTTAAACTCGACACCTTTTTTAAAGCCATGCTCAATGGCCATTATCAGCAGAGTCTGACCTCTGAACTCGCTTTTGCTGAAACCAACTCAGTGGTCGAGGCAGCACTTCACCTTCAGCACTATCTTGGCGACTTGATAGATAAATTAGATCACCAGGCTCAGACATTGATTGATGCGAGTCGATCTTTGCAAGAAGAATCAAAGGCGACATCCACTCTTACACAGCAACAGCAGCATAGTACCGATCAAGTGGCTACTGCCGTGATGCAGTTGTCATACTCTTTTAAAGAGGTCGCCAATAACGCAACAGATGCATCAGAGCATGTGATGCAAGCAAACGAGGCAACACATTCTGCCCGGCATAAACTCAGCGAAGCATCAAACGCAACGCAACAGTTAGCTAAGGATCTACTCGATGCAGAAGCGGTTATTCATCGCTTGGAACAAAACAGTCAAAATATTCACTCTGTACTGGAAGTGATTCAGAGTGTTGCAGAACAAACCAATTTATTGGCATTAAATGCCGCTATTGAGGCCGCCAGAGCTGGTGAGCATGGCAGAGGTTTTGCCGTTGTGGCAGATGAAGTTCGATTGCTGGCATCGAGAACCACGGAGTCAACAGAAGAAATCAAAGCCATCATTGAGCAACTCACCAGTTCAGGTGCTGAGGCGACAAATATTATTGGCCGCCAGAGTTCCGCTGCGAAACGATGCGCGACACAGACTGACGAAGCAAATCTCGCCATGGAACCCGTTGTTTCTGCAATGGATAACATCACACAAATGAATTCATCGATTGCTGTGGCCACCCAACAGCAAACTGCGACTGTTGATGATATTGCCAGAGCTGCAGAGCAGATTAAATCAAGCTCCATTGATGTGAATCAACATATTGAGGGTATTGGTCAGTCTGGAAAAGGCTTAACGACTATTAGTGAAGAACTGAAATTATTAGTTGTTGCGCTGAAACAGTGATCAGGACTCAGCATTGCTTGCTAATGGGAGTTCAAACCAAAATGTCGAGCCAAGTTGTTCTTTACTTTGGTAGCCAATTCGTCCACCCATTGCCTCAATGAGTTTTTTGGTGATGACCAGGCCTACACCACTGCCTTCAGTGGTCGAATTTTCTTGTCCCAACCGAGAAAAACTTGAAAACAGTAATCGTTGATTTTCATGGGAAATACCTGGCCCGGTGTCAATAACCAGCACACGAAGTGAATCCGCCTGCTTTTTGTATTCGAGCATTAAACGGCCTTCCTGACGATTATATTTGATGGCATTACTGAGTAAATTGATTAGGATTTGTTTTAAACGCATGGGATCAGCATAGACAAATACCGCCGGATCGTCGGCGATCACAAACTTGATCTGCTTCTGCTTAGCCTGTGTGTCTACGAGCGAGATACAATCGGTGACGATGGCACCAATATTTGTCGGCTTGAGCGTCAAATCCAGATGGCCACTTTCGACTTTTGCCAGATCGAGCACTTGATTGACTAATGTTAGTAAGTGTTTGCTTGCTACCATAATATGATCAAGACTTTCAGCCTGCTGAGAACGAAGAGGCATTTTAGGATCGGTGGCGAGTAGCTGAGTGAAGCCTAATATGGCGTTAAGGGGGGTCCTTAACTCATGACTCATGCTGGATAAAAACTCTGTTTTGGCACGATTGGCTGTTTCAGCCTGTTCTTTTGCCATCATAAGCTCAGAAGTTTGTTGCTGAAGAATTTTGGTTAAATAGAGTGACTGCCAGTACTCTGCGTTAGCACGGGTTGCCTGTACCAGCAAAAAAATCATATATGAAACCAGCCCAAACAATATGCTGATGGTGCTTAAGTTCCATTTAAGCACTGTGGACAAAATGATAGGCAGAAATATCATGCACAAATACATCTGAGCGAGACGTTTCCATATAAATAAACTGGTTAATGCGCCCGCACCAATCCCGATGGTAAACATCAGAATCACCATATTGGTAAACAAGGTTTGATAGAGATAAAGGCATACCGCGACATAGATACCCCATGTGGTCGCGGAAATAAAAAAGACAGCAAACAGTTGTTTTAGCCATTTATCCAGTGCTTGCGGTTGTTTTAAAAATGAAAGCACGACATACAAGCGACATAAAAAAACGATACCCATAAAAGCGAATAAGACGTAGGTAAAAAGCGGGGCATCATCAATGATGGGAGAGTAATACGCTGAAATAAGCAAGGCTAGCAATACAATTACACCACCAGGAATGGTACGTTTTGCCAGATCCTTCGCCGCTTGTTGTTGTAATTGGGTTAGTGCTTTTGGATCCAGCTTCGGCAGAGCTGGATCAATATAACCGTCTGATTCACCATAGAACATAAGCGAATCATATGTTAAATCAAACGAATATCAAATACTTAGAGTGATTGTTTTGCCGTTACTTTAATGCATCAAACGCTGATATCGCTTCTTGTCGGGCTTTTTTGTAATCCACAACGGGCTCTGGATAACCAAACTCTTTTCGCTGTGCTGACGTTGGCGAATGTATCTGTTTTGCAGACAGTGATTTTAGCTCCGGTACAAACCGCCGGATAAACTCACCATCATGATCAAATTTTTCTGATTGTCGCTGAGGATTAAAGACTCTGAAATACGGTGCCGCATCACAGCCGGTGGATGCACTCCATTGCCAGCCACCATTATTCGCCGCAAATTCACCATCAATAAGGGTTTGCATAAAATATTTTTCGCCCTGACGCCAGTCAATAAATAAGAGTTTGGTTAAAAAGCTGGCGGCGATCATTCGTAAACGGTTGTGCATCCAGCCGGTTTGATTTAATTGACGCATGGCAGCATCGACAATGGGAAAGCCCGTGTTGCCGTCACACCAGGCCTTATACGCTGACTCACTATCATTCCACACCAGATTTTCTGTTTCTGGCTTGAAGGGTTTTTCTTTATTTAACTCAGGAAAGTGGATCAGTAATTGCCGGTAAAAGTCGCGCCAGGCGAGCTCTCTTAACCAGTCATTATCCTGCCAATGCAGGTTCTGCTCTGCACAATAATATTGAATGGTATGTAATAACCGTCTTGGACCGATTCGTCCCAGCGATAAATAAGGTGACAGAGTACTTGTTGCTGGCATCGCCGGATAATCGCGTTTGTCCGGATAGGCTTTGAGTTTTTTCTGACAAAACTGTTGAAGCTTTTGCAGGATTTCAGTTTCTTGAGCGAGCCATAAATCGTCACGGTATTTGCCAGCCCAGTCAGGATTGATGTTTTTTACCTCAATAGCTTTACCTTGTTTGGCTGGTTCGTCATAAGGTGACCGGGCTCGGTCTTCAAGAAGCGTTCGCCAGCTTCGGTAATAGGGGGTAAATACCTTATAAGGTTCCTCCTTTTGAGTAAGCACCGGCACCGGCACCAGTAAATCTGACTCTAGTGCATGGCATTCGATATGGTTTTCTAATAATGTCTGACTGACCTGTTCATCACGTCTGCATTCATCCAGTGCTGTTTCCTGCTGAAACCACACCGCCTCAATTTTATTTTGCTGGCAAAAAGCCAGTAAAGCGTCTGCTACATCAGCAAAATAATCGACCTCTATCAACGTGAACGCTATGCCTTTCTTGGCAAGATTCTGGCAAATATCATTGATCGAGGCCGCTTTTAGCCCTAATTTGGCATCAGACTCATCATGTTGTCGCCATTGTTTGGCGGTGGCAATAAAAAGAACCTGAATATCGCCAAG
This sequence comes from Methylophaga sp. UBA2012, assembly GCF_002335235.1. Taxonomy (NCBI): domain Bacteria; kingdom Pseudomonadati; phylum Pseudomonadota; class Gammaproteobacteria; order Thiotrichales; family Piscirickettsiaceae; genus Methylophaga; species Methylophaga sp. UBA2012. Next base: position 217,626 of record NZ_DDCG01000003.1, on the reverse strand, counting down.
TTGCTGGGCCTGTGCAATAGCTGGATTATCATCTAAACGCAGATCATTTCTTAACCAGACTAACTGTGATGCTGACATTAGGCTTCCTTGTTCATTGTATCGAGATGTTGAAATAGCCATTCGGCACGTTCACGGATGGCTTGTTGTTCGCTGTTTGATTTTTTTGCCCAGTTTTTCGCCTGCATCGCAAGCCGAGGGTTATGGCTGATAAGCTCATTATGTTGATCAATAAAAAACCAATACAGTGTAGTAAAAGGGCAGGCTTTATCACCAGAAGCTTGTTTCGGATCAAATGGACAATGCTGGCAATAATTCGACATGCGGTTGATATAAGCGCCACTGGCAATATAAGGCTTACTGCCAACGATACCGCCATCCGCATATTGGCTCATACCGATCGTATTCGGCACCTCGACCCAACTGACCGCATCCACATACATGCCAAGGTACCAGTGATGAATGTGTTTCGGATCAACTTGCCATAGCAAGGCAAATAAACCTGTCACCATTAGCCTTTGAATATGGTGACCATAACCATGATCAAGCACTTGTTTTACGGCTTGATGCAAACACTGCATATCGGTGTCTGCTGTCCAATAGAAATCGGGTAAATCACGCTCGGCGTTGAGTGCATTAAACTGAAGCCAGTCTTTTCTATATGCCCAGTACAACCCTCTGATATATTCACGCCAACCCAGTATTTGTCGAATAAAGCCTTCAACAGCATTAAGCGGGGCTTTGTCATTTTTATAGGCTTGTTCAGCGGCCTGAATAACTTCCTGCGGTTGTAGTAATTTAAGGTTCAGGCTGGCGGAGAGTCGGGCATGATACAAAAAAGGTTGTTCAGTCCACATGGCATCCTGGTAATCACCAAAAAAAGGCAGGTAATGATCAATAAAATGCCGTAGTTGAATCAAGGCCTGGCGACGGGTCACTGGCCAGTTAAAAGTATTGATAGTGCCGGGCAATTGAGAGAAGTCTTTTTTTATCGTATCGATGACATCTTGTGTGATCTCATCAATGCTGTAATTAGGACTTTCCTTAATGACATCGGGACCTTGTTTGGAAAAACTTTGCCGGTTTGATTTATCAAAATTCCATTGGCCGCCCAGTGGTTTGCCATTATCTATCAAGATTTGGCTTGACTCTCGCAAATGCCGATACCAGTATTCCATAGTGGGCTTTTTACGTTGTTTTAACCAGTGACTGAATTCTCCGCGTTTAGCGATAAAGTGTACGTCTTCTAACCAGTCTATCTCTAGCTGATGTTGCTTAGCCGCGTGTTCAATTTCCTGCATCACCAGGAAATCACCGGGGAGCACGCAGCGAACTCGATCTATCTTATGGTCACTAAAGGTTTTTTTGAGGGCATCAGTGAACGATCTTAAACCATCGCTAATCGGCGAATAAAGCAACTGAAAATGTTTTTTCTGTATGTCTTCGGCAAAGTGGCGCATGGCTGACAGGAACACTACGCTACGTTGTTTGTTGGAAGGCGGCTGCAGTGAGGCTTGCGATATTTCGGCCATCCAGAAAATATCATTTTCCTGATCAATATCCTGCCAGATGAGACTGTCCCAGTTAAGTTGATCACCCAGAATAAGATTGAGTCTCATGACCGTTAACCCCAACCATCCATGATGATAGGTGATTGATGTTCCAGGGGATGAATTGTCAGATAAGGAAAGTTAGCGGCTTTAGCAGGAGTCAAAAACCGTAATAAAATCTTGTAGGTATCGATATCAAAGAATATCGGGCCCTGCTGATTCGTTAAATAGGTTTGTGGCTCACTTTGTTTATCCACTTGCCCCAAATAACACCATTGATCGATAAGATGATAGTGAGTGACATCAGACTGTGTTGATGTTGATTGTTCTGCAACGATGATGGGCGTTGACCAAGGCCATTGTTGATTTTTGATATGACTCAAGGCCATATCAACACGCAGGTTATAGCGCTGTGCTGGCTCTTTAGCACAACAGGCTCCCAGGCATTTTTTTAGTTGATAAGCAAAACAGCTGCCTGACGGTTTCTTTTCAATATGGCAGAGACGTTGACACAATTTATATTGCGTAATTAAGGCCAGTAATTTTGTTTGAGCCTGCTTTTTACTGCGAAATAAACCGTATTTGCTAGTGATATCAGAGGCGGCTGTCATATCGGCCAGAATGACATCTAATTCAGCATAACCTTGTTTGTTGATTGTTCTGCTGATTTGGTACAGTTTTTTTATCTTCGTCTGACGACGGTTATAACGCGGTGAAGTTTGTTTGATATAACTGTTTTCCAGCAACTGCGCGCCAAAGTCGGAGGGTGTTTCTATCCAGTCAATATGATGCAACTGCTGACTGATATCCAGTTCTTTATGATGTCTGTGATCGGCAGAAAAGTGACTGAGTACACGTTCTCTGATATTGACGGATTTTCCAATGTAGAGGAGTGCGCCAGTTTCGTCATAAAACTGATATACCCCTGGACCTTCTGGTAATTTTTGTATGAGCTGATTATCTAAATGACTGGGCAGACTGGGGCGTTTTAATATCTCGGCGATGCTCTGTTGTATCAGTGTTTCATCAACTTGTTGCTGAATAATTGTGAAATAAGACAGGATGGCATCGGTATCTGCCATGGCGCGGTGTCTGTCTGGAATATCAATCTGATGACGCTGGATGATTTTATCCAGACTATGGCCCTGATGCTGAGGATAGACCCGCCGGCTCAGTTTCACAGAGCATAAGGTTTTGGCAGAATAATCATAACCAGCACGTTTGAACTCTTGCTTCAAAAAACTGTAGTCAAAACGTGCGTTATGGGCGACCAGAATAGTGCCTTGTAATCGTTCGTACAATTCACTGGCAATCTCATCAAATGTGGGTGAATCAATCACCATCGCATCATCAATTCCAGTAATTTTGCTTATCCAGGGAGGAATCGGCCGCTGAGGATTAATTAAGCTTTGCCATTTATACTTCACTTCACCATCAATAACTTCGATCAAACCTATTTCTGTAATGCGATCGTGACTGGCACGACCACCTGTGGTCTCACAGTCCAATAGAATCATGTGTTCGGGGAAACTGCTCAGTTTAGTCATAGGCTAATAGTGATGAGCGAGGGTGACGACGACAGCGTTGTGAGCAATAAATAACATTGTCCCAGTCGCGTTGCCATTTCTTACGCCAGCTAAAAGGACGTTGGCAGACAGGGCAGATTTTACGAGGAAGAGTGGCTTTATTATGGGTCACAATGGTTCACTAAATAATTTCACAGATAGCTTGTCGCGCTATCTGTGAAATCAATGTGAACTGTGTTTATTCGGCTTCGGGAAGCTTGATGAAATGTTCTCGATAGTGTTCCAGTTCACGAATGGAGTCTTTGATATCATCCATTGCCAGGTGAGACGACCGTTTTTTGAAACTCTTTTCCACTTTTGGCGCCCAGCGGCGAGCCAGTTCTTTCAGGCTGCTCACATCAAGATTACGGTAGTGAAAGTAAGCTTCGAGTTCTGGCATGCAGCGCGCCAGAAAACGACGATCCTGGCAGATACTGTTACCACACATGGGTGAGACACCGGCAGGAACGTATTTCTTCAGAAACTCGATGGTTTGTTGTTCGGCTTCAGCCTCGTTGAGCGAGCTGTTGCGAACACGTTCAACCAGACCAGATTTGCCATGTTGGCGAGTATTCCATTCATCCATACCATTTAATATGGCATCATCCTGATGAATGGCTAAAATAGGGCCTTCAGCTAAGACATTGAGTTGTGCATCTGTCACAATGGTGGCAATTTCAATGATATAGTCATTATTGGTATCAAGACCGGTCATTTCCAGGTCGATCCAGATGAGATTATTTTTACTTTTGGCCATGATCTCCGTCTTTTTGTTGAGTTGGGTTTAGACTGATTGAACTAACTTGCCACAGATTGTATCAAAGGCTACTCTGCATGACATTTTATAAAGATTCAAATTGGACATAAATTTATGAACGAATTTAGCTGGATATTTTTAGCGGCTTTGTTTTTGATGACGGCAACGGAACTCTGGTTATCAATGCGGCAAGGTAAACACGTTCAGGCCCATCGCGATAAGGTTCCTAAAGCGTTTGAGGATCAAATCAGTCTGAGTGCTCACCAAAAAGCCGCAGACTATACCGTGGCGAAAGGTCGGTTTGGACGTAAAGAAAATATCTATGGCGTGATTATTCTCCTGGTATGGACATTTGGCGGTGGTCTGGCATTACTTTCTAACGCCTGGGATGGTCTGGGATTGTCGTCCATGCTGACGGGCGTTCTGTTTTTATTGAGCTTTATTGTTATCGGATCGTTATTAGATTTACCTTTTTCTTATTACAGAACCTTTGTTTTAGAAGATAAATTTGGCTTTAACCGTAATACTCCCGCATTGTTTTTTTCAGATTTTATTAAACAAACACTATTAACGCTGATCATGGGCGCTTTACTGATTTGGGTGGCACTGTGGATGATGCAAAGCACCGGTGAGTTATGGTGGTTATATCTATGGGCGGCATGGATTGGTTTCGCCTTATTTATGATGTGGGCTTATCCCGCTTTTATTGCACCGCTATTTAATAAATTTACACCGCTGGATGATGCTGCTTTACAGCAACGGGTAGAAAATCTATTAGCGCGATGCGGTTTTAAAAGCCAGGGTATTTTTGTGATGGATGGCTCACGCCGCAGTGGTCATGGCAATGCTTACTTCACAGGGTTGGGGAGTAATAAACGTATCGTCTTTTTTGATACTTTACTTAACACACTGAATGAAGATCAGATCGAAGCGGTTCTTGCCCATGAATTAGGTCATTTCCGTCGTAAGCATGTGGTGAAAAATATGGTGGTTATGGCTGTGATTAGTCTGATCGGCCTGGCGCTTCTTGGCTGGGCATCTAATCAGACATGGTTTTATGGAGGTTTGGGTGTCAGCCAGCAATCAAATGCCATGGCTTTGGCCTTGTTCATGTTAGTTATTCCGGTATTTATGTTCTTTTTACATCCGCTGATGACTTCACTGTCTCGTAAATATGAGTACGAAGCAGATGCCTATGCCGCCTCAGTATCAAGTGCGGATGATTTGATTGCTGCACTGGTCGCTTTGTATAAAGAAAATGCCAGTACCTTAACACCTGACCCGCTGGTTTCTGCTGTTTATGACTCGCATCCTCCTGCAGCAATGCGGATCGCTCACTTACAAACGAATTCTGCCTGAGATGTGGCAAAAAATAATTGTCTTTGCTAGCGGACTATTATTAAGCAGTATTGTGTTTGCTGATGGTAAACAGTTGCATGATACTGCTTGTTTGCAGTGTCATGCTTCCCTTGGAGGAGGAGATCCTTATCAGCTCTACAGTCGAACCGATAAGACAGTGAAAACTCTGGCGGGACTTGAGAAAAGGGTATCTTATTGTGTCAAAGCGGCTGATGTTACATGGACTGAACAACAAAAACGCACTGTGGTCGATTATTTAAATTCGACGTTTTACCATTTTAAATAAAATTTACCTGATTACGACCGCCCGTTTTCGAGCGATAAAGTGCTTGATCGGCGCGTTCAATCAAACTAATCGGGCTATCCTTGTCTTGGAAGCTACTGATGCCTGCTGAAACGGTTACCTGACCAATAGATTCATGACTGCCTTTTTTCTTCAGGCGGCTTTCAGAAAATTTTTCACGAATATTCTCTGTAATCATAAACGTCTCTTCGAGACTGGAATGCATGAATATCATAGCCATTTCTTCCCCTCCGAAACGTGCGGCCAAATGAATATCATTACACTGATTTTTTAATAGAGAAGCAAAAAACTGTAGCACCTTATCACCCAATAGATGCCCAAAGCTGTCATTTAAGCGTTTAAAATTATCGATATCAAATAACACAAGCGAGAAACTGTAACCTTTGCTGCATAAATACTGCAGCTCATTGTCAAAGGCGCCACGATTTAATAGCCCGGTCAGACTATCTGTTCTCGCCATTTCTTTTACGCTTTCCAATTCTTGCCGCAGTTTCATAATCTCTTCCGTTGAGCGTGTTAACTCACTCTTCAGTTCGCCACTGCTGCTGCTAATCTGTTGTGTGTTTATCAGGATCTGGTTGACCAGTATTTTGAGTTCATCAATATCATTACAGGTTTCGAGTTGTGCCTGGCTTTGCGTTAAACCCTGGCTGCATTGAGAAGCGGTTGCTTCCACCTTACTCAGGTTTTCCAGAGTATTATCAACAACGAGTTTTAAGCCATTATTGGTATTATTAAGCCGTTCAGGCATCCCCATTAATACATATTTTTCATAAAGATATTGCGTGACTTCTGGGGTAATTGCTTCATTTTTCTTTAAACGAGTATCAATGCTGTTCATCAAAGCCTGATTATCGCCCGAGACGTATTCATACCAAACCGCATAGTTCACAGGGGTGATGGGGGGGTTGTGGCGCTTCGCCAATAATAGACTTTGGCGTAAGTTTTCTGAGGCCTGTTGAAACTCGTGTTTATAGACGGGGGGAAACGACAATGTTTTACTCACGTGCTGGTATCCATATAGGCAACTGTCCAAGAGAATTCACTAATTCTCTAATTAAATCAAGTATATCGTGCTTGTTTACTGCGTTGCCACACGAAACAAGCCAACAGTGATGTGATGATGGGCAAAGCCATTAATATCAATTTACTGGACAACATGGCTTGAGCTGCGATGAAAGTAATGACAAGACACGCGGTCATGACAATGTTCTGTACCCAGTTATTACCAGCCAGTATGGTACCCAAATGTTGCTCGGGGGAATGCAACTGAATAAGCGCATTTAACGGAATAATAAACAGGCCACCAAAAAGCCCAAAGCTAAAAATCGCCGCCGCAAATGCTGAAACAGTATGTAATGCAGGAATAATAAAAAGAATGAGACTCATCCCGACAGCACCGACAGGGATAAAAGATGTTTTGATATGGCCTTTTTCTCCGGTTCCAGCGACCATAGAGCCAACAACGATGCCGATGCCAGAGCAAGCCAGTAGTCCTTGAATAATCATCGTGTTATTTTCAGCCAGGACGATTTTTGCAAAAGCAGGGAATACGGCAAGAAAGGTTTGCGAAATCCCCCAGAAAAACGATAACCCCAGCACGGAGTACCAAATAATGGGGTTTGTTTTTAGCTGTTTCACATTGGTTTTCAGTAAATGACCTTTTACGTAATCTTTCCAGGGAAATTGATGTGAAGTAGATGCAATGTTGATATCAGCTAAGCGACAAGCCAATCGCCATTCCACAACAGATAAAATCACCAAAAGCCAACCGGCAGGAGCAATGTGTCTGATTAAGCTGGCTTCATTATGATAGGTCTGATCGAGCAGAAGCCATTCAAATAATACGGTAAAGACAATAATCCCGGTTAAGATAGCAACAATCGTGGTTGCCTGAATAAAACCATTGGCAGGAGATAAGTGAGCATCACCGCCTAGTTGGCGGATATAGCCATACTTTGCTGGAGAATAAATTGCACTCTGGATGGCAAGTATCAATGTCATGAAAAAGGCGAAAACAAACCATCCTTGATAGTAAGCCAATGTTATTAACAGGGTAATGATGATGGCTGAGAAAGCCGAGATTCTCATGATAGAGGGTTTGGAAAAGCGATCTGACAGAAAGCCTGCCGGTGTAAATAAAAAGATGAAGGGTAAAAGAATAAGTCCGTTAACAACGGCAGTCAGCGCAACCTGCGTTTGATCATCATAAATTTTGAAAATGGTATTTTGAATAATAATCTTATGACCAAGATCAACCATCGCATTGATAAAAGCCACGGCAATAAAGCTCATAAAGCCCGGTAATTTTACCGTGCTCAACAGGTTGGATGATTTCAACGATTAGTCGTCCTTAAGTCTGACAGCGAGCACATCACAGTGAGCGTGATGAAGTACCGCATTAGCTGTTGAGCCCAAAAGGCGCTTAAAGCCATGTCGACCATGTGAACCAACAATAATCAGATCAACATTATTTTCGTCAGCAACACGGACGATGTCATGTCCTGACGTGCCTAATTCAACCCACTGCTGATTTAAAGGAATCGATAAACTTTCAGCCAGCGTCGCCAGTTGTTTTTTACCAGATTCCAATAGGGCATCACGCATATCGATATCGACGCTTATCATTGGTTCATAAGCAAAGTCGGTCAGAGGAAAGTCTTCAATAATATGGCAGATGCTGAGGTTTGCCTGATGCTGTTCAGCGAGTTCACGCGCTTTTGCACAGATCATATCTTTTTGTTTTGAAAAGTCCGTTGCAATCAAAATATGCTGATATTTCATGTTATTCCCTCATGAAAAAGGGGGCTGGTTAAGCCCCCTAATCGTATTACTTAATCATTATCTAAAAAGCGTTCTGCATCTAATGCTGCCATGCAGCCGGCGCCAGCAGATGTAATCGCCTGACGATAAATAGGATCGGATACATCGCCAGCAGCAAACACGCCAGGGACACTGGTTTGAGTGCCTTTTTTGAGAATGATGTAGTCATGTTCCATCTCTAACTGGCCTTTAAATATCCCGGTGTTAGGTTGGTGACCAATCGCAATAAACACACCGAGAACCGGGACTTCCTGAGTTGAACCATCTTCTGTACTTTTCACCCTGATGCCAGTGACACCAGAATCGTTACCTAATACTTCATCCAGTGTATGGTTCCATAAGATTTCGACATTACCTTCTTCTGCTTTTTTCAGCAGTTTATTCGATAAAATCTTTTCGGAACGGAAGGAGTCACGACGGTGAATAACAGTCACTTTTGAGGCAATATTCGATAGATATAACGCTTCTTCAACAGCCGTATTGCCACCACCAACAACAGCGACATGCTGACCCTTGTAGAAGAAACCATCACAAGTTGCACAAGCAGAAACACCACGACCTTTAAACGCTTCTTCAGACTCCATACCTAAGTATTTTGCAGAGGCGCCTGTCGCGATGATTAAGGCATCGGCTGTATATTCACCCGCGTCACCAATCAAACGAAATGGACGCTGAGATAAATCAGTCGTGTGGATATGATCAAAGATGATATCCGTACCGAAACGTTCAGCATGACGTTGCATACGCTGCATGAGTTCTGGTCCCTGGACACCTTCATCATCTCCCGGCCAGTTATCAACATCGGTGGTCGTGGTTAATTGTCCACCTTGTTCAATGCCGGTAATCAATACGGGCTCTAATGCTGCTCTGGCTGCATAAACCGCAGCAGTGTAGCCCGCAGGACCAGAGCCTAAAATCAGTAAACGACAGTGTTTGCTGTCAGCCATAAGAGGTGCCTCCAAGAGAGTTATAAGATATCTATGGTTAGAGTAACCATTGCAATGATTTTGGACAAGCATCTAACTTCAAAAGCTGTGTTAAAATCAAGCGTTAATTTATTGGCAGGGTTGGAAATATCACAGTGACACAGTCGACACGTGTAAATGACAAGCAGAAACAAGAACTCAACTCTGGCGCAGTCGGCTTCCGTCTGCGTGAGGCAGCACTGATTTTGTCAGTCGCAATAGCGGCATACTTACTGTTGTCTTTATGGTCTTACCAACCGACTGATCCAGGCTGGTCAACTACCGGAACCGATGATGTTATTGCTAATAGTGGTGGCATTGTTGGTGCATGGTTAGCCGATGCGTTGCTGTATGGCTTTGGTTTTCCCGCCTATTTATCGCCACTGATGATTGGCTTCAGTGGGTGGTTATTATTTAGCTGGGGTAAACGTGCTGATACCGAAGATGCGTTGCATTTCTGGGTATTAAAAATGGTGGGTTTATTAATGGCTTTAGCTGCCGCCAGTGGCCTCTCCAGCTTAAGTCTGACCGACTATGCCGCGTTGTTACCTTTGGGGGCTGGTGGTGTACTAGGTGAAGTTGTTGGGCATGGATTTGAGTCAGTGTTTGGCGCTTCTGGTACCAGTTTATTATTGCTGGCGGTGTTACTGACCGGAGTCACGCTTTTTACCGGACTGTCTTGGTTGATGGTCATTGATAAGCTCGGTGCTATGGCGATGGTCGTCGCTATTCACGTGGCCCGCTGGTTACGTGAAATCAGAGAAGAACTGGATGCTAAGCGCACTCGTCAAAAACGCGAAGAAACCTTCTTGCAGCAGAAAGAAAAGTTACAGCATAAGGCAAAAGTACGTATTGAGCCTGTCATAGAGAAAAAAGAGCCAAGCAAACGCGAAGAAAAAGAAAAACAAGTGCCTTTATTCGAAACGCCTGATGCGCCAGGCATGCCGGCACTGGCTTTATTGGATATGGCTCAACCCAGTAAGCAGGCCTATAGTGAAGAAGTATTGCAGGCGATGTCACGTCAGGTTGAGTTAAAACTGAAAGACTTTGGCGTGGAAGTTCAGGTTGTTGAAGTTCAGCCAGGGCCGGTGGTGACCCGCTTTGAATTGCAGCCCGCTCCAGGTATTAAAGTCAGCCGCATCAGTGGACTTGCGAAAGACTTAGCGAGAGCACTTTCCATCAGTAGTGTTCGGATTGTTGAAGTAATTCCAGGCAAACCAGTGGTGGGCTTAGAAATCCCTAATGAGAGTCGGGAAATTGTTCGCCTGCGTGAAATTCTGTCCTGTGAAGAGTATGAAAATAGCAAGTCAATGCTGATGATGGCCTTGGGTAAAGATATTGCCGGCCGTCCGGTAGTCGCTAACTTAGAAAAAATGCCTCACTTGCTGGTCGCGGGGACAACAGGTTCAGGGAAATCTGTCGCTGTAAATGCCATGATTCTGAGTTTGTTATATAAAGCCACTCCTGATGATGTGCGTATGATCATGGTCGATCCGAAAATGCTGGAATTATCTATCTATGAAGATATTCCGCATTTATTAGCGCCTGTCGTGACCGATATGAAAGAAGCCGCTAATGCCTTGCGTTGGTGTGTGGCTGAAATGGAACGTCGTTACCCATTAATGGCTGCTTTGGGTGTGCGAAATATTGCTGGTTACAACAAAAAAGTCAGAGATGCGATTGAACGTGGTGAACCGATTAAAGATCCGACCATTGATGTTGAGCCCGGTGAGGTAGGACCTACCTTAGAGCCATTACCGTTTATTGTGGTGATCATTGATGAGCTTGCTGACATGATGATGGTGGTCGGTAAACAAGTCGAAGAATTGATTGCACGCTTGGCGCAAAAAGCACGGGCTTCCGGTATTCACCTTATTCTGGCAACACAAAGACCTTCTGTGGATGTTATTACCGGCCTGATTAAAGCCAATATTCCAACACGGATGGCATTCCAGGTGTCATCGCGAATTGACTCACGTACGATTCTTGACCAAATGGGCGCTGAGCAACTTTTAGGGCAGGGCGATATGCTCTACTTACCGCCAGGTAGCGGACTTCCTGAACGTGTTCATGGAGCGTTTGTTGATGATCATGAAGTACATAACGTGGTCGAGCACTTAAAGAAAAACTCACAACCCAATTATCTTGAAGAAATCACTCAGGATCAGAGCAGTGATGACGGCGATAGTGCGATTGGTGATCCAAGTGATGCTGAGTCAGATCCTCTCTATGATCAGGCCGTGCAGATAGTGGTGGAAAGTCGCCGGGCATCGGTTTCAGGTATTCAACGCAGGTTGAAAATTGGTTATAACCGTGCAGCTCGAATCGTCGAGGCGATGGAAGCGGCTGGGGTTGTATCCGCCATGCAGGGTAATGGTAGTCGTGAAGTTCTGGCACCACCGCCACGCGACTAATTCAGGAACCAGACTGGCAATCCAGAGTCAGTAGAACATGCAATTTATCTTTCGGAGTCATTGAATGACCATAAAAAATTTAGCACAAGGCTTTTTGCTATTGTTGCTTCCTGTTGTTGCCATGGCAGATATGAGCGGCACAGAAAAGCTTGATCATTTTGTTAAACAAGTGAATACATTTCAGGCCCATTTTGAGCAAACCGTTCTGGATCCAGATGGTAATTTAGTTGAACAGGCTCAGGGCGAATTCCAATTGGCAAGACCGGGTAAATTTCGTTGGGATTACAATGACCCATACCCACAGCATATCGTGGCTGATGGCCAGAATGTCTGGTTCTATGATGTTGATTTAGAACAAGTCACCGTTAAAGCCCAAAATGAAGCCTTAGAGGATACGCCAGCCACCTTATTATCGGGACAGGCGCTACCTGAAGATAGCTACAATATTCGTAACCTGACATCTAATGATGGTTTAACCTGGGTAGAATTAACACCTAAACAGAGTGGCAGTAACTTTCAGTCTGTGATGCTCGCCTTTAATAAAGATGAGTTACAGCAAATGATCATGCGTGATAGCTTTGATCAAAGAACGCGCTTGATGTTCAGCCAGGTGAAGATTAATCCGCAGTTTAAAAAAGATACCTTTAAATTTAGTGCGCCCGAAGGCATAGACATTGTGGGTGAAGCGCAGCAGTGAGTTTGTTTGATCAAGTTGATGACTTAGCTGGACGGCCCCTAGCGGATCGTATGCGTCCAAAGACGCTTGACCAGTATATTGGACAGACGCATTTACTGGGTGCAGGTAAGCCGCTGCGTCAGGCGATTGCTTCTGGGCATCCTCATTCCATGATTTTCTGGGGCCCGCCCGGAACGGGGAAAACCACCTTAGCTAAACTGATTGCGGGTTATTGTGATGCGGAGTTTATTACTATCTCGGCAGTCTTAGCCGGGGTGAAAGAGGTGAGAGCGGCTGTTGCACGTGCTCAGCAATTATTGCAGGAGCGTGGCCGAAGAACCATGTTGTTTGTGGACGAGGTACATCGCTTTAATAAATCGCAGCAAGATGCTTTTTTACCTTATGTTGAAGATGGTACGTTCACCTTTATTGGTGCCACCACAGAAAATCCTTCTTTTGAATTAAATAATGCTTTGTTATCCCGCGCCAGGGTCTACGTGCTCAAATCCTTAGAAGCGGAGGATTTACGCCAGATCATTGATAGAGCGATGTCAGACGAGGAGTTAGGGCTTGCTGACCGAGGCATCGAAGTTGGCGAGTCATTACGTGATCAGTTAGCACAAACGGCAGATGGTGATGGTCGCAGAGTGTTAAATCTGCTTGAAATAGCCGTAGATTTGGCTGACAGCAAAGGTCAAAAAGCGGTGGATGAGCATGACCTTGCTGAAGTCTTATCCGGGACGATTCGACGTTTTGATAAAGGCGGTGAAGCTTTTTACGATCAAATTTCAGCCTTGCACAAATCCGTGCGTGGCTCAGCACCTGATGCGGCTCTCTATTGGTTATGTCGCATGTTGGATGGCGGTTGTGATCCTGTATACCTGATGCGCAGAGTGGTCAGAATGGCTGCTGAAGATATTGGTAATGCCGATCCTCGAGGCTTACGCATTGCGCTGGATGCCTGGGAAAGTTTTGACAAGCTGGGGAGTCCAGAAGGTGAATTGGCCATCGCCCAAGCAGTTGTTTATCTTGCCTGTGCACCCAAAAGTAATGCGGTGTATACCGCTTTTAAAGCTGCTATGCATGATGCCAAAACCCATGGCTCGGCTGAAGTACCGGTACATTTACGTAATGCGCCCACCAAATTGATGAAAGAGCTGGGCTATGGCAGAGAGTATCGTTATGCACATGATGAGCCTGATGCTTATGCTATTGGGGAAACCTATTTCCCCGAGTCAATGCGTGAGCGGGAATATTATCAACCGGTTAATCGTGGCCTGGAAATAAAAATAGCAGAGAAATTAGAGCGACTCAGAGCTATGGATAAGCAGGCTCGGCAGAAATAATCTAGCTATTGACGTAGAGATCGTAGCGGGTATTTTTACTCTGAATACTGGCGCTTGGCTTCTGATTGCCAACAAACTCAGCGCCTTTGGGACGTTTCACCACAACTCGACGCAGAGCTACCTGTCTCGCCACCGAGAGTAATTCTTCACTATCGGTATCTGGTCCGATAAGCTGGTGTAGCGCCTGCATCTCTTTTTTCACTAAGGCCGATTTATCCCGGCTGGGGTACATGGGATCCATATAAATGACATCAGGACGTTCCTGTACAGTCGATAAAAAATCGATGGCATTGGCATGATGGATCATCATTCGCTGAGTGATGAGTCTCACCTCATCGTCCATCTCTTCTTGTTGTAATGCATCCTCAATCAGCAAACTTATCACTGGGCTTTGCTCAAGCATCGTGACTGTACTTCCTAAAGAGGCTAATACAAAAGCATCCCTGGCAAAGCCAGCTGTGGCATCAATAATGTAGGGTGTATGTCCTTGTTTCATGCCAACTGCTTTGGCTAATGGCTGCCCTTTGCCACCACCGAATTTACGGCGATGATCATATTTGCCAGAACTGAAATCGATAAAAACAGGCTTACCGATATCAGGCACCTGCAAACTCAATCGCTGCTCTTCAACCAATAGTTGTACAAATGACTTATCAAGTGCCTTAATAGGCACAGAAAGTTTTGTTTCGAGAAGTTTTGCTCGAGGCAGCGCTGCTGAAGTCACTGCCACGAGACTATCTAGTGCATTATTCAACGGTGGTAATAAACTGTCCAAAGGAGCGAGGCCCCTTGCCTGTTTCAATGGAATTAATGACTTTTTCTGTTTTAGTATCAATTACAGAAACGGTATTATTTCCCCAGTTTACCGCATAAAGCTGTGAACCATCGGCGCTAATATCTATACCTTCAGGTGTATCTTCAATCTCAATAGTATTGGTAATGTTGAAAGAGGTGGTATCGACTACAGAGATGGTCGCCTCATCCTGATTGATGACGTAAAGCTTTTTATTATCTTTACTAACAACCGCGCAATAAGGCCATTCTCCGACAGGAATAGTGTTGATGACTTTGGCTGTTTTAGTATCAATCGCAGTGACATCGCTGCTTTCAACGTTGACACTATAAACACGAGAGCCATCAGGTGAAATGGCCAGTCCAAATGGTGACTTACCAACATCGATGGTATGGGTAACCTCGTCAGTGTTGAGGTTAATGAATGACACACTGTTATCATCGCGATTAGCCACATATAGCCGCTGATTCTTTGCATCACTGACAAGACCCGCAGGAGACTTTCCAACTGCAATCGTATCGATTAACTCTCCCGAGTCAGGATTAATAATTCGAATATTATTTTCGTACCAGTCTGCTACATAGACGCGTTTACCATCCTTAGAAGATGTCACACCAACAGGTCCAGGCCCGACTTTTATCTGACGGAGTTCAGTAAGCGACTTTAAATCAAGCACAGAAATCGTTTGTCCGTCTGGATTAGTGACAAAAGCCATATCATGATATGGGCTGACACTAATACCAGCTGGGTGTTCACCGACAGGAATGGTTTTGATAACGGTCTGTGTGCTGAGATCGATGACGCTGACATTACTCGATAGTTGATTGGTAATCAGCGCATACTCTGGCTTATCATCAGCACAGCTAGTTAGAATGAAGCAGAATGAAAGAAAAAAGGCGACCCTGAGAAGAGTCGCCTTTTGAGCATTTTGAAACCACATGATGGAATTATTTTTCCAGCATCGCTTTCAGGTTGTTCAGACCTGATGTGTAAACACCTTTAACGGCATTAACAGCATCTTCATCACTTTGACCTTCTGGTACTGGAGGGTTATCCATGAATGAACGATAGAATTTACCTTTCCAAGTGACTTCAGAACCACCATCTTTCGCTTTGACTGATAACCAAGATTTATAGTTATTTACAGGCAGAGTGTAGTAAGGTGTGTCTTTGCTGTTATATGTAATTGTTTTGATAACGCTCATTTTTTCGATTTTGTAGATCATCATCATTTTGTCGTTATCAAGCTTTTCTAATTTTTCAGTGATGGTTGGATGACCTTCACCTTTCAGTGTTAATTTACGTTCGTTATCACTTAGCATTTCAACACTTGCCACAGCTGGGTGCCATTTATCAATTGCGGTAAAGTCGCTTAACACGGCCCATACTTTTTCTGGTGAAGCATTGATAAAGACAGATTCTTTAACAGATTGTCTTGTTGGACCATGTGCAGTTGCAATCATCGGTAATACAGCAAGTGTAATGGCAAAAAACTGTAATATTTTTTTCATTATTTCTATCTCCGTTTTTCAATAAATCCGACAGTGACGTTAACAAAGCCATCCTGAACACAGTCTGAACAAATGTCATCGAACACGTATCACCATAAGTTGGACTGCACACTGTATCGGAACTATTTAACATTTTCCACAAGGATATTTGACTTAGTCACGCATATTAATGAAAATTAACGACCTTTATATTCTACTAGACAAGCGGAGAAGCCTGTGCCACTGATAAAAATCAGGGACTTGCACTTTTATCGTGGTGACCGAGTCATTTTTGATGGCGTAAACATCGACATTCAGCGTGGTAAGGTTACAGCTATCATGGGACCAAGTGGCACCGGTAAGACCACTTTACTAAAGCTGATTGGTGGTCAGTTACGCCCAGATAAGGGAACGATAGAAGTCGATGGACAGGATGTTCATAAGTTATCTCACTCTGAGCTCTATGAGCTTCGTAAACGTATGGGCATGCTATTTCAAAGCGGTGCCCTATTAACGGATATTAATGTTTTTGATAACGTCGCATTTCCGCTACGTGAACATACCAACCTGCCGGAATCGATGATACGCGACTTGGTGTTGATGAAGTTACAGGCCGTAGGGCTTCGTAATGCCCGTCATCTTTCACCAAACGAGTTATCTGGTGGTATGGCCAGACGTGTAGCGTTAGCTCGGGCTGTTGCGCTGGAGCCTATGATGATCATGTACGACGAACCATTTACAGGCCAGGACCCTATCTCTATGGGAACTCTCGTTAATCTGATTCACCGTATTAACGATGCCATGAAATTAACCAGTATTGTTGTCTCTCATGACGTGGCTGAAACAGCTGAAATTGCTGACTATATTTACCTTATGTCAGGGGGTAAAATTATCGAACACGGTTCTCCTGTGCAGTTGAAACGTTCGGGCTCACAATGGGTTCAGCAGTTCATGCAGGGATTGCCGGACGGCCCAGTTCCATTTCATTACGCTGGCCCCGACTTCGCTGAGGACTTACTCAATCCTGAGGATAATGCATGATAAACTATATTCGAAGTCTTGGACGATGGGGACTCGGCTCATTCGAACGTCTTGGACGTGCCCACCTATTATTAGTGGCGATGTTAGCAGGCATACCTGGTCTGTTTTTGAGGTTTTCGCTCGTTATACAGCAGTTATTTTCGATCGGTGTTCTTTCGGTGATGCTGATCCTGGTTTCTGGTTTATTTGTCGGTATGGTACTCGGACTGCAAGGGTATAATACGCTTGTCGATTTTGGTGCAGAAGAGTCACTTGGTGTCATGGTTTCTCTGTCTCTGGTAAGAGAGCTCGGACCTGTAGTCAGTGCTCTATTGTTCGCTGGTCGTGCAGGTTCTGCACTGACTGCCGAAATAGGCCTGATGAAAAGTACAGAACAGTTGTCAGGTATGGAAATGATGGCTGTTGACCCAATAAAGCGAATTATTGCTCCCCGTTTCTTGGCTGGGATTATCTCGATGCCTTTACTCGCTGCCATTTTTAGTGCTGTGGGTGTGTTGGGAGGCTTTTTGGTCGGTCATGGCTTGCTCGGCGTTGATGATGGCGCTTTCTGGTCTCAGATGCAGGCCAAAACAGACTTATTTGAAGATATTTTTAATGGCGTGATCAAAAGTGTCGTATTTGGTCTTGTTGTTACATGGATTGCCTTATTTGAAGGGTATGATGCGGTGCCAACGTCAGAAGGTGTTGGTAGAGCGACAACTCGTACAGTAGTACATTCAGCCTTTGCTATCTTGGGACTGGACTTTGTACTGACTGCGTTGATGTTTGGAGATTAGAGAGAATGATGCAGAGTAAGAGTACTGAAATTACTGTTGGAATGTTTGTCGCGGCGGGTATTGCTGCGTTATTTATGCTGGCAATGAAAGTGAGCAACCTCGGTGACTTAACGGAAGAAAAGGGATACCAGGTAACAGCTGAGTTTGGAAATATTGGTGGTTTAAAAGTTCGCTCACCGGTCACGATGGCAGGAGTGAGAGTCGGACGTGTTGCTGATATCAGTCTTGACCCAAAGACATTTGATGCCAAAGTCACACTTAATATTTATCCCCAGTTTGATAATATTCCGCTCGATACATCAGCCAGTATCTACACTGCTGGATTATTAGGTGAGCAATACATTGGTCTGGTTGCTGGTGCTGAAGATGAATCTTTAAAAAATGGCGATGTCATAACACTTACTCAACCAGCACTGGTTCTTGAACAAGTTATCGGCCAGTTTTTATACAGTAAAGCTGAAGGCAACGAATAAATGAACACGAAAATGATAAGCAAATATATTTTGTCTCTGATGGCAGGCTTTTTTCTTGCAACAAGTTTAACGGTTTCGGCGGATAGTATGCCTGTGCCTCAAGCATTGGTTAAAAATGCATCCGATGAAATGTTAAAAGCACTGAAAGATAATAAAGCTGAGCTAAACCACAACCCGGATAAGATTTACTCGTTAGTCGAACAAATTCTTATGCCGTATTTTGATTTTGAAAAAATGTCCAAACTGGCTTTGGGTAAAAACTGGCGCCAGCTAGATAATGAACAACGAGTTAAATTCGTTGAAGAGTTCCGACTGCTACTTATCAGAACCTATTCAACCGCTATGCTTGAATATACAAATGAAGAAATCCGCTTGTTACCTTTCCGTGATGATGTCTCCAGAAAACGGGTGACTGTGCCTATGGAAGTCGTTCAACCAGCAGGTCCTCCGATTCCTATGTCATTGGCGTTGTATGAAAATGATGACAATGCATGGAAAGTTTATGACGTGAAAATTGATGGCGTAAGTTTAGTCACAAATTACCGCTCAAGCTTTGCTACACAGATTCGTAACAAAGGTGTTGATAATCTGATCAGTGATTTAGCTGACCGTAATGCAAAATTAAAATCATGAGCGAATTGTTTGCTATCAAATACGAAGAGCACTCTAAGCGTTTTGTAGTGACCGGAGAAATGACACTTGAGTCAGCAAAGATTGCTTTAATAGAATCAAAAGGTGTCTTCGATGCGGTAAACGACATTGAAATTGATTTACAACATGTCACTCAGGCTGACAGCGCAGGTTTGGCTTTACTAGTAGATTGGATGAGAGCGGCTAAAAAAGCCAGGAAATCAATCGCATTCAAGCATTTACCTGAACAGATGGACGCTATTGCTAAAGCATCTGGCTTAGATGAATTGCTGCCACTAAAATAAATTTGAAAGCTATAAACTCATGAAAGCATCTGATATTAAACAAATGATTGAAGCCGGATTACCTGATGCCGAAGTACAGGTATTTGGTGATGATGGACAGCACTTTGATGCTCGCGTCGTCAGTCCATCTTTTGCAGGTAAAACTTTAGTACAACAACATAAAATGGTGAAAGAAACGCTGGGAGATAAATTTACCAGTGGTGAAATTCACGCTCTATCATTAAAAACTTCTGCGGCCTAGCAGTAGACAATACAAAGACTGTTATGGACAAATTGATTATTAGTGGCGGTGTAGCACTGGACGGTGAAATACGTATATCAGGTGCTAAGAATGCTGCATTACCCATTTTAATGGGGGCACTACTGGCTGACTCTGCTGTACGTATCGGTAATGTGCCACATTTGCATGATATTACCACTACACTTGAGTTACTCGGTCGCATGGGGGTCACACTTACCGTTGATGAACGGTCTGGTGTTGTTATTGACCCAACTACCTTGACTGACACCGAAGCGGCCTATGATCTTGTCAAAACCATGCGAGCTTCTATTCTGGTGCTTGGGCCGTTATTAGCAAAATATGGCAAAGCAGACGTATCACTTCCTGGTGGCTGCGCGATTGGTTCACGTCCGGTCGATCTACATCTGCGTGGCTTACAGCAAATGGGTGCAGACATACGTGTTGAAAATGGTTATATCCGTGCCACAAGTGGTAAGGGGTTGAAAGGGGCGCATATTTTCATGGATCAGGTTACCGTTACAGGTACTGAGAATCTGATGATGGCGGCCACTTTAGCGCAAGGAACTACCACCATTGAAAATGCAGCGAGAGAGCCGGAAGTCGTCGATCTAGCCAATTATCTGAATCAAATGGGGGCAAAAATATCTGGTATCGGAACCGCCACACTTGTGATTGAGGGCGTTAAGTCATTATCAGGTACCAAGTATCAGATATTACCGGACCGCATTGAAACAGGTACTTATCTCGTTGCAGCCGCATTGACCCGTGGACGAGTCAAGTTAAAAGATACTGATGCCAATCAATTAGAGTCTGTTTTGTTAAAGCTTGAAGAGGCTGGGGCATCCATCAGCGTCGGTGATGACTGGATTTCTCTCGACATGCATGGCAACAGACCTAAAGCTGTGAATATTAGAACAGCACCATATCCAGCTTTCCCAACGGATATGCAGGCTCAGTTCACTGCGTTGAATAGTATTGCTGAAGGCCAGGCCACTATTGTTGAAACGGTTTTTGAAAACCGCTTTATGCATGTGCAAGAAATGCAACGAATGGGGGCAAACTTACAAATCGAAGGTAACACTGTTGTCTGTAAGGGGCGTGATTACCTGACAGCTGCGCCAGTAATGGCGACTGATTTACGTGCATCTGCCTGTCTGGTTCTTGCTGCTTTGGTTGCCGAGGGTGAAACGGTAGTAGAGCGTATTTACCACATCGATCGTGGCTACGAATGTATTGAAGAGAAGTTGCAGCAGTTAGGCGCGAAGATTCGTCGTATTCCGAGCTCTGCGAGGTCAGATAATGTCTGATACGTTGACGCTTGCTTTATCAAAAGGACGCATTTTCAAAGAAACCTTACCTTTACTTGCAGCAGCAGGAATTGTGCCCGTTGATGATCCTGAAACCAGTCGTAAACTGATTCTTGATACCAACCTGCCTGATGTAAAATTGATTATTGTCAGGGCTTCTGATGTGCCTACTTATGTTGAATACGGCGGTGCGGATATTGGTGTGGCGGGTAAAGATGTTCTAATGGAACATCCGCACGCTGAACTATACGAACCTGTTGATTTGAAAATCGCGCGCTGTAAATTAATGACAGCGGGTAAGCCCGATGTTGAGCCAAGCTCTGGTAGATTGCGTGTAGCCACCAAATTTGTTGAGAGTACTCGCCGTTTCTATGCTGAAAAAGGCGAGCAAGTTGAAATTATCAAGCTCTATGGTTCAATGGAGCTGGCTCCGTTGGTTGGTCTGGCAGACCGAATCGTTGACGTAGTCGATACCGGTAACACCTTACGTGCTAACGGTTTGATTCCGATGGAACATATTGCGGATATAAGTTCTAGATTAGTGGTCAATAAAGCATCGATGAAAATGAAACATAAACGAATGCAATCTTTTATTGAACACATTAGAGACGCGGTTAGAGAACAAAACAATGATTGAATTAAAACAGCTCAGTGCATCACAAGCTGATTTCTGGTCTTCCCTTGAAGAAATTCTTGCCTGGGAAGGTGTATCAGATGACAAAGTAACAGACATTGTTAAGGAAATACTTGCAGAGGTGAAATCACGTGGTGATGAAGCCGTGCTTGAGTATAGCCGTCGTTTTGATCATGTCATTGCTGAAAAAATGTCTGATCTTGAGATTTCTGTGGAGCGAGCAAAAGCAGCATTAGAAAATATTCCGGCAGAACAAAGACAAGCGCTTGAAGCAGCAGCACAGCGTGTGCGTCAATATCATGACCATCAAAAACAGAGTTCGTGGAGCTATACGGAAGAAGACGGTACTTTGCTTGGACAACAGGTGACACCGTTAGACCGGGCTGGACTCTACGTACCAGGTGGTAAAGCCGCTTATCCATCCTCTGTATTAATGAATGCGATTCCGGCAAAAGTGGCTGGGGTACAAGAGCTAATTATGGTAGTACCGACACCGAATGGTGAAGTCAACGAGTTGGTATTGGCAGCGGCAGCCGTTGCAGGCGTCGATCGTATCTTTGCTGTGGGTGGTGCTCAGGCTGTAGCTGCACTGGCCTACGGTACAGAAACGATTCCACAGGTGGATAAGATTGTGGGGCCGGGTAACATCTTCGTGGCTACTGCAAAAGGCATGGTTTTTGGTACCGTTGGTATTGATATGATTGCCGGACCTTCTGAGATTTTGGTGATTTGTGATGGTAAAACCGATCCTGACTGGATTGCCATGGACCTGTTTTCACAGGCAGAACATGATGAAGATGCACAATCGATATTGATATCGCCTGATGCCGATTTCCTGGAAAAAGTCAAAGTTTCAATTGCTAAGCTTTTGCCGACCATGGAACGTAAAGAGATTATCTCCACATCACTCAAAAATCGTGCAGCGCTTATTCACGTTGACGATATGGATGTGGCTGTTGAGGTTGCCAACTTTATCGCCGCTGAACACTTAGAATTATCTGTCGATGAACCGATGGAAATGGCAAAGAAAATCCGTCATGCCGGTGCTATTTTCTTAGGCCGCTATACACCTGAGGCTTTGGGTGATTATTGTGCGGGACCTAACCACGTATTACCGACATCAAGAACAGCAAGATTCAGTTCGCCGCTGGGTGTGTATGACTTCCAAAAACGTTCCAGTTTGATTCAGGTGTCTGCACAAGGCGCACAGAGCTTAGGTCAGATCGCCTCGGTTCTAGCTCGCGGTGAAAGTCTTACAGCCCATGCTCGTTCAGCAGAATATCGTCTTAAGGATTAATCATGAGTCGCTTTTGGAGCGGTTTTGTTAATGAGTTAGACCCTTATGTGCCAGGTGAACAACCTAAACTGGCCAATTTGACTAAACTCAACACCAACGAGAATCCCTATGGCCCATCACCAAAAGTGATTGAGGCTATTCGCATGGCGGCAAGTGATCGCTTACGTTTATATCCGGATCCCACATCGGCCGAGCTACGCCAAGCGATTGCTGATTTTTATCGGATTGATGCTGCTTGGGTATTTGTTGGAAATGGTTCTGATGAAGTGCTTGGGCATGTTTTTAATGCATTCTTCAGACAAGAAGCACCTATTCTATTCCCAGATATCAGCTACAGCTTCTACCCGGTGTATTGTCAGCTTTATCAGATAAGCTATGACACTGTTCCACTTAGTCATGATTTTAGTATTAATGTTGATGATTATGATCGCATCAATGGCGGGATTATTTTTCCCAACCCCAATGCGCCAACAGGCTGCTTATTAGCACTGTCTGAAATCGAACGACTGTTACAGAAGAATACTGAGTCTGTTGTGGTAATAGATGAGGCCTATATTGATTTTGGTGGTGAGTCTGCGGTTAGTCTGGTAAAAGATTATCCCAACCTGTTAATCGTGCAGACCATGTCAAAATCACGCTCGCTGGCTGGAATGAGAGTTGGCTATGCGATTGGTCAAGCTGATCTTATTGAAGGATTAATCAGAGTTAAAGATAGTTTTAATTCTTATCCTGTTGACAGCCTGGCTTCTGCAGCTGGTGTTGCTGCAATGAATGATAAAGCTTATTTCAATGAAACCTGCCAAGCGGTGATCGATGAGCGGAATAAAGTGGTAGCAGGTCTTGAGGAGTTGGGATTTGATGTCCTGCCATCTGCTGCAAACTTTGTTTTTGCTTCACACAAGCAGGTAGATGCTGTAGAAATTGCTGCCGGGCTCAGAAAAGAAGGCATTATCGTCAGACACTTCACTAAGCCGAGAATTAATCAGTTTTTAAGAATCTCTATCGGTACAGCGGGTGAAAATCAGCAGTTATTATCTGTTTTAGATACTTTAGTCTAGTTACTGCTTACGTTTAAGCAGGTAATTAAGACGTTCAAGATCGTGCTGATACTTCGACTGTAATTCTGTAATTTCTGCTTTAAGTTCGGTAATAGCTTGTTGTCTGACTTGAATTTCCTCTTTAGCTGCATCTAGGCGTTTTTGCATATTGGCGGTGACTTTCGCCCCACTTAGCTCACGCTGAGCGGCTTCATTTTGTAGTTCATAGAGATATTGTTTGAGCTCAGGGAGTTTTTGTTGATGCATAGCAATTTGTTCTTGCCTATAAGCAATATCACTATCACGAGCGCGAATAAGATCTGCTTCAGAACGATAAGTAATCAGTAAGGTTTTATCGTAAGTTTGTTGCGCCTGTCGAGCTTCTTCTGCCTGTTTGGCCTGTTCTTCTGCTTGTAGACGTGCTTCTTCTTCGACTTTTTGTTTGGCGGCCTGCTCAAGTAGTTCCTGCTCAGTTAAAGCTGCAGGAACGCGTTCAATCAGGCGCATGGTTTCAGAGTCGATAATATCGTAGCCTTTTTGCGATGCGGCTGATGGTAATGTTGTGCTGAGAGTCATGACTCCGTTCTCATCAGGAAAGCGATACAACTGACCTGCACTGACTGAAAGGCTGAATGTAGAGCAAAATATCAACAGGGGTAGTTTAGGTATCATGATCTTGTCTGCGTGATTGGAGTCAACAATTGAATTTTCTTGATCAATTTATCTTGTTTTTGGTCTCATTGGTAGCCAATACTTTTTCTGCCTTCTCAGGTGGTGGTGCCGGCCTTATTCAATTTCCCGTTTTAATCTTCCTTGGTTTAAGTTTTTCTGTGGCTTTAGCAACCCATAAAGTGGCCAGCGTCGCTTTGGGTGTTGGAGCTGTTTTGCGATATTTGAAAACAAGTCGTTTGGAACGACAGTTTGTTATTTTAATGTTACTTACCGGGCTGCCTGGAGTAGTTTTGGGAGGAAATATTATTTTGCTCATTCCCGATCGTATGGCAGAGATAGCGCTGGGAATATTGACTGGTGGCTTGGGAATTTACTCTATTTTGAAACCACATTTAGGGCAAAACTATGAACCTGTACACCGAGACTGGATCGGCTGTGTTAGCGGTGGAATGATCTTGTTCCTGATAGGCTTCTTAAATGGCTCTCTAACCTCAGGTACGGGTCTTTTCGTGACACTATGGCTAGTAGGGTGGTTTGGTATGGATTATCAGCGTGCAGTCGCCTACACGCTGATAATGGTCGGTCTGTTTTGGAATGGCGCAGGCGCTATCACATTAGGACTGCTGGGGGATATTCGTTGGGACTGGCTACCTGCATTACTACTCGGATCTTTGCTAGGTGGTTATCTCGGATCCCATCTGGCAATAAAACACGGTAACCGCTGGATTAAACGTGCTTTTGAAATTGTGACTTTGTGTATATCCGCGAAATTAATTTACGGCTGATGTTCAGGCTACACCAAATTGTTTGCGATATGCGGTGACTGCTGGTAAATACTCGCCAAAATCGGGGCTATCTTTAAGGTAGCCTAAAAGGTCGTTCAGAGAAATAATATTCAATACAGGAATATTATGTTCGACCTGAACTTCTTGTATGGCAGAAAGCTCACCCTGACCGCGTTCTTGTCTGTCTAAAGCGATAATAACACCGGCGGGTTCTGCGCCAGCGGCACGGATTATCTCAACAGACTCTCTGACTGAGGTGCCGGCGGAGATAACATCATCGATAATAAGGACTTTGCCTTTCAGTTCAGCGCCAACCAGTTGACCACCTTCACCATGATCCTTGATTTCCTTTCGATTGAAGACATAAGGCATATCTTGATTATGCTGATCGGCTAAGGCGACCACGGTGGTAGAGGCTAGTGGTATGCCTTTGTAGGCTGGTCCAAATAACACATCAAACTCAAGTCCAGAGTCAGCAATGGTTTGAGCATAAAACCGACCGAGTTTTGCCAGACTGGCACCGCTATTAAACAAGCCGCTGTTAAAGAAATAGGGGCTTTGACGACCAGATTTCAGTGTAAATGAACCAAACCGCAAAACACCTGTGGCAATGGCAAACTCGATAAATTCTTTTTGATATTGTTTAATCATGTTGTTTTTGAACTCGGTAAATCGCGACCTGACCAAATAAGTTAGGCAGACATCGTATTCCTAAGCTGTCTTTATTGTTGTGGTTAACAATGCTTCTGTTATGAACCTTGAGTTGATGATCAGCACAAAGGTTCTCAAAATCTTGGATTGTGCATAAGTGAATATTTGGTGTTTCAAACCAAGCATTCGGAAGTGTTTTGGAGACCGGCATTTTTCCACCTAGTGCTAATTGCACACGGCATTGCCAGTGACCAAAGTTAGGGAAACCGATAATGCCATTTTTGCCAACACGAACGATTTCTTGCAATAAAAAGTCAGGGCGCTGAATCGCTTGTAAGGTTTGTGACAAGATAACAAAGTCAAAACTCTGATCAGCAAACTGCGCTAAACCTTCATCCAAATCTGCCTGGATAACATTGATCCCAGCTTCGATACATTCAGCAAATTTACTGTTATCAATTTCTAAGCCATAGCCTGTGATGTTTCTTTGTTGCAGATGTTTAAGCAGGCTACCGTTACCACAACCTAAATCCAGCACTTTGGCGCCATCAGGAATCCAGTCACTGATGATTTGCTGATCGACACGTAAGGCCATTATTTCACTCCTTCCGCAGCAATTTGTTGCATATAGGTGCCAAAGATTTCCAAATAGCGAGGTATGGGCATTAAAAACGCATCATGGCCCTGGTGAGCTTCAATTTCGGCATAACAGACGGATTTACCGGCAGCCAGCATGGCGTTGACGATTTCTTTTGAGCGTTCAGGTGAGAAGCGCCAGTCACTGGTAAATGAGATGATAAGCGACTTAGCCTGAATATTCGCAACGGTAGCGACAAGATCATCGTTAAACGCCTGGGCAGGATCAAAATAATCCAGTGCTTTAGTCATTAATAAATAGGTATTGGCGTCAAAGCGTTCAACGAAGCTGGTGCTTTGGTAACGTAAATAACTTTCGATTTGAAACTCAACATCATAGCCATATTGAATGGCGCCATTACGTAATTCACGGCCAAACTTTTCACCCATTGCTTCATCTGAAAGATAGGTGATATGCCCGAGCATACGTGCGAGCCCAAGTCCCTGACGTGGCAAGGTGTTATGTTTTATATAATAACCATCGTGGAAATCAGGATCAGATTTTATCGCGGTTCTGGCGACTTCATTAAAGGCAATATTTTGTGCTGATAATTTAGGGGCGGCGGCAATGACGATAGCATGCCGAACACGCTCGGGCAGGCTGATTGACCACTGTAAAGCTTGCATGCCACCGAGGCTGCCACCAATGACGGCTGCCCATTGCTGAATGCCTAGTCGATCAGCAAGCATCGCCTGACTTCGAACCCAGTCAGGGACGGTAACGATAGGAAAGTCAGGGCCATATAACTCGCCCGTTTCAGGATTAATCGTGTTTGGACCGGTGGAGCCTTTACAACCACCCAGATTGTTCAGACACACCACATAAAAATGGTTGGTATCAATCGCCTTGCCGGGACCGATAGCCGTATCCCACCAACCGGGTTTGCGATCTTCCATCGTATGGAAACCGGCGGCGTGGTGATCACCTGAAAGGGCGTGACAAATCAATACAGCATTGCTGCCATTCTCATTCAATGAGCCATAGGTTTCATAGACTAAGTCATAACTTGGTAGTGTCTTA
Organism: Methylophaga sp. UBA2012; assembly: GCF_002335235.1. NCBI lineage: Bacteria > Pseudomonadati > Pseudomonadota > Gammaproteobacteria > Thiotrichales > Piscirickettsiaceae > Methylophaga > Methylophaga sp. UBA2012. The sequence goes on along the minus strand of NZ_DDCG01000003.1, from coordinate 190,081 downwards.
CCACAGTCAAGCTGAAGTGGCGTATCGATATGAATTGTCGATGGTTTCACCAGACCAACAGAGTCAGCTGGTATAGATTCCGGCATATATGGTTGATTCCCGTAAAAAAGCGTTAAGTCTAATCAGACTGCCGTGGCAGCGCAATCTGGATCATATATAGCGACCTGCTAATAGCGGCATGACTAACATCGATAAAACTTGTAATCCCAGTAATACAAACAGTGGAGATAAGTCTACACCTGCAACAGGCGGAATGGTTCTTCTAACTGGACGAAGTAAGGGAGCATTCATCTTACCGACTAAGGGCGCCACCGGATTATAACTTCCTGCGGGCGTGACCCAACTTAATATCACTTCGATAATAATGCTGACGGTGAAAATATTGATAAACAGCTGAAATAGTTCTGCAAAGAGTATTGTCAGCCAGAAAAGACCTTTGGGTAATACGCCAGCGAGCATGCCAACGGCAATGATTTTTATCAGTGCTACAACAATCAGTAATACCAGAGTGGCCGTATCCCAACGACCTGCGGCAGGAATAAAACGGCGAAGAAACTTCACCGGTACCTGGGTGAGTTTGATAATAAACTGCACCATAGGATTGTGATACTCCCAGTGGGCCCACTGCATAATCAAGCGCAGCGCAACAACAACCATGTATAAATAGATGAGGGTATCGATAAGAAAAATAAGCGGATTACTGATATAACTACTAGTCATAGTCTTGTCCTAATTGTTCAGCCAGTTCATCAGCCCGCTGCGCTGCCGCTGTGAGTGCTTGTTTAAACAAGCCTCGCAAATCACCTTGTTCAAACACATCCAGGGCACGTTCTGTTGTGCCACCTGGTGAGGTGACTCGCTGACGAAGCACGCAGGCCGATTCATCACTTTCCAATGCCATTTTAGCAGCACCGAAACTGGTTTCCAGTGCTAATAATCTGGCAGTTTCTTCTGGAAGACCTAACTCCATTCCTGCTGTTTGCAGGGCTTCAAGTACCAGGAAGAAATAGGCTGGTCCGCTGCCAGATAAGGCGGTTACGGCATCCATCTGTTTTTCATCACTAATCCATAATGCCAGACCAACAGCTCTAAGCATGGATTCAGCCAGCTCATGTTGTGCAGATGTCACATAGTCATTGGCACAGAGTGCGGTAGCGCCTGCCTGAACCAGCGAGGGTGTATTTGGCATAGCTCTGACGATAGCAGCACCTTCAAAGTCTAACCAGCGAGAAATGTCATTTAACCTGATTCCAGCAGCGATGGAGATGAGTAATTTATCCTGCTGCCATGCGGGTGCTATTTGACGAATAACCGATTGCAGCTGTTGCGGTTTCACAGCCAGGATGATGACATCTGCATCGGCAATTGCGGCGAGATTATCAGTAAAGGTTTTTACATTGTAGCGTGAGGATAAATTATCCAAAGCTTCGGTATTCGCATCCGAAACGTGAATGTTTTCTGCAGTAAACTGGTTGCTTATCAGGCCACCAATCAGGCTACGCGCCATATTGCCGCCACCAATAAATGCGATCGTGCATTGTTTCATTTGTTCACCTTATATCTATGTATCATCTGAGTCTGTCACATTGAAGAGCTAACGCTTATTACGTTGTCCAAATAATGCCGTACCAATACGTACCATTGTACTGCCGCAAGCGATGGCTGTAGACATGTCTGCTGTCATTCCCATAGATAAGGTATCTACCTGCGGGTATTTATGACGTAATTGCTGAAAAAGTTCATAAGCACGTGAGAAGCTGTCTTTTTCATCGGCGACGGAGTTTTTGGGCGAGGGAATCACCATCAGTCCTCTTAGATTGAGCTTATCGAGTGTTGCAATGTAGTCAGCTAACGTCAGTAACTTTTCTGGGCTGGTACCGGACTTGGTCTCTTCTTCGTCAATGTTGATTTGTATGCAGACATTGAGTGGTGCCAGTGAGTCAGGTCTGTGCTCATTTAAACGACGGGCAATTTTTTCTCTGTCGACACTCTGAACCCAGTCAAAATGCCCGGCGATATCACGGGTTTTATTTGATTGGATAGGACCAATGAAATGCCACTCCAAATCAAGATCGGCTAAAGCGTCAATTTTATCTAAGGCTTCCTGCAGGTAATTTTCACCAAACTGGCGTTGGCCTAATGCGGCTACTTCACGCAGGGTATCGGCTGGCCATGTTTTGCTAACAGCCAGTAACTGCACCGATTGTGGATCACGTTTTGCCGCTGATACCGATGTGCTTATTTCGTGATGAATTTGTTGGAAACGTTTTTTTACATCTGTCATGTTGCAAGCCTCATAAGGGCGCGATACCTTTATACTCATTGCTTAAATTTTGAATTAACTAGACTACACCAAACCGCATAGGAATCGTTGATGGATATTACTGAATTGCTTGCGTTCAGCGCAAAAAACAATGCTTCGGATTTACATGTTTCGTCAGGTGAGCCGCCAATGATTCGTGTGGATGGTGATATCAAGCGCATTAATCTGCCGGCGATGGAACATAAAGATGTCCACGCGATGATTTACGACATTATGAATGATAAACAGCGTAAAGATTTTGAAGAATTTCTTGAAGCTGATTTTTCATTTGAAGTACCGGGGCTGGCACGTTTTCGTGTTAATGCGTTTAATCAGAACCGTGGTGCTGCTGCCGTTTTCAGAACGATTCCATCAAAAGTACTCAGTCTGGAAGAACTGGGCGCTCCCGATATTTTTAAAACCATCGCGGATAATCATCGCGGTATTGTGTTGGTCACCGGGCCTACAGGTTCAGGTAAGTCCACTACGTTGGCCGGCATGATTAATTATCGAAATGAAAAAGATAATGAACATATTCTGACGATTGAAGACCCAATCGAATTTGTGCATCAAAGTAAAAAATGTTTGATTAATCAGCGTGAAGTGCATCGTGATACACATGGCTTTAGTGAAGCACTTCGAAGTGCGCTGCGTGAAGATCCGGATATTATCCTGGTCGGTGAGTTACGTGATCTGGAGACAATCAGACTGGCGCTGACAGCCGCAGAAACCGGACATTTGGTGTTTGGTACCTTACATACATCTTCGGCAGCCAAAACTATTGACCGGATTATTGATGTTTTCCCTGCTGCGGAAAAAGACATGGTGCGCTCCATGTTGTCAGAATCATTGCGTGCCGTTATTTCCCAGACATTGATGAAGAAAGTGGGAGGCGGACGCATCGCTGCACATGAAATTATGATTGGTACTCCGGCTATCAGAAACCTGATTCGAGAAGACAAAGTACCGCAGATGTACTCGGCTATTCAGACGGGCGGCGCTATTGGAATGCAAACCTTAGATCAGTGTTTGCAGGATTTAGTCAGACGACAAAAGGTCACCAAACAAGAGGCATTACCACGTGCTGTTAATAAAGACTTATTCCGTTAGAGGAGTGTGATATGGAAATTGTCACAATACTAAAAGCCGCTGTGAAACATGATGCCTCAGATGTATTTATTACCGCTGGCCGCCCGGTTACCTTGAAAGTGAATGGCCGAATGGCAACGCTCTCTCAGGAAGCACTGCAGGATGATGAGGCCAGAGATTTAGTACTGAGCACGATGTCAGATGCTCAGAAAAAAACATTTGAACGTGAAAAAGAGTGTAATTATGCACTGGAGACTAAAGGTGCAGGTCGCTTTCGTATCAGCGCGCTTTACCAGCGAAATAAAATTGCTATGGTCATGCGCCGTATCAAAGATGAAATTCCTACCATTGAAGAAATTCATGTGCCTCAGGTCATCAAAGAATTATCGATGACAAAACGTGGCTTAGTCATATTTGTCGGGGCGACAGGCAGTGGTAAGTCAACCACATTGGCGGCGATGATCGGTTATCGCAATCAAAACAGTACAGGCCACATTCTAACGATTGAAGATCCTATTGAGTTTGATCATAAGCATGCCGGATGTGTGGTGACACAAAGGGAAGTGGGGATTGATACTGATTCGTATGAAGTTGCTTTACGCAATTCACTGCGTCAGGCGCCGGATGTCATCATGATTGGTGAGATACGTACACGTGAGACCATGGATTACGGTGTGGCCTTTGCAGAAACCGGCCATCTTTGTTTATCCACCTTACACGCTAATAATGCGAATCAGGCAATGGATAGGATTATCAACTTTTTCCCTGAAGAGCGTCATCAACAATTATTTTTGGATCTTTCATTAAATCTTAAAGCGGTTATTGCACAGAGACTCATTCCTAAAAAGGATGGCTCGGGCAGGGCTGTTGCGGTTGAAGTACTTCTTAATACGCCGCTGATTGCTGATTTGATTGAGAAAGGCAAGATTTATGAAATCAAAGAAGTAATGAAACGTTCTAAAGAGCTTGGGATGCAGACGTTCGATCAAGCTGTCTATGATTTATATAAAGCAGGTGATATTAGCTACGAAGAAGCTTTACGTAATGCCGATTCAGCCAATGAAGTACGCTTAATGATCAAGCTAGGCATGGAGTCCGGCGAATTAGCCAAAGATAGTTCAGTTTCCAGTTTGTCATTACAAGCTGAACCCGAAGATGTGATAGGGCGTATGTGATTGTTGTTTTTTTGACACAGAGTTCACCCTATGACTTATAAGATCTATTAGACGTCAGGCAAATACTGGTTTAATATGTAGCGAAAGTACCACACTCGGTATTGAGCAAATCAATTTTAAGACGTGTTCGTTTATTTTTCTACGGAAAAGGAAGGCAATATGAAATTAACAAAACTCCTGTCAGCAGCTTTTGCAATAGCATTGCTGGCTGGTTGTGCGGGTAACCCGAAAACAACTAACCAAAACATTATGTGTGCAGTTGGTGGTGCTTTAGCTGGTGGTGCTGCTGGTGCTGCTGTTGGTGACTCTGATGCTTCTGCTGGTGGCGCAGTTGTCGGTTCAATGTTAGCGCTATTACTCTGCCCGAACGGTGATGAAGAACAAGAAGTGGCAGCTGTTGAAAAACCTGTCTGTGCTGTAGAACCACCTCCAGGTGCTTTAGTCGACCAAAATGGTTGCGCATATGACACTGATAAAGACGGTGTTTATGACGGTATTGATATGTGCCAACAAACTCCTCCTGGTGTCACTGTTGACCGTGTAGGTTGTGCGTTAGACTCTGATGGTGATGCAGTGCCTGATTATAAAGATCTGTGCCCTAACACACCGAAAGGCGTTATCGTTGACCAAGATGGTTGCCCATTAGCAGGTGAAAAAGTATTGTCTTTAGAAGGTGTTAACTTCGCATTTGATAAAGCAACTTTGACTGATGATGCGAAACAAATTCTTGAAGAAGCGGTAGCTGTTCTGAAAGATACTGACAGCGTTGTTGAAGTCCGTGTTGAAGGCCACACTGATAGCATCGGTAGTGAAGCTTACAACCAAAAACTGTCACAAGAACGTGCACAGTCTGTTGTTGATTACCTGACTTCACGTGGTATTAACGGTAGCTACCTGATTCCAGTCGGTATGGGCGAAAAATTCCCAGTTGCCACCAACGATACAGAAGCTGGAAGAGCGAAAAACCGTCGTGTTGACTTCGTTGTAAACGAATAAAACAAGACAGCATCAATTGATGTAGAAAAGGCCCTGCTTGCAGGGCCTTTTTTTTATCTGGCGTGAGAAGCTTCAGCATGCTTGCCTTAAAGATTGCATTTTAATATAGATACTAGGGCAATCATTTTCCTCTTTATCTTTGTTGTTTTTGTATATTCAAAAAGAGGTTCTTGTTGCGTGAGTGGATAATTCTGCTGTTGTCGATAAATGAGTGGGAAGGTTTGGACTTGGATAGGATAAGAACGGTCGTGTGAAAGCCTTAAGCTGAGTTTACTGAGAGATAAAGGGAGTTTTTCCTATATTGAGAGAGCCTTTATTTCTCTATTATTGATACAAGCTTTACGGCTTTCATTGGTTTTCCCTTCGCCCTTTCAGTTTTCTGATGAGGGCTTTTTTTTGCCTTAAGAAAATGAACTTAAAAAGGGATTAGAGAGTGAATAGAGCGGTAACAGAATCTTTATTTGGCACGAAGATAAAATAAACAGATACACATAAAAAAACTCCGATGATATTTCTATCACCGGAGTTTTTTGCACTGTGTCGAGCTTTGTATTACTACGCTGGCATTTTATAAGCTGAATACGCTCAGAACGCCGCCTAATGAAGTCCAGCTTGATAGAGATTTATAGGCACCTACAGCGCCTAAGCCATCAGTATCATTTTCCAGGTTATTGGTCATACCAATACCTGCCCAGCCACCAATACCTGACAATACAGCGATGTACTGTTTGCCATCATGTTTGTAAGTGTTCACGTTACCTACAATGCCTGATGGGGTTTTGAAGCGCCATAATTCACGGCCAGTTTGCGCATCTACTGCTTTTAGGTAGCCTTCCAATGTACCGTAGAAGACAACATCACCGGCCGTCGCCACTGCGCCTGACCATACAGAGAATCTTTCTTTATCTGACCAGACGATTTTACCTTCGCGAGCATCCCAGGCAATAAAGTTACCCATATTGTCTTTTTCCGCGGCGAACATATTTACTTCAGCACCAACATACGGTTGACCGGCTAAATATTCCACTTGGAACGGTTCCAGATCCATACAAATATGATTGGTAGGTACATAGAACAAGCCGGTTTTTGGTGAATACGCGGCAGGTTGTTGGTCCTTAGCACCATGTGCTGCCGGGCAAATTCCCGTCGTGCTTGTGTCTTCACCGTTATATTCTGGTGAGTACTGTTTATTACGATCCGGTAAACCTGTTTTCAGATTAACGCTATTTGCCCAGTTAACAGAGGGATCAAATTTGTTAGCCACTAATAACTCACCTGATGCACGATCCATGGTGTAGCCAAAGCCGTTACGGTCAAAGTGAACCGCTGTTTTGTACATTTTGCCTTTAACTTTCTGATCGGCCAGAATGACTTCGTTTACACCATCGTAATCCCACTCATCATGTGGCGTCATTTGGTAAACCCATTTAGCCATGCCAGTATCTAAATCACGGGCAAACAATGACATGGTCCATTTATTATCACCAGGCCGTTGTAATGGGTTCCATGTCGATGGATTACCCGTACCGTAGTAGAACAGATTGAGATCAGGATCATAAGAATACCAACCCCAAGTGGTACCACCACCAATTTTCCACTGATCACCTTGCCATGTTTTTAAAGATGAGTTTTCACCGATAGGTTTCAGCATTGAAGTTGTTTTCTCTGGATCCACTAACATTTCTGCATCAGGACCTGTGCTGTAGGCTTTATATAAAGACTTACCATTTAAATCATAAGTCTGAACATAACCACGAACACCAAACTCACCACCAGAGATACCCACTACGATTTTGTCTTTAAATACATGAGCAACACCGGTGTTAGTTGCACCTACTTTAGGATCATCGCGTTTATCAGACCAAACGACTTCACCCGTTTTAGCATCAAGAGCTACCAATGTGGTATCCGCCTGATTAAGGAAGATTTTGCCGTCACCGTAAGCTAAACCACGATTGATGACGTCACAGCACATAACCGGCACGGTATCATCGTAGTTTTGTTTTGGTTCGTATTTCCATTTGATAGCACCGTCATTGTTCAAATCTAATGCATACACAATGTTTGGAAATGGCGTATGAATATATAAGGTATCGCCAATAACAAGTGAATTACCTTCATGACCTCTTAATACGCCTGTAGAAAATGACCAGGCCATATTCAGATCTTTGACGTTATCTTTATTAATATCTGTCAATTCACTATAACGGTGGTTGGCGTAGTTACCTGCTGACATTACCCATTCATTTGGGTTTTTTTGCATAGAAAGCAATTCATCTGCATAACTTGTAATAGGCAGAGCCACTGACATTAGTGCCAGAGATATTGTCGTTTTTTTCATAAATTTTCCCTTCAAACTTAAGATAAAGGAGTGGCGGAAGCTGAAGTCGCCACTCCTGTACCAAACGCTGACGTATAAAAAAACATAGGGCTTTTCTATAAGTCATCATTTACCAAACACAAAATCATGTTTGATAATCCCCGAGGGGTTGGGAAAGACTAACAGTCAAAAAAAGGAATTAATTGCACTTGTTTCCATAAATAAATGCTGTCTGGAATCTCAGACAAGTGGACAGTTTCTATACAACGTTGTTTTTTCTACTTTGAATCTGTTGAGCGGTAATGATCGTAAAGTGTTTGTTTAGTTAGTGTTTTAACTGTAAAAGACAAAGTGATGCTGAGATGATTTAGCCTGATTTTATTCAGATTCGGTCACGGATATTTCGATATAATACATATACTAAAGGCTGATTTCTCTGGTGTTCAGTCTGCTTAATTCAGAATGAGCCAGCTAACGCGACCTCTATCCATTTGAATCATTCAAGAAATAAAAGCCGCTAATATGAGTAAAAAAGATTCTCAAGATATGATTGTAGAGTTCACGCCTCTGGAAAAAATTGAGGCGCTTTATGAAGAGCTACTCGATTGGTATGGTGAGGCAGATAGCAAACAACTCAGAGTAGCGGCCAAGTTTCTGTTGCTGGCTTTAGAGAAGTTTTCTATCCATGGTGGTAATAACTGGCACGAGTTGGTGACCGAATACATTGATATTCTTCGCAAAGATCCCGAGAAATTTCAAAAAATTATCGAAGCTAACCGGGGCGAATTAAAAGAAAAAAAATCTAACACGCGCTATCACTAGTCAAGTTTGCAGGAAAGATTGTCTTTTTTGCTCATCTTTTAGCAGTTTGGCAAATTTGCGTGTTTGTTTTGGCAGATAAATAAAATCGTCGACTAATGATTTCTTGCGACGTTTTTTTGTCAGCTCGGCAGGCTCAAAAAAATGTCTGGCATTATCATAAGACAATACAAATGGCTGATATCCTTCTCTCATCAGCAGGTAGCTCATAATTAACGAGCCTGTACGGTGATTTCCTTCCAGAAACAGCTGTGGCTGACTCAATATATTGGTAAACAATCCCGCTGTTCGTTTCCAGACATTGGTATGTTGATTTAAGGCTAACCAATCCATGAGTTGACCAATTCCGCCATTGCGAGCTGCATAAAAGTGGGCTTTTGTAGCCTCAAACTGATGTTGAGACTCTTCTTTAGAGATTGATGAAGTGTGGTAAAGAACAATATGGTTCAACTCTAACAACAGGTGTGAGTTACCCATAGCGAAAAGTTCTATACCATTAGCCAGATAAAAGTCGATCTTGGCGTAACCTGCGACCAGGTTTTCAATCACTTCTGTTGAAGGCGGCGTTCTTTTTACGCTGAGTGTTTGATTAATTTTGTCGAAGTTTTTTTTCGTATTAAGCAGACGTGACCTGACAGCAGCAATATCCAGTCGAGCGATATTGCTTGTCAGATCGTGCGTTGCATTATGAACTGCATTAAATGATGATGACCCCATAATAACGGTTTAGCTTAACTAAACTCACCTCGCACGTATTGTTTAGTTAACAACTGCTGAGGGTCTTCAAAAATCTTCTTAGTTTCATCCATTTCCACCAGATAACCCGTACGGCCACCTTGTGAAATATCCACACCTAAGAACGCGGTTGTATCAGCCACGCGTGTTGCTTGCTGCATATTGTGCGTGACTAAGGCCACACTGTAATGCTGTTTTAATTCCACCATTAGTTCTTCGATCTGACGCGTAGCAATCGGATCCAGTGCAGAACAAGGTTCATCCATTAATAAAACATCAGGTTCTGTCGCAATGGCTCTGGCAATACACAAACGTTGTTGCTGACCACCTGATAGTGATAAACCGCTATTTTTCAGTTTATCTTTAACGTCATTCCAAATAGCTGCACGTTTAAGTGCTTTGACCACCATCTCTTCTTCATCACCTTTATAACCATTTAATCTCAGACCAAATGCGACATTGTCATAAATGCTCATCGAGAAGGGATTAGGCAACTGAAAGACCATACCGATATAACGTCTTACGATTACAGCATCCACTTTTTTGCTGTAAATATCGTGCTTGTGATATTGGATGTGGCCTTCAAAACGGAATGAGTCGATGAGGTCATTCATCCGGTTCATGCTGCGTAATACAGTACTTTTGCCACAACCTGAGGGACCAATAAAGCCAGTGACTTTATTTTTCTCAATAGGAATCGTGGTGTCTCTGACCGCTCTGAAATCACCGTAGTAAATGTTTTTTACATGGCAGTCTAAAACAACCGGGCCTTTTGGCTCGTACTTTTTAGCAATGAATTCACCGGTATCGGTTTGCATGTTCATAGATTTTCCTTCCGTTATTCTTTAAATTTCGATCTGCCGACAACGCGGGCCAGAATATTGAAAAACAGCACAAGTAAGACAAGTACCAGTGAGGCTGCCCAAGCTAATTCAAGCTGATTTTCAAATGGCATGCCAGAAAAGTTGTAAATCAGTATGGATAAAGAGGCTGTAGGTTCAGCTAGTTCAGCCATGTAGTAGTTACTAAATAAGGCAGTGAACAGCAATGGCGCCGATTCACCTGCAGCACCTGCTACAGCCAATATCACACCAGTCAGAATGCCTGGTAAAGCCGTCGGTAGCACGACTTTCAAAATCACTTGAGTACGTGTACAGCCCATGCCAAATGCCGCATCTTTCATTTTTTGTGGCACTTGCTTCATGGCTTCTTCAGCGGCCAATGTGACGGTTGGTAACATCAGCACAGCTAACGCCACACCACCTGCCCAAGCCGAGTATGTTCCCGTGGTAATAACAATTACAGCGTAGACAAACACACCCGCTAAAATTGAAGGAAAACCAGTCAATACTTTGGCTAAAAAGCGTGACAGCGTTGCGATTTTGCTTGACGGGTTCAGTATGGATAAATAAAGCGCAGCCATGATACCAATCGGAATACTGATGGCTGAGGCAATGCCGACCATGGTTAAAGTACCGACAATCGCGTTACCAAAACCACCGCCCATTTCAAACCCAGCTGGTGGTAAGGCGGTAATCGCTTCCATATCCAGTCTTGCGCCACCCTGAACAATCAGCATATAAATCACTGAAAATAAGGGGATGCTGGCGAGTACCGCCAATACCCAGACCATAGAAGTCAGGAAGTAATTTTTTAAGGCTCTCACCTCAAAAAGATTTTTTTCCAGCGCCGGTAATTCAATTCTGGGAGGTAATACTGGCTCTTCCATTTGTAATTGACTCATTTTTTACCCTCAAATTTACGCATGGTGTATTGCTGCACAGCAAGGCCCGCGACATTTACGATGAATGTGATGAGTAATAGAACTAATGCCGCATACATCAATGCCTGGATTTCAATTTGACCCGCTTCAGGGAAGGTTGATGCAAGAAGTGAGGCTAGGGTATTTGCCGGGGCAAACAGCGATAAGTTGATGTTGTTAACGTTACCAATCAACATTGCGAGCGCCATCGTTTCCCCTAAAGCGCGTCCAAACCCCAGTACCAGACCAGCCAATATGCCGGACGAGGCGGTAGGTAACATGACTTTTAAGATCACTTCCCATTTTGTTGCACCCATGCCATAAGCCGCTTCTTTCACTTTATAAGGAATGCGACGGAAAGCATCGGCAGATATAGCTGCCACGGTGGGTAGAATCATAATGGCTAAAACCAGGGCGGCGGGTGCGAGACCTGGTCCGCTAAGGTCTGTACCAAATAATGGAAACCAGCCCAATGTCTCATGTAACCATTGCGCGCCGGGTCTGATTAATGGGATAAGCACATAGATACCCCACAAACCGTAAACAACAGAAGGAATAGCAGCTAATAATTCGATGATCGTTCTAAAAATCATTTCGAATTTAGCGTGAACAAAGCTCTGGGTTAAGAAAATAGCAATTGCCACACCTAAAAAGCCACCAAGGAGTAGTGCCAAAAACGAGCTATATAATGTGCCCCAGATTTCTGGCAATACACCAAACACACCTTCATTAGTATCCCAGGTGGTGCCGGTAATAAAACCAAGGCCGTGTGTTTTAATGGCAGGTAATGCCTGTGAGCCTAATTCAAAAATGATATAGGCGACCAAAAGAATAATGGATAAGGCGCAAAAATAAGCAAAAGAACGGAATACAGAGTCTTTTAAATAATCAGTGGTAGATGGTGGTGCAGACAGTGTTTTATCACTGCTTGCCTCTTTAAATGGATCGTAAACCATGTGCGTTCCTATCAATTATTCATTCGTATTTGAAACATGTTTTATGCTGTCTCTAAAACAGAGAAAATGCTGCAAGGTCAAACGTCCTTGCAGCATTTTAATCTGAGTCTTCAACGGCCTGATTACTGAATCATTTTTGCAGCGTTGCGAACTTTCTCAACAACGTTTTCTGGTAATGGGATATAGCCCATAGATTCAGATGATTCTTGACCTTTCGTTACCATGTATTCAATCAAGTCACGCATGGCTTTTGCTTTATCATCGTCTTGATTTTTGTAGACAAGTAACCAAGTGAAAGTAGCGATTGGGTAGGCATCATCACCTGCTGGATCCGTTGCCCATCCGCGTAAGTCTGGTACATCGCTACCTGGCAGAGTTGTTGATGGGAAAGGAGTAGTCGCTAATGCTGCAGCACCACTTTCGCTACCTGCACTCACAAATTTACCTTTTTGGTTTTCAAGAACAGCGGTTGGCATTTTAGTCAGTTTGGCAAAACCATATTCGATATAACCAATTGCACCTGGAGTTTGTTTGATTGTGGCTGTTACACCGTCATTTTTAGGCGCTTTAACAATGGTGCCTGCACTTGGCCAGTTCGGAGATTTAGAACCACCCACTGCTTCTTTGAATTCACTGTTGATCGCTGATAAGTGGTTAGTAAATACAAAGCTAGTACCACTTGAATCAGAACGAACAACGACAGTGATTTTTTCATCAGGCAGTTTCACGCCAGGGTTAGCTGCTTGAATTTTTGGATCATTCCATTTTGTAATTTTACCCATGAAGATTTCAGGATAAACGTCACGAGGCAGTTTCAATTCTTTGATGCCGTCTAAGTTGTATGACAGAACAACTTCACCGGCAGTCATTGGCAATAAAATAGCGCCTTTTTTCACTTGTTCGATTTCGCTGTCTTTCATCGCTGCGTCACTAGCAGCAAAATCAACAGTTTCATTGATAAAGTCTTGGATACCTGCACCACTACCTTTTGATTGATAGTCAATACGCACACCATCAGTTTGTTTGCTGTAGTCCTTGAACCATTTGTTATAAAGTGGAGCAGGGAAGCTGGCACCAGAACCATTTAATTTCAGTTCGGCATGGGCGACAGTTGATGACATAGCACCAACAAGTGCAGTAATAAGAAAGACTGACTTTGCATTTTTTGCAAATAGTTTCATAGAAACTCCTGACTAGTTAATTAAGCAATAAAAATCTTTAACTCGATAAGAGTAACGACCTTAAGTTAAAGATTTATGACAAAAGTAAACTTAGTCAGAAATTTTTATATTGAGATAGAGGGTTAACGCTGAATTCTTAATAAAATTAATAAAGTAGATGCTATTTTAGTAGCCTACATTTTATATATTTCATTTTCTGGAATGCATACCGTTTCATAAAATGAATATAAAAATATGAGGTTAGATTAAAAAGAGCGCCATATATAGGCGCTCTATTACAACATTAGAACGATTTATACGTAACAATCTGTTGCTAAATAGCGAACATCAGAAAGCTGTAGGCAATCCATACAAAACCAATTGTTGTAACAATAAAGCTGAGCGCGGAGAAAATTTTCCAAATAGCTTTATTCCAGAAGTCGGTATCAAAGGCAGCGATGACAAAAATCGTCGGATTGGTAAATCCACCAACAGCAATGCAAAGGCATGCGATCTTTGATAGCTCAATATTGGCGCCTGAAGCTGCACCGTAGAAACCCAAACTAAACAATGCCATAAGCGCATAGTCAACATGCGCTCTGATCATGGTTTTATAATCCACTAAAAAGTCGCCATCAATCCCTTTTATAGGGAACCAGCGAGCAAATGTCATTAACCATGCAGATAAAATCAAGGCTGTAATCATGGCGACAGCACCCAATAACAAAACATTCATTTCTCTCTCCTTATTGTTGGAGAGCGTATTAAAAATGTTTAGATGATATTGAGCAGCTGATAATTACCCCAGATTTTCGGGCAAGTTTCCCAGCATTTGATATGAGAACGTTTGTCACGTCCACAGATAATGAGGAATAGGGTGCTTGAATGTTTTTTGTTTAAAAGTGGCGCGCCTGACAGGAATCGAACCTGTGACCCCCAGCTTCGGAAACTGGTACTCTATCCAACTGAGCTACAGGCGCGTGAAGTTGAGCCGAAGATTATACGGACTTTGCTGATAATCTGCTACGGCTCAAGAGGTGTTTAGCCAAGAGAGTCGTTAACACCCTCTTGGCCGCTCAAAATTAAAACCGTGGATTAATTTTTTCTAATTTCCAGATATCGTTGTTGTACTCTTCCATGGTTCTGTCGGTAGAGAACATACCACTGTTAGCACTGTTCATAATACTCATTGCTATCCAGCGTTCTTTGTCTTGATAGACTTCCGCTGCACGTTGCTGGGCTTCCACATAGCTATGGAAGTCTGCAACCGTCATCCATGGGTCATTGGGGCTGGTGAAAGCAGCAATAATGTCATCAAAAGCACCTTCTTCACATTGGTTGAAGTGGCCTGATTCTAACAAGTTGACGACGCGTTTCAGATCGGCATCATTATCAATAATAAACCGTGGATTGTAGGTGGGCTTGAGCTCAGTGACTTCGTCTTCAGTCAGACCGAACAGAAAGAAGTTTTCAGCGCCGGCTTCATCACGGATTTCAATATTGGCTCCATCCAGTGTTCCAATAGTCATCGCGCCGTTCATCATAAATTTCATATTGCCCGTACCAGAGGCTTCTTTACCGGCGGTAGAGATCTGTTCTGATAAATCAGCTGCTGGGCAAATCACTTCCATGGCTGAAACTTGATAGTTTGGCAAAAAGACGACTTTTAACAGATCGCCCACATCCGGATCATTATTCACTGTGCTGGCAACATTATTAATCAGTTTGATGATGCGTTTTGCCATGACATAACCTGGTGCAGCTTTGCCACCAAACAGTACGCAGCGCGGCGTCATATTTTTGGTATCGCCACGTTTGATACGGTCATAAAGGTGAATAACATGCAGAATATTAAGTAGCTGACGTTTGTATTCATGAATGCGTTTTACCTGAATATCAAACATAGCTTCAGGATTGAACTCAACGCCACAGCTATCTTTCACTAATTTTGCCAAACGTTGTTTATTGGCAAGTTTAGCGGCATGCCATTTCTTTTGGAAAGCCTTGTCATGGGCATAGGCTTCCAGTTTTTTCAGCTCAGTCAGTTGGGTAATCCAGTTATCACCAATGGTGTCTGTGATGAGTTCACTTAAGTCTGGATTACACCAGGCGAGCCAGCGGCGTTGTGTCACACCATTGGTTTTGTTGTTGAATTTATGTGGCCAGAGTTCGTAAAAGTCGTGGAATAAGCCTTTTTTCAGTAACTCTGAGTGTAAGGCCGCGACACCATTGATGGAGAAGCTACCGACGATGGCCAGATGAGCCATACGAACTTGTTTTTCACCGCCTTCTTCAATAATAGACATGCGTGCAAGGCGCGCTTTGTCTCCAGGCCAACGAGTGGCGACTTCACGAAGAAAGCGTGCATTAATTTCATAAATAATTTCCAGAATGCGTGGTAACAGACGACCAAACATATTCACCGGCCAGCGCTCTAATGCTTCTGGTAACAGGGTATGGTTAGTGTAGGCCATGGTGCTGGAAGTAATTTCCCATGCTTTTTCCCAGCCTAATCCATGTTCATCCATTAATAGACGCATCAGTTCGGCAACAGCCACAGTCGGGTGGGTGTCATTTAATTGGAAACAATTTTTCTCAGCAAAATTATCGAAGGATTCACCATGTGTCGTGACCCAGTAATCGAGGATGTCCTGCAGACTGGCCGAGGCTAAGAAGTACTGTTGGCGCAGACGAAGTTCTTTACCATTCTCACTGGCATCATTGGGGTAGAGCACCATGCTGATATTTTCAGCTTCATTTTTGGCAGCAACCGCTTCGGTATAAGAGCCTGAGTTGAAGTCTTCCAGGTTAAACTCATCGGTGGCACCCGCTTTCCATAAACGCAGCACGTTAACTGTGCCATTTTGATAACCGGGAATGGGCAGATCAAAAGGGATAGCCAGTACATCATTTGTGTTGACCCAGTGGACTTTCATATCACCACTGTCGGTTGGGTGATATTCGGTGTGACCGCCAAATTTAACCCGTTGGGTAAATTCCGGACGTTCCAGTTCCCATGGATTACCATCCTGTAACCAGTGATCAGGTTTTTCCACCTGAAAACCGTTTTCGATACGTTGCTGGAACATGCCATATTCATAACGCAGCCCATAGCCTGTAACGGGGAGTTGTAAGGTGGCACAACTATCTATAAAACACGCCGCTAATCGCCCGAGACCGCCATTACCGAGCCCGGCGTCGTGTTCCATTTCGATTAAATCTTCAAAGTTTAAATGGAGTTCATTGAGTGCTTTGGTCGTTTCTTTTTCTAAACCGAGGTTTAGAACCGCATTGCCCATGGCTCTACCCATAAGAAATTCCATTGACAGATAATAAGCATGTTTACACTGCTTTTCTGCATAGGTGTGCTTAGTATGCTTCATGCGGTTGAACAGCCGGTCTCTTAATGTCAGTGCCAGTGATGAGTAGAGGTAATGACCTGAAGCACAACCTTTATCCTGAGCTAAGTGTGTACCGTAATAACGTTTGAAATCTTTGATAAGAGCATCGCTATTCATCCCTAGCTTTTCGGTATTGAATAATTCTGGGGCGGGGTTAGCAGTACATGCGTAACGTGGGCTCATAGACAGATCCTTAAATTATTTCAGCGTTTGTTTGGATAGACGGGAGAAAACCCATCCCGATTAGGCATCTTTACCTGAGGTAGTGTGACTTCATTGAGTTCCACATCGTTCTTGAGTATATCATCCTGATTTAAAATATAAGCGCAAAGTGCGTAGATTTCATTACTTGTTAGAGAAAAAGGGGCTGATGGTGGCATCGCACGACGAATATAGTCGTAAAGTGTTGTTGCATAAGGCCAATAACTGTTTACCGTTTTCTCTGGATACTCCTCGGTTAATGAACCGACATCTCCGACCAGAGGCATTGCGCTGGCGCCTATAGCACCAAACCCATGACAGCTTGCACAGTGTTGTTTAAACAGTTGCTCCCCTTGCTGTGCATTACCATGCCCTGCGGGTAAGTTTTTTCCATCCGGTGTAATAGTGAGGTTCCATGCTGATTGCTGCGATGCTTGTTCAGCATTTTTGCCCAAAGGCTGAAAGAGTGGCTCGGCGACAAGTGTCGCAGGAAATAGTAAAACAAAGATGAGATATCTATTAAAGATAGATATGACTAATCTGACCGTCTTCATTAACTTCCCAACTGACAATAGCGTTGTAGTGGAAAAAACTGTTGTCTCCACGTTCGGTGATAAGCGCTTCACGAGTCGGTTGCTGATAACCTGTTTCATCCGTTGCCCTGCTTTGTAATACGGCGTATTGACCTTGCCACTGCCATGGCAGACTAAAGCGGGTGAAGGCTTTATCCAGAATTGGGGCCTGGAGCTCAGCTTCCACCCAGGTTTTACCACCATCAGCTGAGACATCGACTTTGCTGATTTTGCCATTACCCGACCAGGCAAGCCCAGTAACTTGGTAAATACCTGGATTATCCGGCAGTGTCATACCAACTGAAGGGCTGGTAATAAGAGACTTGGCTTGCATGGGAAAACTGAATTGCCTAGCTTTACCGCTAGGTAATAAGTCAGTGTACTGAGCCGTTTCATCACGGGTCATCGCAGGCTCTTCAACTAATGTTAATTGCCTTAGCCATTTCACATTGACGATGCCTTCCCAACCAGGCAGCAACAACCGGACAGGATAACCATTTTCCGGTCGCAGGCGTTCGCCATTCTGATACAGCGCCAATATTGCATCGTTCATTAGTTTTTCAATAGGAACGCTGACATTGAGTGCGGCACCATCGGCGGCTTCTGCTATCGCCCATTTCGCTTTCGGCTGGACACCACATTCATTTAATAAAAGTCTGAGTGGCACACCGGTCCATTCAGCATTAGAAACAAGTCCGTGCACATAACCTGCAGCAGATTGGATGGGAGAACTACGCCAGCCAGCATTACTATTACCGCCACATTCTATAAAGCAGATTTTTGTGGTTTGTGGATAACGTTTTAAGGCATCAATCGAAAAGGTTAAAGGGGTATCGACTAAACCGTCTATCATGATTTCATGTGTCGATGGATTGATATCAGGCACACCATTATGATGACGTTCATAATGCAGGCCGTTAGGAGTAATGGTGCCTTGTAACTCTTCTAAAGGTGTCCAGGAGACACCGTTGCCAGGCACATTGGGGTTGGCCGATATCCAGCGAATGATATCTTTTTCGTAAATAGAAGGCTGCCCATAATTACTAAAGTTAGCGCCTGGTTTTAGCATCGACTCAGGCAGTATCTGCTGGAGTTCAGTTAATGATGACTGCGCTTTAACGGGTAAACTAAAGCCAAGAAAAACACTACTTAAAGCCGTGCCTTGAAGAAACTGACGTCGGCTTTTAAGTCGTTGTTTGCTCATGGCTAATAAGATCTAGTCAACAGTAGGGGGGATCGCATCATCAGTGACTTCAAACCAGTCATCTAGCTTTTGAATAGCTTCCTCTTTACCAGATTTGTTGAGCGAGGAAAAAAGCTGCACAGAAGCTTTTAATGACAGTTTTTGCAATTCATTTCTTACAGATAATAAGCTTTGTTTACCGGCACCTTTTTTGAGTTTGTCAGACTTAGTCAGCAGTATATGAACCGGTAAATCCGCCTGATTAGCCCAGGTGAGCATTTGTATATCAAATGGCTTCAATGGATGACGAATATCCATCATTAGCATCATTCCCCGCAAACACTGACGTGTTTCTAGATATTGAGCCAAAGTATGCTGCCATTTTAACTTCATTTTTTCAGGGACTTTGGCATAGCCATAGCCGGGAAGATCGACTAAAGCTCGCTGATCATCAAAGCTGAAGAAGTTGATCATTTGTGTGCGACCTGGCGTTTTACTTGTCCTTGCTAGCGCGCTGATGCCTGTTATGCAATTGATTGCACTGGATTTTCCGGCATTTGACCTGCCAGCAAACGCAACCTCATACCCACTATCTTCCGGTAGCTGGGACAGCTCGGTGGCACTGCCGTTATAATAAGCTTTTCTATATAGTTGTGACATGGAACCATTTTGGGTGAAAAATTATCCTAATAAGAGTAGCATACCCAAAGTTCTCGATGATGATTTAGCTTAGTTTTCAGGTAATAAAATAATGAAAAAATTATTGAAGATGGTCATGCTTGGCGTGGCAGTTACGATGAGTGCTCAGGCAATGGCGGCTGGTGATATTAACGCTGGTAAGCAAAAAGCGGCTGTTTGTGCGGCTTGCCATGGTACAGATGGAAATAGTTTGTCAGATGCCTTTCCTAAATTAGCCGGACAAAATGCCGGATACCTCGAAAAACAATTAGCTAATTTTAAAAGCGGTGAGCGTCAAAACGCATTGATGGCACCGATGGTGGCGAATTTATCAGAGCAAGATATGGCCGATTTAGCGGCCTATTTTGCCAGTAAAAAAATGGCGCCTGGTGCCGTTTCTGAAGATTTAGTCGAAGCTGGTGAAAAAATCTTCCGTGCGGGTAATAAAGAAACTGGCGTTCCTGCGTGTATGGCATGTCATGGTCCAAATGGTAATGGTGTGCCAGCAGCAAAGTGGCCTAAATTATCATCACAATACAGCACCTATGTGGAAGCTCAACTTCATGCTTTTGCTAAAGGGGAAAGAGCCAATGACCCTAACGGCATGATGCGTGATGTGGCTAGCAAAATGAGTGAAGCTGAAATTAAAGCGGTTTCTGCTTATGTCTTTGGTTTGAAATAATCGTCACATTTTCTCTGCATAGCTAAGTCTGTTAGCTATGCAGAGAATATTAAAAAATCGAGTAACGGAACTCGTTTCAAGGCTCACCCCATGTCACAAAATCAGGATTCATCAGTTTCTCATCGCAGTTTCGCTTGGCGGGTTTTCCACTTTTTAGGTACGATGGAATTAGCGATCACTTTATTGATCACCCTAGCTATCGCCTCTGTAATCGGCACCGTTCTTCAGCAAAACCAACCCTATCCTGATTATCTTATAAAGTTTGGCCCGTATTGGTTTGACGTTTTTGAAAAGCTGGGCTTATATGATGTTTACAGTGCGATTTGGTTTTTAGCCATCCTAGCTTTACTGGTGATCTCGACATCCGTATGTGTGTTTCGTCACGCGCCTTCAATGTTCAAGGATATGTTCAATCTGAGAACCAATGTGCAACTGAAATCGTTACGGTCAATGCATCATCGTAGCGAATGGGAAGTGCCTCAGCTTCAAGCACAAACGGTAGAATCTCTTCAATCTACACTCTCATCCAATGGTTACAGAACTCGAATAACGGATAAGAATGGCAGTATTTTAGTCTCTGCAATGCGCGGTGGCATGAATCGTCTTGGATACATACTGACGCATGTGGCGATTATTGTTATCTGTGTAGGCGGTCTGTTTGATAGCAACTTACCATTAAAACTTGCCGAATGGCAGGGGCGCATTCATGTTGAAACGCGTAATTTACCCTTGCCACAAATTCCAAAAGAAAGCCGTCTTCCTGTCGGTCCGCAAGCCTTCAGAGGCAGTGTCAGTATTCCGGAAGGCAGAGCAGCGAGTGTCGCTTATCTGGCCATGCGTGATGGGTATTTAGTGCAAAACTTGCCTTTCACCATCGAAGTAAAAGAGTTTCGTATAGAACATTACCCAACCGGGCAGCCGAAGTCGTTTGAATCTGATTTGGTCATTCATGATCCCGATTTGAAAAAGCCACTTGAGGCGACGATTGCGGTCAACCACCCACTTATCTATAAAGGTTATGCCATCTACCAGGCCAGCTTCGGTGATGGTGGCTCTGAGCTGACATTAAAAGCATGGCCTTTGTTTTCAGAAAAAGGTGAGCCCGTCAGCTTGCAGACAAAAGTCTTTGATACTCAGCAAATGTTGTGGGGTGATAAAGAAATGCAGCTTGAAATCACCGACTTTAGACCCTTCAATATCAATCCGGATCCTACCGAAGATAATCCGCAGAATGTACGCAATTTTGGTCCAAGCGTCGGATTCAAGCTTCGAGCCCCTACCGGTGAAGCACTGGAATATCAGAATTATATGAATCCGGTAGAACGTGATGGCAGATATTTTTATTTAAGTGGTGTGCGTAGCTCACCAGCAGAGGAGTTTGCTTATCTATATATACCTGCTGATGATAATGACGGTCTGGAAGGCTTCTATCATTTCCTGAAACGATTACATGATGAAACCGTGGTTAAGCAAGCTGCTGAAGAAATGAAACAAGCTACGCTTGCCAGCCTAAAAACGACGGATGATGACGTATTAGCACAAAGTTTACAAAAAACATTGGAAACCTTGGTTGAGATGTTTAACCGCGGTGGTTTTGGTGAAGTGAGTGACTTTATCGAAAAAACCTTACCAGAATCCGAGCGTGATGCCTTAGCTCCAGCTTATTTAGCGATGTTAAGAGAAATGTTGGGCCGTATTTACTTTTCAGGCTTGGATTTGCAACAAAATGAGACAGTTAATCAGTCTCAGATTTTGTTTCTACAGGATGCGATTGACGCGATAGGCAGTTTACCGCGCTACGGTTCTCCCGTGTTTTTGCAATTAACCGATTACCATCAAATTCAGTCAACAGGCATACAAATAGCGCATGCGCCAGGAAAAAGTATTGTCTATTTAGGCTGTGCATTCCTCATCGCGGGTGTGTTTTTATTATTTTATTTACCACAGCGACGTTTCTGGGCCTGGGTTACTGAAAAAGAAGGTAAATCACAAATTTATCTGGCGGGGATGACGAATAGAAACCCTCGCGAATTTGATAATTATTTTGAGGATATCAAAGCAAAACTTCAGTCAGAGTCGCGGAACTCTGACTAAGCATGATGTTCTTAGTTTCTGCTATGGGATGAGGCACAATATATGACAGCACACCTCTCAACAATGAACTCGACGCAACAGACACCATGGGCAGCCTGGTTCTGGCGTGTGTTAATGGTATTAGTTAGTGTCGGTTTAATAGGTACTTATTACGAGATTCTCGATTATTATGAAATTACCATCATTGCTCTGACAGCAATCGGGATGGGTTTTCTTGGACAATATTGGCCGGGGTTTCGTTGGCACAGCCTGGTAGTTGCAGCGCTTAGCTTGATAGCTGTTTCATTGTATGGCCAAAACCTGCAAGCGGGAGAATCTAACTTCTGGCTCAATTACATACTTGCCAGTCAGTCTGCCTTTATGTGGATGAGTGCTTTATTTGTGATGGCGACGTTGACGTATTTCGCTGGCAATATTTTTCGTTCCGGTTTTACAGAAAAAGTCGGTACCGGCTTAACCTGGGCAGCGGTTACGATGGGTATGATCGGACTTATGGTGCGTTGGCGTGAGTCATATCTGCATGGTGCGGATATTGGCCATATCCCTGTCAGTAATCTGTATGAAGTCTTTATTCTTTTTTCGGTAGTGACTGCTTTGTTATATCTGTTTTATGAACGTCGTTATCAAACCCGTAGTTTGGGTGGCTTCGTTTTATTGGTGATTAGCGCCGCGGTTATTTTCCAACTCTGGTATAGCTTTGAACGAAATGCTCATGAGATTCAGCCGCTTGTGCCAGCACTACAAAGCTACTGGATGAAAATTCATGTGCCTGCCAATTTTATTGGCTACGGTGCTTTTTCCATGGCAGCGATGATAGGTGTGGCCTATTTGCTGGTGGTATGGAGACAGCAGGTTAATCCTGACAGCCGCTGGGTTAAGGCGATGCCTGAATTAGGTCTGATGGATGACTTAATGTACAAGACTATTGCTTTGGGTTTTGCTTTCTTCACTCTAGCAACTATTTTAGGTGCCTTATGGGCGGCAGAAGCCTGGGGTGGTTATTGGTCATGGGATCCCAAAGAAACCTGGGCATTAATTGTCTGGCTGAACTACGCTGCTTGGCTTCATATGCGTTTAACGAAAGGTTGGAACGGGAAACCTATGGCATGGTGGGCAATCGTTGGGTTATTCGTGACCTTATTTGCCTTTCTTGGTGTCAATATGTTCTTAAGTGGCCTTCATTCGTATGGCACA
Organism: Methylophaga sp. UBA2012; assembly: GCF_002335235.1. Classification (NCBI taxonomy): domain Bacteria; kingdom Pseudomonadati; phylum Pseudomonadota; class Gammaproteobacteria; order Thiotrichales; family Piscirickettsiaceae; genus Methylophaga; species Methylophaga sp. UBA2012. Next base: position 166,762 of record NZ_DDCG01000003.1, on the reverse strand, counting down.
TTGTAATAATTAATTGAAAATAAAGGATACTCAACGATGATGAAATTAATGAAAACCCTTGCGACAGGACTATTTTTAGGCCTGGTTTCAACGGCAGCTTCTGCTGTGCCGATGAATTTCGTTGAAGGCACCCATTATTTTCCGACTACTGAGAAACTAGCGACACCAGACGATAATAAAATTGAAGTCGTTGAAATGTTTTCTTACACGTGCCCACACTGCTTTAAATTAGAGCCTGAAGTGGATGCCTGGAAAAAAACATTGCCAGAAAATGTACACTTTGTGAAAGTGCCTGCGATTTTCCGTGATAGCTGGTTAGAGTTGGCAAAAGTGTATTATGCCGCTGAAGCTATGGGTAATCTTGATAAAATTCATTCAAAATTATTCAATGCGATTCACGTTGAAAAACGCCGTTTAACGTCTGAAGATCAACTGCTTGATTTTGTTGCTGAGCAAGGTATTGACCGTGAAGAGTTCAAGAAAACAATGAATTCTTTCAGTGTGAAAGCAAAAGTCAAAAAAGCGCTTGTCATGAGCCAAACGTCAGGTATCACAGGCGTACCATCTTTTATTGTTAATGGTGCTTATCGTACGGATGCCAGTACAGCGGGCGGGGTACCTGAGTTATTTAACGTTGTGAATTTCCTGATAGAAAAATCATCTGAGAAGTAATAGAAAAAAGCCCGGTTCACCGGGCTTTTTTTATAAGGCTGCAGGTAATTTTTCGTCTACATCAGGTATAGATGGTGCTGCAGGCGTGGTCATATCTTCATGATGTAAGATGATATTTAAATAACGACGTGTATTTTGTACATATCTCACCGGCTCACTGCCGCGAGCATAACCATGTTTGGTTTTTGAGTACCATTTTTTCTTTGATAGTAATGGCAGGCTTTCTCTGACATCTGACCATGAGTCCGGATTTTTACCAATGCTTTGGGTGATCACTCTGGCATCTTCAAGATGGCCAAGACCTGTATTGTAGGCAGCTAAAGCAAACCAGGTACGGTCAGGATCTTTTATACGTTCGGGCAGGCGACTATATAACGATGCTAAGTAAGCTGCACCAGCGAAGATACTTTGTTCTGGATCTTCTCGATCGGTCACGCCGAGCTGTTTTGCTGTAGATCGCGTTAGCATCATCAAACCTTTTACGCCGGTGCTTGAAACTGCCTCTGGATTCCAATGCGATTCCTGATAAGCCATGGCCGCCAGAAGATGCCAGTCAAAACCATATTCATCTGCTGCCGCTTTGAATAAGTCTTTGTATTGTGGCAAATGCGTTTGAATACGACGATGAATGGCACGCGTATCGACATAATCAAAGCGACGAATATGGCCATAGTATTTTTCTATCAACTTATCCAGTTCACCAGAGGCTTCAATATCATGGAAAAAATCCACTACCTCAAGATAAAGTGATTCATCATCTGTGGGTGCCATAGCCCAAGCTAATGGCTGAGGGTCAGAAATATCAAAAGCGACACGCAGTTCGGGGAAGAGTGACTGATTTGCTGACATTTCATTCGAGTCAACGATGGTGTAATCAATCAGTTCTAATTGCACCAGTTCGAGTAAGCCTCGACTGTCCAATTCTTTATTCTCGCGCCAGGAGAGTTCTGGTATTTCTTGTTGTAATGCCTGTAATTGTTCTACATGACTACTATCGGCTACGACTTCCAGAGTGCCGTTGACGATATCAGTAATATCTTTCGGCCTGATATTGCCATGTTTATAGACGAGCTGCTGTGTGACTTCATGATAAACAGGGCCAAAGCGTAATAATTCTTTACGCTGTTCGGTAACGGTTAAACCGGCGGCAGCAATGTCTGCGCGGCCTTCTTCAATCATATGCAGCATGGTGCCGAGATTTTCAGGCACAATGACTTTGAGTTTGACACCCAGGCGATCAGCAAAGCGTTCAGCAAGCTCATATTCAAAGCCCGCCAGAGCATCATTGCCCTTAACGTAATAGCTGGTAAGGCTGTATCGGCTTAGCACGCGCAACTCGCCTCGCTCTTTTATTTGATCGAGTTGGGGTGGAGCTTCTCCACATGCCGTTAACATGGCCATAGCAAGTAGAGAAATGATCAATCGTCTCAATGAGCTTCCTCAATGTTTTACCAGGCAAAGATTATTACTTTATATTGAGTTGAATGCATCCGTTATCGATCTGTATTTGTGATGAGACTACTGTTTTTATTGGATTTTTATAGATTTAGATTATAATTATCCACTTTTTTTCTATGGGAAATCATCGATGAATGCGCCAGAATTATTATTACCCGCGGGCAGTTTGCAGCATATGCGCTATGCCTATGCTTATGGTGCCGATGCGGTTTATGCTGGCCAGCCGCGCTATAGTTTGCGGGTGCGTAATAATGATTTCCATAAACTGCCTGTTTTGCAACAAGGTATTGAAGAAGCCCATGCTTTGGGTAAGCAGTTCTTTGTGGCAAGTAATCTGATGCCACACAATGCAAAAATTAAAACTTATATGGCGGATATGGAACCGGTGATTGAAATGCAGCCAGATGCATTGATTATGGCCGATCCTGGTTTAATCATGATGGTACGTGAACGCTGGCCAGAAATGCCGGTTCATTTATCTGTACAAGCCAATACCGTTAACTATCAGGCAGTGAAATTCTGGCAATCTATGGGGTTATCCAGAGTGATCCTTTCACGCGAATTATCGTTGGATGAGATTGAAGAAATACGCCAGCTTTGTCCTGATATGGAGCTGGAGGTCTTTGTTCATGGTGCCTTATGTATTGCTTATTCAGGACGTTGTTTATTATCTGGTTATTTTAACCATCGAGATCCTAATCAAGGCACATGTACCAATGCCTGCCGTTGGGACTATAAAACGCATGCCAGTGATAATAATGATGATTCGCCACAGAAAATTGAGTTTAACGCCTTTGATGCGATGAATCAGCACAGTTTTTCTGATTGTGGCGGGCAAGAGAGACACCCTCTGGCAGATGAAGTGTATTTGATAGAAGAAACAAATCGGCCTGGCGAGTTGATGCCGATTTTTGAAGATGAACACGGCACCTACATCATGAATTCAAAAGATCTCCGGGCAATTCAGCATATCGAGAGATTAGTGAATATTGGTGTTGATTCACTGAAGATAGAAGGTCGTACCAAGTCCGTCTATTATGTTGCCCGCACCGCTCAGATATATCGCCAGGCGATTGATGATGCACTGGCTGGCCGTCGATTTAACCCTGAGCTCATCGGTCAACTGGATAATCTTTCAAACCGCGGCTATACCGATGGCTTTTATCAGCGACATCCGACTCAAGAACAGCAAAATTATTTACATGGTTATTCCAGTAATGAGCGTCAACAATATGTTGGTGAAGTTTTGGCGTATGATGCTGACAAGCAGTGTCTTGAGATTGATGTAAAAAACCGGTTTTCTGTCGGTGATAAATTAGAGCTGGTTATGCCTGAAGGAAACAAAACGCTGATACTCGATAAGTTATTAGATAAAGAACGTCATGATATTGAACTGGCGCCTGGTAGTGGTCACAAAGTCTATATTCCTTATCAGGGGGATATCCCTGAGAAAGCATTACTTGCTCGATATCTTTAACGTCTTGCTCTGAAAAAGTTTTTGATGAGCTGGCTACTTTCTTCTTTTAAAACATTTGCTGTGCATTCGACCCGGTGATTGAGATTAGGTAAGGCAAAAGCATCTATGCAGCTACCGGCAGCGCCTGTTTTAGGTTCTGCTGTTGCGTAGATACAGCGAGCGATACGGGCATGAACAAGTGCGCCAGCACACATCATGCAAGGTTCAAGGGTGATGTAAATTTCAGAGCCTGGCAAACGGTAATTTTGCATCGTCTGGCAGGCCTGTCTCAAGGCAACAATTTCAGCATGTGCCGTGGCATCCTGGCTAGCAATGGGTTGATTCCACCCCTGGCCAATGATTTGGTCATCGAGGACAATAATCGCACCGACAGGGACTTCACCTTGAGCTTCGGCATTACGGGCAAGCGCTAATGCTTTCTGCATCCAATAATGGTCTTTTTCAGACATGAATATTGTATTTAATTAAGTTGAGTAAACGTTGGCTGCCGCCCTGACTTTGCTTGATTAACTGTTGTCCGGCTTCACCCATAGCGGTGCGTTTTGGAGGGTTTTTTAATAATTCGATCACCGTTGTAGCCAGCATTTCTGCATTATCTACCTGGATAGCTGCCTGAGCAGTAATAAACTGCTGTGTAATTTCAGCAAAATTAAAGACATGAGGTCCCACGATCACCGGACGAGATAATGCGGCTGGTTCAAGGATATTATGTCCACCCGTTGGAACCAGACTGCCTCCAACAAATGCGATATCAGAGCAGGCATAAAATATAGGGAGTTCACCCATACTATCAATGACAAGGATCTGAATATCTCTCCGACAGAGACCATTTTCGCTGCGACGAAGAATTTTGAAGCCAGCACGTTGGCAGAGAGCCGCTACTTTATCAAATCGCTCTGGATGTCGAGGAACAATAATTAACAATAAATCTGGCACCTGAGCACGGATTTGGCGTGAGGCATTAAGAACAATTTCATCTTCACCTTCATGTGTACTGGCGGCAATAAAAACTGAGCGGTTCCCCCACATTGATCGAATGGCTTCAGCTTGCTCGACAATAGTAGGAGATAAATTGACTTCAAATTTGAGATTACCGACAGCATGCACTTTATCTCTATCGGCGCCAAGCTCTATAAAACGCTCACGATCTTGTTGAGCTTGGGCAGCTATCACGGTAAAGCTTTGTAGAATTTCTCGTGTTAGAGAAGGGATGCGCTGATAACCTTTTAATGAACGCTCAGACATCCTTGCATTGGCCAACACCAACGGAATATTTTGCTTACGGCAATGATGAATAAGATTGGGCCATAACTCAGTTTCCATAATGACACCAAATACAGGCTGGATAGCCTGTATAAATCGACGCATAATGACCGGCAAGTCATAGGGTAGATAACAGTGAATAACGTTATCTGCATATAATGCTTTTACCCGAGTGCTACCTGTCGGTGTCATTGTTGTAATGAGGATCTGATGCTCAGGGTACGTAGATTGGATTCCTGCAACCAAAGGCCGACAGGCCTCAACTTCCCCCATGGAAACGGCATGTACCCAGATAACTGACTTACTTTTATTGACGCTCGGCAGGGTGATTGCAAACCGCTCATCCCAACGTTTGAAGTAAGCACTGGCTTTTGTGCCTCGCCACAACAGACGCAGTAGGATAAAAGGTACAGCTAAAGTAAAAACGATATTATAAAAAACTCTCAAATCAGACTCATAAAGCAGCGAAAAGTAAGCAGGAATGATAGCATAGGCGCTACTTTGTGAAAGCAACAGAACCTGAATGAACATTTTCCAGAAACAATTTCTACATCCCCGCTTTTGGTTAAGTTGGCTGGGGCTGTTACTTATGCGTTTGTCAGTGTATTTGCCAGCCAAATTACAATATCGTATTGGTATGCTGCTCGGTCAGTTGATGCAACCCTTTATGCGTTCAAGAGCAAAAGTGGTGCGACGAAATCTGGAGTTATGTTTTCCAGAGATGAGCGATGCTGAACGAGAATATCTCGTCAAGAAAATCCTTAAAAATACAGGCATGATGATGATCGAAACCGCGATAAGCTGGTGGGCATCTGATAGGCAACTTCGCCGACGTGTCACTTATGAAGGGCTAGAGCATTTAGAAGCGGCTAAAGCAAAGGGAAAGGGAGTTATTTTGCTAACAGGGCATTTCACCAGTATGGAGATTGGTGGTCGGTTAATTATGTTACAAACCCCGGCTTATGTGATGTTCAGACATCTTAAGAACCCCTTATTTAATGCCGTTATGATGCGTTCACGAATTTACCATAGCGAAGGTATTGTAATGCGGGATGATGTCAGAGCCATGTTGCGCGCATTACGTAAGAATAAAGTTGTCTGGTATGCGCCTGATCAAGACTTTGGCCCAAGAAATAGTATCTTTGCCAAATTTTTTGGTGTGACTGCGGCCACCATTCCTGCAACGGCCAGAATGGTAAAAATGACAGGGGCAGAAGTGGTGCCATTTGTGCCTAAACGTAATTCAGATGGTAGTTACCATATTCAAATTTTCCCTGCATGGGAGGCATATCCATCTGGCGATGATATCGTCGATGCTCAACGTATAAATGACTGGATTGAGTCTCAAATTCGACAGATGCCCGAACAATATTTCTGGTTACATCGTCGCTTTAAAACTCAACCCGACGGAAAAGGGCGTTTATATAAGAAAGTCAGATAATTAAAAGCTATAGCTTAAAATTAATGATTCTGCACCAGGATTATTCTCACCGATATTAGCGTTGGATAGATGATATAAACCTAAGCCAAGTCGACTTTTATCACTAAACTGATAGGCAAGTTCGGCACCTGTTCTGAACTCAATATCGTAACCTAAATCAACCCCTCCACCTTGTTCATAAGCCGCAATAGCGAAGTTGGGTGTCAGTATCCAGTTGTTGTTGAGATAAATGTCATATCTCACACCAGCATAGCCCCAATAACCACCATCAGAAGTCAACGTTGCTCCAAGGGTAGGAATCAAATTAAAAGCCGACGCTTGTGGGGAAAATCGATATTCAACACCTATCTCAGCAGCAGTATTATCATCGAAAACCTCAAAGGCACCCACAGACAAAGCCATTTGTGATTCTTGTTCTGCGAAAGCCATAGAAGGGAGAAGGAGGGTGAGTGCAATTGAGGCGTTACGAAGATGTTTATTCATCGTTGGGTTCCATGCCAGAATTTAATAAAAAGGCTTTATAACATGCCTATTATTTGTGAGGCAAGAATCCCAGCCATAAAAAAAGGCCACCCAAGGGTAGCCTTCTTTCGATCTGCAAAAGCAGCCAACAATTAACGTTTTGAGAATTGAGGACGTTTACGTGCTTTATGAAGACCAATTTTCTTACGTTCAACGGCACGAGCATCACGAGTGATAAAGCCTGCTTTACGCAATTCAGCTTTTAATTCGTTGTCGTATTCGACTAATGCGCGGCTGATACCGTGACGAATTGCACCGGCTTGACCATTATTACCACCACCACGAACGGTGATTTTCAGGTCAAATTTTTCAAGCATGTCAACTAACTCTAAAGGTTGACGAACAACCATGCGAGAAGTTTCACGACCGAAATAATCTTCCAGTGTGCGAGTGTTAATTGAAATGTTGCCGCTGCCTGGTTTCAGGAATACACGAGCTGTTGAGCTTTTGCGGCGACCTGTAGCGTAGTATGAATCTGCCATGACAATATCCGATTAGATTTCCAGCACTTTAGGCTGTTGAGCTGTATGAGGGTGTTCTGCGCCAGCGTAAACTTTCAGTTTGCCGAACATCGCGCGACCCAGCGGGTTTTTAGGAAGCATACCTTTGACAGCCGTCTGGATAACACGCTCAGGTGCTTTGTCGAGTTGTTTTTCCAGCGAGATAGACTTGATACCACCGATATGACCTGTGTGGTGATAATAAATTTTATCTTTCATTTTGTTACCAGTTACACGCAGTTTTTCAGCGTTGATAACAACAATGTAATCGCCAGTGTCGACATGTGGTGTGTAGATAGCTTTATGCTTTCCACGTAAACGACGTGCGATTTCAGTAGCCATACGGCCTAATGTTTTGCCGTCAGCATCAATAACGAACCAGTCACGACGAACTTCTGCTGGTTTTGCACTTATGGTTTTCATCCGCGAGTTGCTCCTGATAATTACGCAGGCGGGCTAAATAAAGAGGGAGAATATTACGCACTAAGGAAAAAGCTGTCAACCTTATTTAAGTAAACAACCAAAACAATAATACGCCAAGCACCAGACGATATAGTACGAATGGCCACATCCCAATACGATCAAGCATTTTTAGAAATAAGAAAATGCATAAATAGGCGCTAACGGCAGAAAATAATGCGCCAGCACATAAAGCAAACCAGTCTATCACAAGTTGTGATTCGATAAGCTCAATAATTTTTAAACCACCCGCGAGAACAATGACCGGAATGGATAACAGAAAAGAAAAACGAGCTGCAGCCTCTCGTGTTAGACCCAACATCAAACCTGCAGTAATTGTTATGCCTGAACGTGATGTACCTGGAATCAGCGCAATCGCCTGAGCAATGCCAATAAAAAGTACATCAAACCAATTTAGTCGATTTTCATTACGAATGCGTTTACCTTGCCAATCTGCCCAGCCCAATAACAGGCCAAAAACGATAGTGGTTGTCGCAATGACAAGTGGACTGCGGAAACTTGTTTCTACCAGGTCCCCTAAAAATAAACCTGCTAAACCAACAGGAATAGTGCCAAACAGCACTGCCCAAGCTAATTTACTGTCACCGATAGTCTGCTTTTGCGCAACTGACTTAAACCAGTCCACTATCAAGGCCCGAATTGTCCGACGGAAATAGATAATAACGGCAGTTAATGTTCCGACGTGAACGGCAACGTCAAAGGCCAATCCTTGATCCTGCCAGTCAGCAATAATAGGTAATAAAATAAGGTGAGCCGAGCTGGAAATAGGTAAAAATTCAGTCAGGCCTTGTAATAAGGCTAAGGCGATAATATGTAACAAATCCATGGCAAAAACAGTCGTCCAGAAGCTTATTTAATAAAAGGCTTAATTTATGTGGGTCATATTATAGTCGCGCCCGTGTTAAAATTGCCGCTCTTAAACATCACTCTTACTTTAGAAAGAGGCTTATCTGTCAACATGTCTAACCGAATTCGCGAGATTCCGTACAACTATACCTCATTTTCTGATCGTGAAATCGTCATTCGTTTCCTAGGGGAACCAATGTGGGAGGTTTTGCAGCAACTCCGTGAGCAACGCAAAACTGGCCGCTCAGCAAAAATGCTGTTTGAAGTTCTAGGAGATATGTGGGTTATCCAACGTAACCCATTTATTCAGGACGATTTAGTCGAAAACCAAAAGCGTTGGGGCTCGCTTCGTCATGCTTTGCATCATCGACTGGATCAAATTCGTATCCGCGCAGAAGAGAATAATAATGACCTTGCTCTGCAATTGGAGAAAAGTGCGCGTCAAGCAGTAGAGCGGTTTGAACGTAATTTATTGAGCACCGCGGAACGCAGAAAGATGGTGATGCGTCGTTTATCCAAAACGACAAAAAAACATAATATCCAGTTTGATGGTCTGGCCCGTGTCTCACATGTAACTGATGCCACTGACTGGCGTGTTGAATACCCACTAGCGGTTGTGACGCCAGACTCTGAAGAAGAAATGGCAAAAATTATTGCTGCCTGTATCGACTTGGGATTAACAGTTATTCCTCGTGGTGGTGGTACTGGTTATACCGGTGGCGCTATTCCGCTCACGGCTGAAAGTGTGGTGGTTAACACTGAAAAACTGGAAGGCCTGGGGGAAGTTATTTATCGCCATATTCCTGGTCGTGATGAAAAAGTGCCTACCGTTCGAGCTGAGGCCGGCGTAGTTACACGTCGTGTTTCTGACTTAGCTGATCGCAGTGGCTTAGTGTTTGCTGTGGATCCAACGTCACAAGATGCCTCCACCATCGGTGGTAATGTGGCGATGAATGCTGGTGGTAAAAAAGCCGTGATGTGGGGTACGGCACTAGATAATCTGCTGTCATGGAGAATGGTGACGCCGGATGCCACCTGGATGGAAGTGGAACGGTTAAACCATAACCTGAGCAAAATTCATGATATTGAGTATGCCGAGTTTAAAATAACGCGCTTTGAAGCTGATGGTAAAACCGTTATTGGTGAGCCAGAAGTCATGAGAATACCTGCCAAAGAACTACGTAAGATTGGCTTAGGGAAAGACGTGACAAACAAGTTCCTCGGTGGTTTGCCGGGCATACAAAAAGAAGGCTGTGATGGTTTGATCACGTCTTCTGTTTTTGTTCTGCATCGTATGCCTGACTATATCCGTACGGTCTGTCTTGAGTTTTTCGGTAATGACTTAAGTAAAGCCGTACCGGCTATCGTAGAGACCAAAGATTACCTGGACAATAACAAAAACGTGTTACTGGCCGGGATGGAACATCTTGATGAGCGCTATGTAAAAGCCGTTGACTACTCAACCAAAGCGCCGCGTTCAGTGGCGCCGAAGATGGTCTTGCTTATTGATGTGGTAGGGGATGATGAGGACGCGGTAGCAGAAGCCTGCTCTGAAGTGGTTCGTCTTGCCAATGCGCGTGATGGTGAAGGCTTTGTGGCCGTCAGCCCTGAAGCGCGCAAACGTTTCTGGGCCGATCGTTCTCGGACAGCGGCGATTGCCAGACATACCAATGCGTTTAAGATTAATGAAGACGTCGTTATTCCTCTGGATCGTTTATCTGAATATAACGATGGTATTGAACGTATTAACATTGTTCAGTCCACACGCAATAAGCTAAAAACAGCGAAAGCAGTGAAAACCTATTTGAGTTCTAATCCAAAAGAACTGAAAGAGTGTGGCAATAAAGATTTGAGTGATAGTGTTGAAAACGATGCCATCGTCAATTCTAAAAACGAAGCCGCATGCCGTCATGTCGATGTGGTCATGGCACGCTGGCAGAAAATTTTAGACAGCCTGGACAAACCTGCTAAAGATTTAGCCGACCTGCTGTCTGATACTGCTACAGCCAATATCCTCGACGGTGATACGTTATTTAATGTACTACAGCGTCGTGACTTACGTATTTCGTATCGTGAAGAAATGGAAAAACCCTTAAAAGAGTTATTCCAAGGGCAAGCGCTGAGTGTATTACGTAATAAGCTGGACAGTATTCATAAAGAAAACCGTTCAGGTCGTTTGTTTGTCGCCACCCACATGCATGCCGGTGATGGTAATGTTCACACGAACATTCCAGTCAATTCTAATGACTACGAAATGATGCATGATGCTGAAGGCATTGTCGATGAAGTGATGGCATTAGCTGGGCGCCTGGGTGGTGTTATTTCCGGTGAACATGGTATTGGTCTGACCAAGATGCAATATCTGGACAAAGCTACCATTGATGCCTTTGCCGGGTACAAACAGAAAGTGGATCCCAATGGTCATTTCAATGCCGGTAAGTTATTAGCCGGTTCTGGTCTGGACAATGCTTATACACCGTCATTACGCCTGTTAGAGCAGGAAGCGTTGATTCTTGAACAAAGTGATCTGGGTGACATCAACAATGACATCAAAGACTGTCTGAGATGTGGTAAGTGTAAGCCTGAGTGTACAACTCATGTGCCTCGTGCCAACTTACTATACTCACCACGGAATAAAATTCTTGGTACAGGCTTGATTATTGAAGCTTTCTTGTACGAAGAACAAACGCGCCGTGGCATTTCAGTTCGTCACTTTGAAGAGATGAATGATGTGGCGGATCACTGCACGGTATGTCACCGCTGTCTGAATCCTTGCCCGGTCAATATCGACTTTGGTGATGTCAGTATCAAACTACGTGAAGTGCTGAAGAAACAAGGCAAGCGTCGTCCAAATATTGGCACCTGGACATCGATGGCCTATCTGAATGCGACTGATCCTCTGACAGTGAAAATCATGCGTAAAACCATGATTGAGTGGGGGTATCAGGCCCAGAAAATGGCGCATGGTGTTGCTAAAACACTAGGCTTATTAGGCAGCAAGAAAAAACGTCCCCTGCCTACGACAGGTAAAACGCCGATTCGTGAGCAAGTCGTTCATTTCATGAAAAAGCCAATGCCAACAGGTTTGCCGACACAAACTACACGTGCCATGTTGGGTGTTGAAGATGAGAAAATGATTCCGATTCTACGTGATCCGAAAAAGGTCAATGATGAATCAGATGCCGTTTTCTACTTCCCGGGTTGCGGTTCTGAGCGTTTGTTCAGCCAGGTAGGTTTGGCGACCTTAGCCATGTTGTATGAAGTGGGCACTGAAACTGTGCTGCCCCCTGGCTATCTGTGTTGTGGTTACCCGCAAGCATCAACAGGGGATAAGGAAAAAGCCACATCGATTTCGACATCTAATCAGGTGTTATTCCATCGTTTAGCGAATACGCTGAATTACATGGATATCAAAACCGTCATTGTCTCATGCGGTACCTGTATGGATCAGTTGCTGAAGTATCAGTTTGAGGCGATCTTCCCTGGCTGCCGCCTGTTGGATATTCATGAGTATCTGATGGAAAAAGGTGTCAAGCTGGAAGGCGTGGAAGGGGTTCAGTATATGTATCATGACCCATGCCACACTCCTATGAAAACGTATCAGCCGACCTCTGTGGCCAGTACTTTAATGGGACAGGAAGTAGCATTAAATGATCGTTGCTGTGGTGAAGCCGGTTCGTTTGCTGTGGCGCGTCCAGATATCGCGACGCAGGTGCGTTTCCGTAAGGAAGAGGAAATTACTAAAGGGATTCAGGAACTGACCGGGCAGGATAAGGCGAAAAATGGCAATGTGAAAATGTTGACGTCATGCCCAGCCTGTCAACAAGGCCTGAGCCGCTACAGTGAAGATACGGGTATTGATACCGACTATATTGTGGTTGAAATTGCCAAACACCTGAAAGGGGATAACTGGCATAAAGACTTCATCGATAGTGTTAAACAAGGTGGTATTGAACGCGTATTACTCTAAGTTAATCGCAGAAAATACTATAAAAAAAGGGAGCATCTGCTCCCTTTTTTATTTGATATATGAATCAACAGACTAGCGTGCTGTTAGTGGTTCACTCTCAAATTGCACGCCATCCCAACCGGTTTTCATAAAGTGGCGAATATTTTGGTGATCGTCCCCGTGTGGATTGGCTAACACATCATCCCGATAATACTGACCAAAGCAGGCTAGGGTTTCGTCAACACTAAGTGCATGTATTTTGCCAAAGCCAAGAATTTTGCATGAGCCATTATTTTGGCCGGCTTCATTGGTGGTACCACCGTTTTTAAATGCGGTAGGAGTAAATACATAATTAGCTTCAATGACTGACATAGTGTCATCAAATGCTATGTTTTCAGGGTGTGTTTTTAATTGCGTTAAAAAAGCCTGCAATTCCATTTTATCTCCATTATTCATCATAAAATTGAATGAAATTTTCTACTGTCTCACGTTCAGTTCTAAACTGATTCACCTGGGCTTCAGTATCTTCATAACCCAGCGCCATGCCCGAAAGAATGATGGCATCCTTTGGTATGGATAAGTGTTCTTTCACAACATTGGGATATTGCGCTAATGCTGCCTGAGGGCAGGTTGCCAAGCCACAATCTACCGCAGCCAGCATCACTGATTGCATGAACATACCCATGTCCATATATGAACCGGTTTGCATGATGCCATCCATCCAGAAAAAGAGCATCACCGGCGCATCAAAGGAACGGTAATTGGCTGCCCATTGCGCGCGTTGCCCTGCTTTATCGTCACGGGCAATGTTTAGCGTCTGATAAAGCTTTAAACCACAAGCTTTGCGTCTGTCATTGTAGGGAGAAGGCATTGGGTTGGGGTAGTACTGATAGGCAGGGGCGGTTGTTTCACCTTGTTCAAATGCAGAAACCATCGCATCAGCCAGACGCTGTTTTGCTTTTCCTCTGACGACAGCCACTTGCCAAGGCTGTGTATTTGAGCCGGAAGGACTGTGTCTAGCAGCCTCCAGAAGAGTCATTAGATCTTGCTGATTCACTTCTTTATCTAAAAAATGACGCACAGAATGGCGTTTTTGCATGGCTTCAATCGTATTCATCTGCTTAGTCTGATTCCTTTACACGAGATAAACAGGCTAACAGAATGAGTCCAATAGTAAATAACATGACTTGTAACCAAAGTCGGCCCCAAACGGCAGCAATTGAAATAGCAAATGACAGTATGATGATTAAATAGGCTTTCTTTTTAATATCCCGGCGCATGCTATGTGTTTGCTGCCATTGCCTTAGTGGTGGTCCGAACCATTTGTGATTGAGCAACATTTGATGAAACCGGGGAGAGCTTTCGGCAAAACACGCCAAGGCTAATATCAGAAAAATCGTTGTTGGCATCAACGGCAGGATGACACCAATGATGCCCAAGGCGACAAACATCCAGCCTAAGCAAATCAAAACAAGATGTTTGATACGTGTCTTCATACGATCGTTTTAGGCTCTCGACATAAATTTTCCTGTGTCGGTGTTGACCCTAATGACTTCTCCATTTTCGATATATTCTGGGACTTGTACTTCTAAGCCCGTCGATAAGGTTGCTGGTTTTGTGCGAGCCGCTGCCGTAGCGCCTTTTATCCCCGGCGATGTATCGACAATAGTCAAAGAAACCGCGGCTGGCAACTCTATAGCCACAAGTTGTTGTTGTAATAAAACAGCGACGATATTATCCAGACCATCATGGATATAGCCCAGCGCGTCTTCAATATCAGCAGCATTGATAGCGTATTGCTCAAAGGTTTCGTTGTTCATAAAGATGTAGCTGTCGCCATCCTGATAGGAAAATTGGACTAACTGGCGTTCACAGTCGACCTCTTTAAGAAAGTCTTCGCCTTTGAAGGATTCATCACGTTTTTGTTTCGTTTTCAGATGGTTAAAACGAACTTTATATAGTGTCGATGCACCACGCGAAGATGGGTTACGAATATCAATATCTTTAACGACATAGGGCTCATCATGTACTTCAACTACCATTCCACGTTTAAGATCACTGGCCTTGGGCATACTCTTGTTCCGATTCTCATAGAAAGTTCCGCATTATACGTTACCGAGACCTTAGCGGAACCAATTGCCATCTAGCAATGAGTAAAGCTAATCGGTGTTAATACGGCTTTGCGTTAGAATGTTACCCAATATCTATCGTAGTGAAAAAGGAACGTTAATGGCAATTCAGTGGTATCCCGGCCATATGCATAAAGCCAGCAAAGAAATGAGAGAGATCTTGCCGCAGGTGGATCTGATTATTGAAGTGCTGGATGCCCGAATTCCCTTCAGCAGCCAGAATCCTATGCTGGCAGAGATTCGCAAAGACAAACCTTGTATCAAGTTGCTGAATAAATATGATCTGGCTGATGTAACAATCACAGAGCGTTGGCAGCAGTATTATGAGCAGGAAAATCATACGAAAACGCTGACTATGGTGGCTCAGCAACAGGAAGGTATCGCTGATTTACTGACACTGTGTAGAAAAATGGTACCTGCCAAAGCAGAAGCGGGAAGACCGATTAACACGATGATTATGGGCATTCCGAATGTTGGAAAGTCCACATTGATTAACAGTCTTGCCGGTCGCCAAATAGCCAAAACAGGTAATGAACCGGCAATTACCAAAATGCAACAACGCATCAGACTAGAACAAGGTGTTGTCTTGCATGATACCCCTGGCGTGTTATGGCCAAATCTTGAAAACCCTCATGGTGGTTATCGTCTAGCCGTGACTGGCGCAATCAAAGAAACAGCAATTGATAATGATGATATTGCCTTATATGCCATCGAGTATTTGATGCAGGCCTATCCGGAACAGTTAAAACAACGCTTCGGTCTGGATACTTTAACTGAATATCCGCTGGAGAATATGGAAGCTATTGGAATCAAACGGGGCTGTCTGAGGTCTGGTGGTAAGGTAGATTTGGATCGTACTGCTAAGATCATTCTGACTGAGATCAGAGCAGGCATGCTGGGAAGGATCACCTGGGAGACACCTCAAATGATAGAAGCAGAATGGCAACAGGTTTTGATTGTCCGAGAAGAAAAAGCAGCAAAAAAGGCTGAGCGAAAAAAGAATAGAAAAAACAAATAACGACTTATATAAACTCATTAACTACTAAGGTATATGACAGGAGGTTTGCCAATGATTCGTTTCAGCATACTCATATTAGCTTTGGCTGTGCTAACAGCATGCAGTTATATGTCTCCCAAAATCCAACCGCCTGCGGAAGGGGACTTGTCACTTAAGCAGGTAGCAGACAATATTAATTTATATCAAGGTAGAACAGTTCGATGGGGCGGTAAAATTATTGCTGTTGAAAATAGCGAGCAGCAATCAGAAATTTTGGTCGTTCAGTTCCCGCTCAACCGAGTTGGCCGACCAGACGAAAGTAGTGACAGTGAAGGTCGTTTTTTTATTCGTAGTGCTGACTTTCTCGATCCTGAAGTTTATAAAACAGATAGTTTTATTACAGTACTGGGGCAGGTTGTCGATCAGAAAAATATCACTGTAGATCAAAATCAGCTTACCTTACCGGTTATTCAGCAGAGCAAAGAACAGCGTTGGCCGGCAAATAATCCTGTTTCAGGTCTGCCATACAACCCTAAACATGACTGGCCCTTTGTAGGCTACGGTTACTACGGTACAGGGTCTTATTCTCCTTAAAGACTTTTACCGAAACTTTACATTGTTTAAATAAGAATGATTTGCATTTAGATTTAAATGAATTTATACTCATCTCCACATTGTCAGGACGAGGTGAGTTATGAAAACAGCACAATTTAATACACAGGGAAGACATAGCATTCATCTGGCATTTGATGAAAATACGCTAGAGACCTTAATTCACGAAGGTAAGCTGCACGCGGCTGACTTTAACTGTCTGAATAAAAGTTCTAAAAAAACGGTCTGGAATATGCTGCTTTCTGCAGCGGCAAGGAAGTTAAAATCATGAATATGCCACTGAGTCGACCTGACTGGCAGCGTGATTGTTTGCTGGCATCCATCAAAGAGTTAGTGGCGTATTATCAAGTTAGCCCATCAGCTTGTTTGGCACTACAGATAAGTCGCAACTATCGCTTATTACTCACCCAAGACGACCGTGTTTCTATCAAAACATTATGGCAATCGTACGCGAGAGGTTGGTGGGATGTTTACTGCCGGCATCGAAACCTCAAACAACGCACAGCATTTTCCTTTTCCTAATCTTTATTTAATGGAGCCCCCATGGCGAGTAGAGCATGTAAACCAGAAACAATTTATGAATCTAATACTGTGGATATTCAACATTGCCCTGATTGTAAAATGATTCATCTCACAATGGGATCGATTACTGTGAGAATGAGTGAGCATCACTTCACTCAATTTGCCCAAGACATGAGTAAAGGTTTATTCGAATTTAATGCAGCATATGCTCAACCTAGCCTCCGTGTCATGATGTAATCCTGGTTGTAGGCATGATTATTTCCCGTTAATTGTGTGAAATATTCCTAAAACTAAGTGATAGTGATTCGCAATATAGGTATACTTTCTCTTGTTTTTACTATTGAAAACAGGATGAGAGAGCATGTACAAATTCAAGAAAACACTGCTGGCGAGTACATTGATGGTCGCCATGTCTTCAGCTCAGGCAGCTTCGCCCACGAATGAAGAAATCTGGCAGCTTCTGCAAGAAATGAAGCAACAGTTGAACGAAGTTAAGCAACAGAACGAACAACTGAAAACAGAAAATCAAACACTGAAACAACAAGTCGTTGCCACACAAGCTAAAGCCGAACAGGCAAATGAAACAGCTGAGGCATTAGCTGTGGCAACAGAAGAAGCAGTAAAAGCCTCTGCCGCTCAAGAAAGCAAAACGTCTATCGGTGGTTACGGAGAACTGCATTACAACAATCTACAAAATCAAGGTAGTGGTGCTGATAAGGATGAAATTGACTTTCATCGCTTTGTCTTATTTTTTAACCATGAGTTCAATGACCGACTTCGACTCTTTTCAGAGTTGGAGTTAGAACATTCTATTTCCGGTGATGGTCAAAATGGCGAGGTTGAGCTGGAACAGGCTTATATCCAATACGATATTAATGACAAACATCGTGTTAATGCGGGTTTATTCCTGGTGCCGGTTGGTTTATTGAACGAAACCCACGAGCCTAATACCTTTTATGGGGTAGAACGTAATAATGTTGAGAAAAACATTATTCCTACGACCTGGTGGGAAGGTGGTGTGATGTTTAGTGGAGAACTGGCACCTGGTTTTTCTTATGATGCCGCGATGACCTCTGGTTTAAATACTTCAGCCAGCAACGATTACTCAGTTCGTAGTGGTCGTCAAAAAGTCTCTGAAGCCGATGCCAGTGACTTTGCTTACACTGGGCGACTCAAATGGACCGCAATTCCAGGTGTTGAAGTCGCTACATCATTGCAATATCAGGAAGATATAACTCAAGGTAATGACCATGATGCGGGTAGTGCAGTGCTATGGGAAGCCCATACCGCTATTCAGCAAGGCAACTTTGGTTTCCGTGCTTTATATGCATCATGGCATTTAGAAGGTGATGGACCAAAATCAGTCGGTGCAGATAAGCAAATGGGCTGGTATCTGGAACCTTCTTATAAATTGACTGATGCGATTGGAATCTTCACACGTTATAGCTTATGGGATAACCAGGCGGGTAGCTCTGTTGATTCAGAAGTGCGCTCATGGGACTTAGGTGTGAACTGGTGGTTAGACCCACAAGTTGTCGTCAAATTTGATTATCAGGATCAGGATGCTGAAAATGAAGATGATGAATTTGATGGCTTCAATGTTGGTGTGGGTTATCAGTTTTAATCGATGAGTAATATAGGCGTGGTGAGTGGTTATTAAGATGAATAATGTCATTTCTGGTTTCAAATTAGCTTTGTTATGTTTAATCTTACTGCTCACCACGACGACATCTCATGCTCGTGGCGTCTACCAAACCAATGATGCTTTCTTAGCTGAAGTGTTTAACGGTACCCTTCCGCAAAGTGATGTTGTCTGGATGAAAGGTGATGTCCGACAGACGGTTGCGGATATTCTTGGTCATCCCTACGCCGGTCTTCGAATTCGTTATTGGCGAGAGGGGCAACGCAGCGCCTGGATACTTGAGGAAATCGGTAAAGAGGAGCCAATTACTTTTGGTGTGGTTATCAATGGCGACCGCGTCGAACAGGTCAAAGTACTGGCTTATCGTGAGAGTCGGGGAGGAGAAGTGAAATACCCGGCGTTCACACAGCAATTTCAGAATGTTGGATTGGTGGATAATCGGTTAGATAAACATATTGATGGTATCACTGGCGCAACATTATCTGTCAGGGCTATGACGAATGTCGTTAGGCTGGCATTATATCTGGATTCATCTATTAGCCAGAGTTGATCCATGAACCGCAAATTGCGCAGTTTTCATCGTGTTATCGGCGCCATCTTAGCCAGTTTTTTATTAATGTTTGCTATTACCGGAATAGCGCTCAACCATTCCAGCCAGCTTGAGCTTGATAAGCGTTATGTCAGTTGGGACTGGCTTATGTCTCAGTACGGTATAGGAGAGGTTAAGCCTGACGCTGCATTTTTGATTGATAACAAAATTTTTTCTCAATTTGGCAATCAACTTTTTCTTGATGCAACGCCGTTAATACATATTGAGCGCCCCTTATTAGGCGGGATCGCCCTTGAAGACATTATTGTTCTAACCACGGATGATGGCTTAATTCTATTAACCCGCGAGGGTGAATTTATTGAAAAAATGGGGGCCGAAGCCGGTATTCCTGCGCCTATCCAAAATATTGGTCTTTATCATGGTGAGCCGGTTTTACAGACCCGCCAATCAATGTGGCGCAGTAATTTTATGTTGGATAAATGGGAACCGATTTCATTACAAGGCGTCTCATGGAGTATGCCGCATCCTTTGCCACAGTCGGTAAATACAGAGCTGAAACAGTTTTTTTATGGTAAAGGTATCAGTATTCAGCAACTTCTTCTTGATATACATAACGGCCATATTCTCGGTCCAGTAGGAATTTGGCTGATTGATGCACTGAGTATTTTGATTATTTTCTTATCTTTATCTGGATTATGGATGTGGGGTAGACGACTGGGGTAATTTCTTGTCATGATGCCTTTAACAAAGGAGCGTAATACACGATGAGACAGGCAGATTTCCCGTATTTGCCAAAAGACTTTATTCAGACGGCTGAAGGTCTTATCTTTGCTGTGGTCAGTTATCATCCCCATCAACAAAAAATTGGTTGTTTTCTGCGTTATATTGAAAATCAAGGTCAATGGCAGAAAATTGATACTGAGCAGGCTAATCGTTTATTAGCCCGCCATTACCCTAAATATCTTTTTAAATCACTGCAGTTTGATGCTGAGTTTCATGCGGTAAAACCCGAGGATGTTGAGGTTCATCATCAACCAGAACAATATTTAAAGTCTCTTCTTGCTCGTTCTCCAAATGATGAAATTGAAGAAAAATGCCACCGTTTAATCGCTATCCTCACCAAATATGGTGTGAATACGGCTTCTCTAGGATTGACAGGATCAATGTTGATTGGTCAGCAAAAGAAAGGTTCGGATATTGATTTGGTGGTATATGGGCGCGAGGCTTTTCGTCAAACCCGTGAGGCAGTTAAACAAGCTGTTGCGGAGCAGCAACTCACGGCGCTTGACCTGTCACTCATGAAAGATAATTTCCAACGACGCGGTGGTGAACTTAATTTTGAAGAGTTTGCCTGGCATGAAGCCCGTAAATATAACAAGGCGGCGATTGATGGTACCAAATTTGATATTGGTATGGTCAGTTTGCCGGAAGAGTTAGTCGTTGATCATCACCACTATATTAAGCAAGGAATTTCTACCTTAAAAGCAGTGGTGATTGATGATCAGCAAGCATTTGATTTTCCCGCCCGCTATCTTATTGATAATGAAATGACGCCGGAAGTCATTTCATTTACCCATACCTATGTCGGTCAGGCACAAGCGGGAGAGACCATTGAGGTAGCAGGAGCGGTAGAGTGTGATTCGGCATCAGGACAACGTCGTTTAGTTGTTGGATCAACCCGTGAAGCTATTGGTGAATATATAAAGGTGTGTAGAGACTTATGAGAGAAGTAGATAATCCTGCAGTAGCAGATATTGGTGTTGTCGGACTTGCCGTGATGGGGCAGAACCTTGTTTTAAATATGAATGACAAGGGCTTCAAAGTGTCGGTATTTAACCGTACAACGAGTAAAGTCGATGACTTTATTAATGGACCAGCGAAAGATACCAATATCATTGGATTTCATGATCTGAAAAGTTTTGTGAATAGCCTGAAATTACCGCGGCGGGTCATGTTAATGGTCAAAGCCGGTCCGGTGGTGGATACTTTCATTGAGCAGTTGGTGCCGTACCTCGAGAAAGGCGACATCATCATTGATGGCGGAAACTCCTTATTCAATGATAGTGATAGAAGAACACAAGAATTACGTCAGAAAGGGATTTTATTTATCGGCAGTGGTGTTTCCGGAGGGGAAGAAGGCGCTCGCCATGGTCCTTCGTTAATGCCGGGTGGGAATCATGCAGGCTGGTCAGCAATTAAACCTATTTTTCAGGCTATCGCTGCACAGGTTGATGGTGAGCCGTGTTGTGACTGGGTCGGTAATGATGGTGCTGGACATTACGTCAAAATGGTACATAACGGCATTGAGTATGGTGATATGCAGCTTATATGCGAAGCGTATCAGATGATGAGGGAAGGGCTTGGCATGAGTGGTGATGAGATTCACCAGGTTTTTGCTGAGTGGAATGAAGGTGTGCTTGACTCATATTTGATTGAAATTACCCGCGATATTCTGGCCAAACGTGATGAGAATGGTGAGTTGCTGGTCGATCACATTCTCGATACTGCCGGACAGAAAGGCACGGGTAAATGGACAGGCATGAATGCACTTGATTTGGGTATACCATTAACCCTGATTGGTGAGGCCGTGTTCTCAAGATGTTTATCATCGTTAAAAGATGAACGGGTAAAAGCTTCAAAAGTGTTACCTGCTATTACCTCATCGTTTGAAGGGGATAAAGCGGAAATGGTCAACGCGATTCGTGATGCTTTATATGCATCAAAAATTATCTCCTACGCGCAAGGTTATATGCTGATGCGTGAAGCAGCTAAGATTTATGGCTGGGAGCTGAATTATGGTGGTATCGCTTTAATGTGGCGTGGTGGCTGTATTATTCGAAGTCAGTTCTTGGGTAAGATTCGTGATGCCTTTGATCTCAATCCTGATCTACATAATCTCTTACTGGACGACTTTTTTATTGACGCTATCACAGAATCGTTGCCGGGCTGGCGTAAGGCTGTAGCGACAGCGGTCAGTCTTGGCGTTCCTGTACCAACATTCAGCAGCGCGCTTTCCTTCTATGATGGTTATAGAAGTGAACGCTTACCTGCTAATTTATTACAGGCACAACGGGATTATTTTGGTGCGCATACTTATGAGCGTATTGATAAACCTCGGGGTGAGTTTTTTCATACGAACTGGACAGGGCAAGGTGGTGATGTTTCAGCGTCCACTTATGACGTTTAAACCAATAAAAAAAGCGGTCATCGGACCGCTTTTTTTATGCCTGTCAGAATGATTGTTTAAGTGTTGTTTTTCGGTTTAATTTGAGCATCTGATTTGGCTCTCCGACAATATAAATATGACCATCGTTATCAACCGCTACTCCTTCAGGTTGTTTCATAATCGGCCAAAAATTAAATGGGCCAGTTTTTAATGACAGACTGGCGACTTTGTCCCCGCTTAAATTGATCATATGCAGTGCATTGGATGCTTCGCTTAACACAAGAAGAAAAGGTTGTTGTTCTGCGTAAAACAGGCTGATGCCAGCCAAATCATCAACATGATCGGGTAATGAGTGATTAAGTTTTTCGACATCAATACTCGTCTCAGTATGGTGTAAGACATGATTCAAAATTCTAGGTGGCTCTTCCTGCAAGACAAAAAAACCATATTGGGCGGACCATGCCACCCCCTCCATACCTCTATTGCTGTGTTCTGCCCAATTCATGGGTAAGCGTTCACTCTTGTCATAGCTGACTTTAGTTGTCGTGTCATTAATGGAAAAGAACACCAGTTGCTGTCTTCTTTCTTCTGACACAACAAAGGTGTTATTTCCGAGATAATCCACACTTTCAGTATCAACAAAACCATCAAGATGAATACGTCGAACAATATCACCTTGTTTGGTCATTTCGATAAGCTGGGTAGGGTGATTGAGTACGGCGAATAGATGATCGCTTTCGGGGTGATAGGTCAGCCCTGACAAGTTGTCTTCAATACCTGAAATTTTGATGGGTTTGCCAACATCGTAATGAAAGTTCATATCCCATTCAGGCACATTCTTTATTTCTGCTTCAGTATGGGTATGACTAAGCAATAATACGATACTGGAACATAACACGGTAATGGTTAACCAGTGACTCAAAATGTATTTTAGATTTTGCATGTTTTCCCCAGATGACACTACAGACACAGGTTAGACTATGCAGACAAGCTTAATCAAAGCTGAAAAGAAGCTGGGAAATGAATTTATTGTAGAGATCGGGGTTAAATAAAAAAAAGGCGGAACTGTTACCAGTTCCGCCAAACAAGCTGCTCATCGCGTTATTTATGATCAGCTTTCAACCTTCTCCTGCATCAGTTTTTTGCAGTAGTAGATAACGATAATCGATGCGCCAAGCAAGAAAATCGATGAGGCTATTCCTAGAATGCGCCACGTATCGATGTTTTTCATGTCCAGAATCAAATAACGCGCTAAGGCAACAATCGCAATATATAACGGTATTTTTATTGGCAACTCGCCTGACTCATAATAAACGGCAACCATGGTCAGTACTTCCAGGTAGATGAACATCAACAGCAAATCTGTCAATGACACATAGCTGTTATCAATCATTACTTTCACTTCGATGCCGATAGCTACCATCGTCGCTATGGCAACTAATATCAATCCTATGTCCTGAGCGAAAAGAAGAGATCGGCTTACCGAATTTTTAATTGGGTGCTGCATTGTTTTTTCTCCATTAAAAAAACACACCACACAAGAATGACTGTTTTTTAAACATGCTTTTGCAAGTTGTTTAAGAAGCAGAGATCCAAAATTGTGTAGCGATTAAATACTAGCAGTGCTAATAGGGAGAATGTTTGTCTGACTTTCCGTAAATTTGTTTAAGCTTGGGACTGAGAGACAAGTAAAAAACGAAGAAGAGCGTGGGGAGTAATCAATAACGCTTCAGACACAAGACCATGAAGCGTTATTGATAAGCGTTTAACGACGACGATTTCCTGCTGGAATAAGTAGCAGAAGTGTTCCTAAGCCGATACTACTTGCACCGAGCCAATCTGGAATATGCAAGTTATCTTTTTCATCAATCTGAAGTTCAATAACCCCCAGATCCGCTTCATGGGTTGTTTTAGTAAATGGAATATCATCCATGACTAACCCCGTTGTTCCGGCTGCAATTAATAAAATACCGAGAAATTTAAGTAACATTTTGATTCCTGTTTACTTGTTATGACCTGGTGCATTTTCGCTATTACCCGGACCATTGGCATCGTGGCCTGGTGGAACCACTTTATGCGGATGGTAGTGATGACACGCACTCAGAAATAATAATGCAGAAAGACTAAGCAACTTTAAAGCGTGAATAAACATACGTTTCTCCGTAATAAACACGCTTAAAGACTAACATGACCGACTGTCATCTGCTTGTGAAAAAGACGGTTAGTGACTGATTGCATCAACGTGTTTAGCTGAGCCAGCTTCAGAGGAAGGTATCTCTTGATAGCGATCTGATTGCATCAGATATCGGGTGGCGCAACCATTTAAGGTGAGAAGCAGACAGGTAAAGATTATCCCGCTAACGGGTTTAAAAAAACGAGCTGACATAGAGACAAATCCAATCATCATTAATGATTAGATGCTATATGAATTCAGCTGGTTTTTCCGATAATTTTGTTATCAGCAACGCAAACCGGTTTTGATACAGAGGGGTATTTTGCAGCTAACCTTTTTGTTTTAGCTCTTCTGAGACTTGAATATACTGGTCAAAGTTTTGAATATAATCATCCATATTCATTTCCAACATTTGACGATATTCTTTTACAAAAAAGTCGATAGTTTCCTGTTTCGCGTCTGACATATCCTTGCTTTGGGTCCATCCTGAAGCACTGAACCATGCCGTATAGCGTGCCAGCCCATACATAAATGAAGCACTTACTTCACCTGCGGCAGTCCCCTTTTCCATTTGCTCATTAGCTATACGAATAAACGCATCAGCACGGTCAAAAAAGGCAGTATCTCTCTCACTCATAAGGTTTCGCTTTTTATTTTATTGTTGGCCCTAAAGGCCAGAAAGACGACTTATAAGCATAAACAATATGTGAAATTACGGTTAAGGAATCCAACCTATATATCCATGTGATAATGACTATTTATTGCGCTTCTTTCATTAGATAGGCTGAAATCATTGAGCTAAAACTCATCAAAGCAAACACTGATAAAACCACTTGTTCACCATACCAGTGCGAAACAATACTGAATAAACCGCCTAATAAAAGAAAAACGCCAATAATGCTATTCGATAGCGCAGTATAAATAGCCCGTTTATCCTGATCGGCAATATCGACTAAGTGAATTGAACGACCCATTCGGACACCTTCGTATGCGACCATCAGTGCAAATAATAATGCAGGTAATACCCAGTAAACCTCTAATAAGTGATAACTGGCTGCAATAACGGTCAGTAACAAGGCCACACCAGCGCTGAAACCTGACAAGAGTAAAACCTTCCTGCTGGAGATATCAGCAAGACGTCCCCAGACATAGCCACTGACCAGACTGGCCAGGGAGGAGGCGAGTAATAAGCTTCCTAAGCCGCCGATATTATTATTCAAGTGTTCAGCGTTTAATGCCAGCATAAACGGTGGCGCCAATGCTGTGGCGATAAGCAACGCTCGAGTCACAATAAAAAGTCCTAACTCCCTGTCTTTATAGAGATAAGAAAAATTTTGTTTAGCGATAATAAACAGGCTACCCCCACCTTCTGTTGCACCTTTCTGCTCTTCCAATGTAGAGAATAAGGCGCTGGCAATGACCCAAAATCCTGCTGCAAAAAAAAGACCGATGGTGACCAACGTTAATTTATCAACGAGGTTAAGAGAAATCAGTACGGCATAGGCAATAACCAGTCCGGCTGACAAAGAAGAAGCCGTTCCGGTTGCTGTGCCACGCTTGGATTTACTGACTGTTTTACCCAATACGTCTTTATAAGAGACTGAACACATACTGCGTGACAGGGCCAAAAGACCTAATAAACACACAATTGTAATACCGAGCGGGGTTCCTTCCAGACTGAGAACGGCAATGCCCATGCCTGCTGCACACATACCCTGAATAAAACTCCCTAAGACCCAGGCATATTTACGCAAAGACAAAGAGCGAATGGTATTGGCGATAAACAACTGAGGTAATAAGGAACCTGCTTCGCGAATCGGAACTAATAAACCGATGAAATAAGCAGGTGCGCCTAGCGTCGTCATAATCCAGCTCAAAATCAATTTTGGATTAACAAAGGCATCCGCTGATTTTGTTAATGACAGAGAGATAATATGAGTTGAGAAATTTCTGGGCTGCTCATCACATGCTTGTTCTGGTATATCTTTGCACGCTCGGCCATCATCCTCAGAGGTAAGTGTATTCCATGCTAGCTTTGCAGCCGTTTCAGTGAAATCTTGTTCTCGTTTTGGCACGGTTAAGAGATGTTCCTGTTTTAAGGGCTAGTTTTAATCTTCATCGACGTCATCTGTATCAATTTGACCTGAGATACGACGACGAATATGTGACCAAGACATACCTACTGCTAAAACTGCGGCAATCAGGAATAAGGCGATATAGCTAAGAATCGAGAAATCGTTAATACCTAATAAACCTAGATCGACCAGCCACCATATAATAATGGCAAAAAAGGCTAAAGCCAGTAGCAAGCCAAGTCCACCTAAAGAACGGAAGGTCGCCCTAAGGTAAATCGTCCAGCCAATTAGCAATAACACGGTTGTCATCGCAAACGGTGGTGTTTTAAATGTGCCCTGACCAAAGAAAGCGTCTTGTGCCCAGTGATAATAGCTATAGCCGCTTGGGTTATAACTGACAAAAACTAAAAGCAAAGCAAATAGAAAACGAAGTAAAAAGCTCTGGAAGTTAAAGCGTTGAGCCATGTGATTTCCTTTTTATTTATCGTTTTGGTGATTGGGAATACATCATAGCGTTTGTTTTATGTTTAGCAATCCTGAGCTACTAAGCAATTTAAAAGTCAAACGTAAAGATCAACCAAACGTAGAGTTCAACGAATCTCAAAATCAGTGAATGTCAGGTTAGCTGATTGTTCTGTGACTTCAATTGTGGTGACCTCAGCAAACCGCGGGCCTTGATTGGCCCAGTTGAGCATATCTTCCAGTTGCTGAGCTTCACCTTGAATGAGTAATTCTACCGGGCCATCAGCTAGGTTTCTGACCCAGCCGGTTACACCAAGTTTATGTGCTTGTTGCTGGGCCGAGTAGCGGTAACTGACGCCTTGAACCCGGCCACTGATTAGACAATGTTTTTGCTTTATTCCCATTCAATCGTGGCGGGTGGTTTGCCTGAGATATCATAAACAACTCGAGAAATACCGGCTGTTTCATTGATGATACGACGTGAAACCAGATCGAGGAAATCATAAGGCAGATTGGCCCAGCGTGCTGTCATAAAATCAATCGTTTCTACAGCGCGTAGTGATACGACATAGTCATAACGACGACCATCGCCCATAACCCCAACAGATTTTACCGGTAGAAATACAGCAAACGCCTGACTGGTTTTATCATAGAGATCATGTTTACGTAGTTCTTCGATAAAGATGTTGTCTGCTTTACGTAATAGATCCGCAAATTCTTTTTTCACTTCACCAAGAATACGTACACCTAGACCTGGACCAGGGAAGGGGTGACGGTAAACCATATCTGAAGGCAGACCAAGTTCCACACCCAGTTTACGTACTTCATCTTTGAACAACTCACGTAACGGTTCAACCAGTTTGAGTTTCATATGTTCAGGCAGGCCACCGACGTTATGATGCGTTTTAATCACATGGGCTTTGCCGGTTTTTGCTGCTGCTGACTCGATAACGTCAGGGTAGATGGTGCCTTGAGCCAGCCATTTCACATTTTTCAGTTTGGCTGATTCTTCATCAAAGACTTCAACAAAGACACGGCCGATGATTTTACGTTTTTTCTCAGGATCCGCTTCGCCGGCTAATTCTTTCAGGAAGCGGTCTTCAGCATCGACACGAATGACACGAATGCCCATGTGTTTTGCAAACATGGCCATCACTTGATCACCTTCGTTTTCACGAAGCAGACCGTTATCCACAAATACGCAGGTTAACTGGTCGCCAATCGCTTTATGCAGCAAAGCAGCAACAACCGATGAGTCAACGCCGCCAGATAAGCCTAATAACACGTCATCATCACCGACCTGTTCACGAATAGCCGTGATACTGTCTTCGATAATATTGGCGGATGTCCATAAACATTCGCAGCCACAGATATCGACAAGGAAACGCTCAATCATGCGTTGACCTTGTGTGGTATGAGTGACTTCCGGATGGAATTGAACACCATAAAAGCGACGATCTTCATCGGCCATACCGGCGATAGGTGCGCTATCGGTGCTGGCGATAACTTTAAAACCTTCAGGTAATTCAGAAACGCGATCACCATGACTCATCCAGACATCCAACATACCCCAGCCTTCTGCTGTGGTGTGATCTTCGATATCACGTAATAATTCTGAGTGACCACGTGCACGAATTTGTGCATAACCGAATTCACGATGATTCGATGACTCTACAGCGCCACCAAGTTGGGCGGCCATTGTTTGCATGCCATAACAAATGCCGAATACCGGCAGTCCCATTTCAAAGACAATTTGTGGGGCACTTGGCGCGGCTTCGCCAATGGTTGAGTCCGGGCCACCCGACAGAATAATGCCTTTAGGATTGAATTCACGAATCTCGGCTTCGGTTATTTCCGGGTTACGAAGTTCACAATACACGCCGGCTTCACGAATACGACGCGCGATTAATTGCGTGTACTGCGAGCCAAAATCAAGGATAAGAATACGATGGTCGTGAATATTGCTGGTCATTGAGGTATCTTCAACTCTGTTAAATAACAACTGCCCCAGAAAGGGGCAGTTGTGAATGGTTTAGTTAACGCGGTAGTTCGGTGCTTCTTTGATGATGGTGACGTCATGAACATGACTTTCACTCATTCCGGCAGAAGTGACTTTAACGAATTGCGGTTTGGTACGCATATCTTCAATCGTTGCTGAACCGGTGTAACCCATGCTGGCACGGATGCCACCGATAAGCTGATGAATGACGGCGCTCAGGCTGCCTTTGAATGGTACGCGGCCTTCAATACCTTCTGGAACCAGTTTGTCTGCTTCGCTGGATTCCTGGAAGTAACGATCACTTGAGCCTTGTTTTTGCTGCATAGCGCCCATCGAACCCATACCGCGGTAGGACTTGTATGAACGACCTTGATAAAGTTCGACTTCACCTGGTGCTTCTTCAGTACCGGCAAACATACCGCCGATCATGATGGTGTGTGCACCAGCAACCAGTGCTTTTGCGATATCACCTGAGAAACGAATACCACCGTCAGCGATAACGGGTATACCTGTACCTTCTAACGCTTTTGCTACATTGCTGATGGCGCTGATTTGAGGAACGCCGACACCCGCAACAATACGTGTTGTACAAATTGAGCCAGGACCAATACCGACTTTAACTGCATCGGCACCCGCTTCAACTAAGGCCAAAGCCGCTTCAGCAGTAGCAATGTTGCCACCAATGACCTGAACCTGAGGGAAATTTTGTTTTACCCATTTGACCTGATCCAGAACACCTTGTGAATGGCCGTGAGCGGTATCGACAACGATAACATCAACACCAGCAGCCGCTAAGGCTTCAACGCGTGTATTACTTTCCGAACCAATACCAACAGCAGCACCTACACGTAAACGCTCCTGATCATCTTTAGATGCCAGTGGGTTATCTGTTTGTTTTTGGATATCTTTGACAGTAATCATGCCAGTCAGATGGAAGTTATCATCTGTAACCAGCACTTTCTCTATACGGTTGGTATGTAAAAGACTTAATACTTCTTCACGGGAAGCGTCTTCTTTTACGGTGACCAGTTTGTCTTTTTTGGTCATGATTTCAGAAACAGGGTTGTCGTAATGCGTTTCAAAACGTAGATCACGACTTGTAACAATACCAACCAGATCATCACCATCAACAACAGGTACACCAGAGATATTATGTGAACGGGTCAGTTCAACCACTTCACCAATGGTGGTGTTTGGTGACACAGTGATGGGATCACGAACAACACCGCTTTCAAATTTTTTGACCTTACGGACTTCATTAGCCTGTTGTTCGATGGTCATGTTTTTATGCAGAATCCCCAAACCACCTTCCTGAGCCATAGCGATAGCTAAACGACTTTCGGTGACGGTATCCATAGC
Organism: Methylophaga sp. UBA2012; assembly: GCF_002335235.1. Lineage (NCBI taxonomy): Bacteria > Pseudomonadati > Pseudomonadota > Gammaproteobacteria > Thiotrichales > Piscirickettsiaceae > Methylophaga > Methylophaga sp. UBA2012. The sequence goes on along the minus strand of NZ_DDCG01000003.1, from coordinate 136,468 downwards.
TGCAGAGAGCAAGGGGATGTTAATAGTGATATCACGTGTTAACTTGGTGGTTAAATTGACATCACGTGGGAGAACGTTTGAGTACGCAGGTAGGAGTAATACGTCATCAAACGTCAGGGCTTCTTGAGCAATTCTCATCGGGCACGTTCCTGAAATTACCTGTAATATGATCGTGCAATTATATCAGGAATATCTAGTGTTATGGCAGTACAATCTACATCTAATCAAACAAGCGCATTAGCAAATCGCGCAGTGAAAGATGTGTACCCGGTTTCACGTTTAGTCAGAGAAGCCCGTGTGCTGCTGGAAGGCTCATTTCCATTGATTTGGGTTGAAGGCGAGATATCAAATTTGGCCATGCCCGCCTCAGGACACATTTACTTCACTTTAAAAGACGAAGCCGCGCAAGTTCGTTGTGCCATGTTTCGTAATCGTAATAATCAACTGCGCTTCACGCCTGAAAATGGCATGCAGGTTTTGTTGCGGGTGCGGGTTAGCTTATACGAGGGGCGTGGTGAGTTTCAGCTCATTGTTGAGCATATGGAAGAGGCGGGAAGTGGTGCATTACAGCGAGCATATGAGGCTCTGAAGCACCGACTTGGTCAAGAAGGTCTGTTTGATCAGACGCACAAAAAAACATTACCAATATTACCTAAATCCATAGGCATTATTTCATCGCCAGACGGTGCTGCTGTGCATGATATTGTCAGTGTGCTGAAACGCCGTTTTCCAGCCGTTGATGTGGTGTTATATCCCGTCGCAGTTCAAGGCGAAAATGCAGCAGGACAATTAGTGGCCGCCGTTAAACTCGCGGACCAGCGACGTGATTGTGATGTCATCATTATTGGTAGGGGTGGTGGCTCGCTGGAAGATCTATGGAGCTTTAATGATGAGCAGTTAGCAAGGGCCATTTTTGCTTGTGAGTTGCCCATTATTTCTGCTGTTGGACATGAGATTGATTTTACGATTTGTGATTTTGTCGCAGATGTCAGGGCGCCAACACCATCAGCTGCTGCAGAGTTAGCCGTGCCGGATGCGCAACAATATGTGTTGAGTTTTCAGCGCTATCAGCAGCAATTAACGCATATTATTCGTCATCGTCTTACCTCTGAACAACGTCATTTACAACATTTGCACAGAGCATTGCCCAGACCAGATTTGATATTACGTCAACAAACGCAATGGCTAACGCAACAAAAACGTATGTTGGACTCTGCCTGGCATCACCAATTGCTGAATTACCAGCAAAAGCTGGATTATTTATCCGTCAGATTAAAACATCCCAAAGCGCAGATTGATAAACAGCGATCTGCACTCAACAGTCTGTCTCACCGTTTACAGACTGCCTTCAGAACACAACAAAAAAGCGTCTACCAACAATTTCAGTCTTTGCAATTCAGATTGCAGAGACAAGTGCCATTGCCACAGATAGATGAACAACAGAAGTTGGTGCAAACGTTGGCGAAACAGAATCAACGATTGATCCTGCAACAACTTCAGCAAGCAAAACAGTTTCTGGCACAGCAGATGCGAACATTGGCCGCTGTTAGTCCATTAAATACCTTGGATCGTGGATATAGCATTACGAGCAAGCGCGATTCCGGCGAAGTCATTACAACGGCGGCAGCTGTCAGCCCCGGTGATGAGGTGTTAATACGTTTACACCAAGGAATGTTGAGTTGTGAGGTGAAGAAAGTTGATGAAAAGTAGAGCATGGTTATTTTCAGTTTTATTATTAATCTGCTCGGACGTTTTGGCTAAATTACCCGAACAATCTGCCGTGCCGGGCGGAGTAATGATTTTATCTGTAGGGAATAGCCACCAAACAAAGCCCGATGTGTATTTTGAAGATAAGCCGGTCATGGTCGTGAAAGCGGATGGACTTTGGCAAGCCGTAATTGGCATTCCATTATCGGCCAAAGCAGGTACTTTACGAATTGTAGTCAAGCGTGGCGAAGAGAAAAGTACTCAGTTATTTTCGATTAAGGATAAACAGTATCCGACGCAATACATTACGGTGAAGGATGAGCGCAAAGTAAATCCGAATCCTTTAGATATGAAGCGGATTAACCAGGAATCCAGCCGTATTCAAGAGGCGTTAACTGCCTGGACTGAGATCAATAATGAACCTGTCAACTTTGTCTGGCCAATAAAAGGCCGGGTAAGTGGCTTATTTGGTCGTCGCCGAGTCTTTAATGGCGAACCCAGAAATCCGCACAGTGGAATGGATATCGCTGCTAAAACCGGAACACCAATTCATGCGCCTGCTGCAGGAATTGTCAGAGGAACAGGCAATTACTTTTTTAATGGTAATACGGTATTTATTGATCACGGCCAAGGCTTGATCACGATGTTTTGTCACTTGAGCCGTATTGATGTGCAAGATGGTGAGACAGTTAAACAGGGCGATATTATCGGTGCCGTAGGTGCCACTGGCCGGGTAACAGGGCCTCACTTGCATCTTGGTGTTAGCCTCAATAACGAACGTGTTGAGCCACGCTTATTTTTCCCACCGGAGTCTGAATTAAAAAATTAACTCAGAGATAGGGGCGAACTAGTTGGGTTAATTGAGCAAAGTCGATCGGTTTGGTGACATAGGCTGTAAACAAGCCTTTTGCAGAGTCTTTATTTTCCTGCATTGCCGCCGCCGTCAGGGCTATAACAGCAATATCTTTAAATTGATCTGAATTTTTGAGTATTCTTGTCGCCTCGATACCTGACATACCGGGTAAATTAATATCCATCAATATGAGATCAGGCCGTTGTTGATGGATAAATTCGAGTCCATCTTCGGCAGATACACAATTATGAAACGTGACGTGTGGGTAGCGTGAGAAGAAGACTTCTATCAAGCGAATATTGGCTGGATTGTCTTCAATGTAAAGCACATGCCGTGGTTCAGTATTCAGTTGTGTATCGTTACGTCTTGCTGAAATCTGCTTGTTAAGCGCCTCCAAAGCCGGACGTTGTTCCGATTGCCAAGCCGGCTGTTGTGTTGATAAAGGAAGCTCAATCCAGAAGCTACTGCCTTGACCTTCTGTACTGGCAAAATCAATTTTACCTCCCATTGCTTCGATCAGACGTTTACTGATGCTGAGTCCGACGCCACTGCCTTCAATATTGGCGTATTCCTGGCCCAGGCGTTCAAATGCAGTAAAAACATGGGCTTGTTTACTGATTGGAATGCCATGACCCGTATCGGTAATCGTCATTTTCAAACAACCATTTTGTGGAACCAATCGCGTAGTGATAATAACCTGACCACCCGCTTTATTGTATTTGATGGCATTAGTGACTAAGTTAATAAAGACTTGTTTTAATTTGGTCAGATCGGCAACCACAACGGTGTCATTCTGTTCTGGCAAAGTGATCTCTACATCATATTTTTTTGCCATCGTTTCCAACATAGGTAAACACGCATCAAAAATATGTTTGATTGGAATATGCTCAGTGGATAATTGAATATTCCCAGACTCGATTTTAGAGAGTTCGAGTACGTCATTAATCAGGTTTAACAGATGTTCACCGCTTTCAATGATTTGTTTGATTTGATGGCGTTGTTGTTCTGAAGGTGGCGGATCATTATCTGTCAGAAGCAGTTGCGAAAAACCTAAAATACCGTTTAAAGGGGTTCTGAGTTCATGACTCATGGCGGATAAAAATTCAGATTTAGCTTTATTGGCACGTTCTGCTTCTAATTTAGCTTGGACCAATGCCTTTTGTTCTGCTTTTTGTCTGGAAATATCCCGGGCAATACCGGTAAAAAAATGTTTTTCATCCCATTTGAAATGGCTGATGGTTAATTCAATCGGAAAAATAGTGCCACTTTTATGAAGGGCTTCTAATTCTATCGGTTTGCCAATAATCCGGCTTTCATCTGTGGATAAAAACCGTGACATTCCTAATTTATGCATATCTCGATAACTGGCAGGCATTAATGCCGTTATGTTCTGGCCGATAATTTCATCGGCTTCGTAACCATAGAGCTGTACCGATGCTTTATTGAAGCTGACAATAATGCCATTACCATCGATAGTAATGACACTATCAATAGTATTGTCGAGTAATGTCTGCAGTTTGAGACTTTCCTGTTTCGCGGTCGCTTCTAAAGCAGAACGGTTCTCCAACTCTTGTTTTATTGATTCAGTTTTGGTTTGGATCTCTTCTGTTAATACCCGGTTATGGTGGCGTTTGAACAAATAGAAAATAATGATGACAAGACTAAGACTGCCAAGGATCATCACCAGCCATTTAAACATCAGAACTTCATTGTCAGGTTCTGTGTAGATAAACTCATCCAGATCTCGTTGTTTCTTGTTAATTCCCAAGCTCTCGTAAACGTCAGCAATTTGTTTCCAGCGACTGACCGTGATATGACCAAACTCGACCGTTGGAAAAAGACTAAGCTTTAATAATTGTTCTGCTTCATAGTGAACATGAGCAGGTGTTTTATGTTGAGGATTATATTTCTCCAGAACCAAATCGATGATTTCATCAGTGTGTTCGGCGGTGTATGTCCACCCTTGATAGGTCGCGTTTCGAAACGCATCTACCAAATCTGGGTTGTCATCAATATATTGTTCAGTTGTAAAGAGGATGTCACTGTAGAAATTAATGCCATAATCCCTTGGTGAAATAACCCTGTAGGGTTCATTCTGTTCTTGCATGTAAAAGGGTTCATTGGAAATATAGGCTGTGACACCATCGATGCGACCACTGATCAGATCATTGAGGTAGTTTTTACTGGGGGGAACAAAATTTATCTTAGACGTATCAACATGCTGCTTCAGAAAAATAGCTGTTAAATCATCAGCTTCAGATTGCCGGTTGATGGTTCTGCCGATAAAATCTGCTGCAGAATAAATACCAGAGTCAGCTTTAACTAACCATACATATGGACTACTCTGAAAGGTGGCTCCCAATGCGACAAAGGGACGGCCTTTCATATATTCCATGACTATTCCGGTGCCGGATATGCCAAAGTCGACATTTCCATTTTCCACTTCATCGTAGGGATGGTTATAACCGCTAAGTATCTCTACATCCAACCCTGCCTGACGGTAAAAGCCTTTCTCTTTCGCAGCATAGATTCCTGCGAACTGAAACTGATGTTCCCAGTGAAGTTTTATCGTGACATGCTTAAGATCGTTATTTTTTGTATTTTCTTCAGTGTATGCTGCACCACTGTAAAAAAATACAAAAATAATGAAAAGCCATTTTAAATTCATAGACATAGCCAAAGTAGATCTGTTTCTATGGTAACTGAACAGATTACTCTTCCGCTAGTAATGTCACATCCTGAAATCACGGCCCAGATAGACACTTAACACATTTTTATCTTTAAGAATGTCTTCAGGCGTTCCACGGGCAATTACTTCACCTTCGTTAAAGATATAAGCTCGTTGACAAACTTTGAGCGTTTCACGGACGTTATGATCAGTGATTAATATACCAATCCCTCGTGCTGCCAATTCTTGAATGATGCCTTGAATATCCAGAACTGAAATCGGGTCCACGCCAGCAAAAGGTTCGTCTAATAAAATGAATTGAGGATCCATCGCGAGTGCACGGGCAATCTCTACACGTCTTCGTTCACCCCCTGATAAAGCCATGCCTTTTGAGTGACGGATATGTTCAATATGGAAGTCTTTTAGTAACTGTTCGAGTAGTTGTTGTTTGGAGAGATCATTCAGTTCAGTGCGGGTCTCAATGATGCCATAAAGGTTATCTTCCACACTGAGCTTACGAAAAACCGAGGCTTCCTGAGGCAAATAACCAATGCCCAGTTTAGCCCGGTCATGGATGGCATAATGGGTAAGTTCTTGTTGATCGAGATAAATATAACCGTGATCAACGGGCACTAAGCCAACAATCATATAAAAGCTGGTTGTTTTACCGGCGCCATTAGGGCCCAACAAACCTACAATTTCACCACTATTAACGTCCAGTGATATATCTTTAACGACTTGCCTATCGCCATATTGCTTAGCAAGCTGATGGGCTGAAAGGATACTCATTAGTTGTCAATCGCTTCTAGATAATAATCATTCACCCAACCAATCACGGTCTCTCCATTGAGCGTACCTCTGACTTGCGCCCAGCCTTGTTGGCGGCTTAAAACGATCACACGAAGATTTTGGTCGAGAGTGCCCAGACGTTGATAACCTGTTCCTGGACCTGTGCGGACATTCAAACGGCTGGTGGTAATAACTTCAGGGTATTCCTTAACTGACAATGGTGCTTCAGCAGCAGGTTTGGGTGTTGTCGGTGTGGCTTCTTCAGCTTGAACGGGTGCTTTTTCAGCAGGCGCGGCTACTTCAGGCGTGTCAACAGGTTTAGGCTTAGGCGTGGTTGGCTTAGCTTTTTTCTGCTGCGTCATGGGTTGGATGATCATGTGGATACGACCTGAATCATGCGTTTCGCCACCCACATTCACAGGTGCAGAGTTAGCACTAACAACATTTTTAGCGATGTCATACTCTATACGATTACCGATGAATTCATCACCATTTTGCCAGACGTGACCTTCACCAATCAGATAAATTTTTTGCTTATCTGCATAATATTCCATACGAATCGCTTTCGCTTTGACAGGTGATTCGCCTGGCTTGTGAACTTGTTGATAGGTGGCCAGTTTCCCTACTGCGACAGCCTTGGTCAGCTGTTTATTTTCATTGTAGTAAAACGTGATGATATCACCAGTGATTTTTAATGTACCCTGCGTGAGGATAGCATCCCCTTTGTATTGGGTTACACCTTCCTGATCATCCATCTGAGCATGGTCGGCTTCGATATTAATCGGCTTTTCACGGTCACTCGGCAACGCCCAACTGATTGCTGGTAACATCAAACATACCGTTAATAACTTAGTTAGCAGGTGCATCATATTGTCCTTTCACCCTGGAATGCAGGTTAATGGTTTCATCATTCATATCTGCATGTAAACCTACTGAGTCAGTATCGCCATTTGGGGTTTTGATGGTGACAGCATGGTCGGTATATGCAGTATTGTATTGTGTGTCTAAAGTTAACTTATCGGTCAGCATTTTAAATGCCGGATCATTCTCATTAGTGATAATAACATTTCCTGTTAACAGGATAGTTTTGTTATCACCCTGGGTGTGACCATGATCTGAGGTGATGACCCACGAGTCTTTACCCGGTTTTAAGAATTCTGCAATGGGATCAATGATTTCAGTACTGTCATCGGCTGGGTAATGAGCCATTTCTTTACCTTTGATAACCCTGGCCGGCGTGCCATTGATATCCATGATCGTCATTGTAAAATCAGTCATTGCGTAATCACTGCTGCGATGAATATCGTTCTTTTCAGCTTCAACAGGTTCGTTTTCGCCTGACAATAGGAGCCAGATGCTCAGGATAGCTACCAGAGGCAATAAGATGCGTAGATAACGAGGTAGATTAAAAATGGCGTTCAATTTGGTCTTGCAGGTTTCCCTGTCCTTCCATTATCAACTCACACACTTCACGAGCAGCACCGTGCCCCCCTTTTGAGGTGGTAATAAAGTGAGCATGTTTTTTTACAATCGGGTCAGCATCTTGAACCGCTATGGCGAGTCCAACACGACTCATGATAGATAAGTCTACCCAATCATCGCCAACATAGGCACATTGTTCCGGCGATAATTTAAGTTCTTTTATCAGTTGCTGGAAAACCGGCAGTTTTACTCGTTGGCCCTGGTAAACGTATTTTATACCTAAACTTTGCATTCGATGTTCAACTGTACGGGAGGTGCGGCCAGTAATAATGGCAATTTCAACACCAGTATATTGCAACAGTTTCATCCCATGTCCGTCGCGTGAATGGAAGGCTTTGTATTCTTCACCATTATCACCAATGATGATTTGACCATTGGTTAACACACCGTCCACATCGAATACGACGAGTTTTACCTTTTTTGCTTTTTCTAAAATATCTTGCATGAGTTTCTCTTAAACGACGCCTGCCCGAAGCAGATCGTGCATATTAATCGCACCACATAATTGCTGTTGTTTATCCACTATCAGTAAGGCATTAATTTTAAACCGCTGCATTAATTCTAATGCTTCGGCGGCCAGCATCTCAGCCGTCCCCGTTTTACACTGCCTCGTCATATAGTCTGACAATTTTTCTGTATGAATGTTTATTTCCTGAGATAACACCCGGCGTAAGTCGCCATCAGTGAATACGCCCAGAATGTGTTGTTTTTCATCGACCACTGCCGTCATGCCCAGACCTTTGTTGGTCATTTCAATCAATGCTTCACTGATGAGAGCATGTTCATTGATTTCGGGGATAGCATCTCCAGTATGCATAATGTCAGAAACGCGAAGTAATAAACGACGTCCTAACAAGCCGCCCGGGTGAGAGCGGGCAAAATCTTCAGCTGTAAAACCACGGGTTTCGAGTAAAGCTACTGCCAGGGCATCTCCCATTACCAAAGCTGCTGTGGTGCTTGAGGTTGGGGCAAGACCTAGTGGACAGGCTTCTCGCGCAACACTCACATCTATATGCGCTGTCGCACAGGTCGCTAAAGTCGATTCAGGTCTGCCTGTCATGGCGATAAATGGAATGCCCAGGCGTTTAATCAATGGCAGGATGGTCAGAATTTCACTGGTTTCACCAGAGTTGGATAGAGCAAGGACGACGTCTTTATCGGTAATCATCCCCAAATCACCATGGCTGGCTTCGCCGGGATGAACAAAAAACGCGGGAGTGCCGGTGCTAGCAAGCGTCGCAGCTAATTTACTGCCAATATGACCTGATTTGCCCATACCAATGACGACTACGCGTCCCTGGCAGTTGAGCATAAACTCACAGGCACGCATGAAGTCTTCATTGATACGTTCATGTAATGCCTGAATAGCCTCAATTTCCGTATCAATAACAGCTTTGGCAAGTGTGCTGAGTTTTTCTTTATCGATCACGTTTAACTTAATCCTGGTGTGTTTTGATAAACAAGCAAGCCATTGTATGTGACATAAACGACTAACATCAGTACACCGGCAACACGGCCAATTCGCCCATTCTGGCTGAAACGGGCGAAGCAGTATAGGCCGACGGATAATCCAATCATGAAAGGAATATCTCTGTAAAGTAACATAGGATCAATGTGGGAAGGCGCAATCAATCCAGGCATGGCCAATACCGCGAGAATATTAAATATATTAGAACCCAGAATGTTACCGACGGCGATGTCATGTTCATTTTTCAATGCCGACACAACAGATGCGGCCAGCTCAGGTAAGCTGGTACCAATAGCGACCACTGTCAGACCAATGATTAAGTCACTGACGCCAAGCAGGTGAGCAATACCTGTTGCACCCCATACTAGGGATTTAGATCCGATTAACAACGCGATAAGGCCAATCACAAAATAAAATGTCGCCTGTTTCCCGGTCATTTTAGTGGTGCCGTATTCTGCTTCAAACTCTGCTTCCAACGGATCCTGCTTATTACTCCCTTTGATAGCTAACCAAGCCATTCCGGCCAAGGTAATAATAAATCCGCTGAATAGGATAATGCCGTCCATCCTATTCAATTCACCATCGAGTAATAATACTAATGACAATGCCATCACGAACAATAAGACGGGAAATTCACGTTTTAAAGTGTCAGAATGCACGGTCAAAGGGGCAATAAGTAAGGTGATAGCCAGTACCAGACCAATATTGGTAATGTTAGAGCCAATGGCATTACCAATACCCAAAGCCGGAGCACCGTCGATAGCAGCCAGTGCTGAAACCAACATTTCTGGGGCGGATGTGCCAAAACCAACAATGGTAAGACCAACGATTAGCGGTGATACACCAAAATTGGTGGCGATGTTTGCGGCTCCATCAACAAATCGATCTGCTCCCCAAATCAAAATCACGAATCCAGCGATAATGGCTGATATAAACAGAATAGTTGTCATGAGCTTCCATGTGGATTAAATGTTAATTTTAGATATGAAAAAGCCGGGATATACCCGGCTAATCATTATAAGGACTCGCTTGCTACTTGTCGTTAGATCATTCGTCAAACAAATCAAAATCATCATCACTAGTTGGAGGATGACCGTCATGGACAAGATATTCTCGATGCTGAAGATAGGCATCTCTTACATAGCTGTATTCATCTGAAGCTGCTGCTTCATCAAGTACTTTTTCAGCTTTTAATAAATTGGCACGGTTATCAACTATGCGAACACCACGGAATGCATTACGAGCACCAGGACCCTCAACATAGGTCACAGGATCAGTGTAGTAATCACCTACCAGGCCAAATGAGTCACGTACCGTTCTTGGTCCGAAAAATGGCAGCACGATATAAGCACCTGGTTCTACTCCCCAAGCTCCTAACGTTTGACCAAAATCTTCATTATTTTTGTAGTTACCACTGAGGCTAGCCACATCAAAAATACCGGCGACACCAACCGTTGTATTCAATACAAAACGGCCAGTATCGTTCGCCGCTTGTTTAAATTTGAACTGTAATAAATCGTTGATAATCACAGTGATGTCGTTGAGGTTACTAAAAAAGTTGCTCACGCCTTGGCTAAGTGGGGCAGGCATTACCGTGTCGTATCCCTTAGCTACAGGTTTCAGGATGGCTTTATCCACTGTGTCGTTAAACTTGTACATTGCACGGTTATATCCCTCAAGAGGGTCTTTGGGATTGTTGCTTGTGGCACAGCCAGTGAGCAGCAATACTGTTGCCAAAAAACCGAGTTTGAAAACTGAGCTCAGGGTAGACATCGAATTATGATCCTTTAAATTTTATTCTTATCGACCCGAGAAATAATCGCACGCGGACTTATAGCAATGCAAGTCATCTGTTGCGTTTATGACATGGTAATGTGAACTGAGTTGCAAAAAAACAACAGGACGGATTTTAAAGACACCAAAATGAGTGATTTGTGATATCGGTATCTTCCAGTTTACTGCTCTGCTGATTATTGAACATGAAGTCTGAAAATACTCTTGTACAGGCCATCCAGCTATGATTTTTTGCATACTCAATACAATCGTCAGCAGACAGTCTTAAGGCTTTTTTCGCAGCTGTTGTGAGATCGTCATCAAGAAATCCGGTCACCCCCTGTTGTACGATGTCAGCCGGTCCTGTGACAGGGTAGGCTGCGATGGGAACTCCGCAGGCCATCGCTTCCAGTAATACCAGACCGAAAGTATCTGTCTTACTTGGGAAAACAAAGACATCTGCTGCAGCGACATAAGAGGCGAGCTCTCTGCCAAATTTAGCTCCAGTAAAGGTAACGTCAGGATATTTTTGCTGCAGGTGTTCGAGATCCGGGCCATCACCCACCACCACCTTATTACCGTCAATGTCTAACTGCAGAAAGGCTTCAATATTTTTCTCAATAGCCACGCGTCCCATATTCATAAATACAGGACCGGTTAAACCAAGCTGTTTTGGATTATCAGGTGTGAATATATCTGTGTCCACACCTCGTCCCCATACTTCAACATTCTTGAAACCATGAGAAATCAGACGTTGCTTTTGAGAGGCTGTTGGAACCAGTGTATGGACGGCTTTGCCATGAAAACGTCGAAACCAGGCATAACTCCAGCTCAATGGAATGGGAAGGCGCAAACGGACATATTCAGGGAACTGCGTATGATAAGAGGTGGTAAATTGCACATCGTTTTTAATACACCATCTTCTTGCTGCCATCCCTAAAGGACCTTCAGTAGCAATATGGACGGCATTAGCCTGATAGGCATCGAGTAATTTACTAACCTTTCTGCCTGGAAATAACGATAATGGAATGCTCGGATAAGTCGGGCAGGGGACAGTCTTAAACTGTTCAGGGGTAATTAGATGAACATCGTGACCCAGCTCGATTAAATGTTTACGGGTCTGCTTCAGGGTGCGTACCACCCCATTTACCTGGGGTTCCCAGGCATCGGTGATGATGACGATTTTCATTAGGCTGCCTGAGCGATGGCTTGTGGTTGTTCGATGATGTCGGCCCAGTACAAAATTTCCATTTTGCCATTAGGGTGCTCAACTAAAGCTGTACAGCTTTCTACCCAGTCACCACAGTTGAAGTAATCAACATTATTAATACGGGTGATTTCTGCGCGATGAATATGACCACAAACAACACCATCAACTCCTTGTTTGGCTGCTTCATGGGCCACCGCTTCTTCAAAATTACTGATGTACTGCACCGCATTTTTCACTTTATGTTTTAAGAATGCTGCCAGTGACCAATAAGAGAAACCCATTTTACGGCGAACATAATTAACAAGCCGGTTCGCTCTCAGCAGATAGTCATAGAGTCGTCCGCCTAATTTTGCCAGTAAGGGAGAAATTTTGACCACACTGTCGAATTGATCACCATGCAGAATCAGCAGTTTTTTACCATCCGCCGTGGTGTGAATCATTTCATTTTGAATTTCGATATTACCGAATACCGCGCCATTGAAGTCACGCAATAACTCATCATGATTGCCAGGTACGTAGATGACTTTGGTGTTATGTTTTGCTTTACCTAATAAGGTACGAACAACGTTGTTATGTGCCTGAGGCCAAAACATACGTTTTTTCATTTCCCAGACGTCAACAATATCTCCTACCAGGTATAAATAATCGCATTCGACCTTATGCAAAAAATCCAGTAAAAAGTCTGCGCTGCAACCACGAAATCCCAGATGGATATCAGAAATCCAGACGCTGCGAACTTTTAACTTCTCTTTATGACTCACTTGTGTTTGCATAATGTGTCGTTTCCTTAGTATTTTGAGGGCACACTATCGAATAAATATTGCAGCATGATGAATGTTATGTTGCAGAATGATGACGATAACTTATTGAATTAATTGTCGTATCATTAAACAACAGCCAAAATTGAGACGCCCAATGAGCAATCCATTATTAGAAAATTATGTATTACCGCCTTTCTCTGAGATTAAACCTGAGCATGTTGAGCCTGCGGTGACGCAAGCCATCAGTCAGGCTCGGCAAGCAGTAGATAAACTACTCACTCAAGTCAGTCATCCGACATGGGAAACCCTTGTCGAGCCGATGGAAGATATCGATGTATCAATTGATCGTGTCTGGTCGCCGGTGAGTCACATGAATTCAGTGGTGAATTCTGATGAGTTAAGAAAAGCCTACAATGCGTGTTTGCCTATGCTGAGTGAGTTCGGTACCGAGCTGGGTCAGAATGAAGACCTGTATCGCGCATATAAACAATTGGCTGAGAGTGAGGCTTATCAGTCACTCGATACGGCTCAGAAAAAAGTCATTGATAATGCGGTCAGGGATTTCCGTTTATCCGGGGTTGAGCTAAATCAGGCCGATCGCGATGAATATAAAAATATCACGCAAAAACTGACCGAATTGAGTGCTAAGTTTGAAGAAAATCTGATGGATGCGACACACGGTTGGAAAAAGCATGTTACGGATAAAGAATTGTTATCTGGATTACCCGAATCCACCATTGCCATGGCAGAGCAATTCGCCAAACGTGATAATGTTGATGGCTGGGTGTTCACACTGGATTTCCCGTCTTATATGCCGGTCATGTCTTATGCGGATAATCGTGAATTCCGCGAAGAAATGTACACCGCATTTGCGACCAAAGCCTCTGACCAGGGACCCAATGCCGGACAGTGGGACAATACGCAGGTCATGGCGGATATTCTCAAACTTCGTCATCGTTTAGCTAACTTACTTGGCTTTGCTAACCATGCTGAGCGATCACTGGCAACAAAAATGGCACAAAGTCCGGAACAAGTCATGGACTTTCTGACTGATCTGGCCGAGCGTAGTAAACCGATTGCGGTTAAAGAATTTGAAGAACTGAAAGTCTTCGCAAAAGAAACAGCAGGCATGGATGAATTACAAGCCTGGGATGTCACTTACTTTGCTGAGAAATTACGCCAGCAGCGCTACAGCATTTCTCAAGAAGAGTTAAAGCCATACTTTCCCGAAGATAAAGTCGTCAGTGGGTTATTTGCTGTCGTCAACCGCCTATATGGTTTGGTTATCAGTGAACGTACCGATATTGATACCTGGCATAAAGATGTCCGCTTCTTTGAAATTCGCGAATCAAACGGCAACTTACGTGGTCAGTTTTATCTGGATTTATATGCTCGCCAGCACAAACGTGGTGGCGCTTGGATGGATGAATGTCTGGTGCGTCGGAAAACGGCCAAGGGGCTGCAAACGCCAGTGGCTTTCCTGACCTGTAATTTCTCTGAGCCTGTCGGTGATAAACCAGCCTTATTTACCCATGATGAAGTTACCACCTTATTCCATGAATTTGGTCATGGTCTGCATCATATGCTGACAAAAATTGATTATGCGGGTGTGTCAGGAATTAATGGTGTGGCTTGGGATGCGGTCGAGTTACCTAGTCAGTTTATGGAAAACTGGTGTTGGGAAAGAGAAGCCTTAGATCTCATTTCTGGTCATTATGAAACCGGTGAAAAACTGCCTGAAGAACTGTATGAAAAAATGATTGCGGCGCGTAATTTCCAGTCAGCGATGATGATGGTGCGTCAGCTCGAATTCTCTATTTTTGATTTCCGTTTGCATCTGGAATTTGATCCAGAAGGTGGAAATCAAGTGGATAAAATTCTGGCCGAGGTACGCGATCAGGTTGCCGTGGTACAGCCACCAAAATTTAATCGCTTTGCTCATAGCTTTGGTCATATCTTTGCTGGTGGTTATGCCGCTGGTTATTACAGCTATAAGTGGGCAGAAGTATTATCAGCCGATGCATTTTCTAAATTTGAAGAAAAAGGCATTTTTGATCGCGAAACGGGGCTGGAATTTTTGAATAATATTCTGGAGCAGGGCGGTTCAAAAGAACCGATGGAATTATTCATTGCATTCCGTGGCCGCGAACCTGAAATAGATGCCCTATTAAGACATTCTGGTATTGCTGCATAAATAAAAAAAAGGGCCGAAAGGCCCTTTTTTATTCTATCGCGTTATTTTTATTAAGAGTTTGCACAAATCTGCACAGTTTGTTGTGCTGACTGGATAATGGTCATCACTTCATCTTTAGAAATTTTGCCAGCATCAATATCTTTTTTAAGTTCTTCATTCAGGGCTTGTGTGGCTTGTGCGACATCACCGCCTTTCGCAACAGGCATAATCGCTTTTTCGCGATATTTTTCAGGGAAGATGCCTAAGCCTTCCAGCTGACATCCTGCCATTTTCTGCACATAAGCATCGGCTTCTCTTTTAATTGCCGCTGCACTCAGATCGGGTCTGTCCATACCGAGCTTTTTGATCACCATGGGACGGAGTTGCTCACTGTAGTGTTTTTTGTAGGCTTCTTCATGCTCTGCATCTACAGCAAACGCCTGTTGTGCAAGAAAAAGCAGAGGGATTAAAGCAAGGTATTTTTTCATTATCTATTCTCTCTTAAATATAGGTCATTTTCAGCTAGAGACTGATCAGGCTGAACAATAAATCGCTCACAGTCAATTTATATTTGCATGCTCAAGCTCAAGTGATATCAATAATGAAAACCAAATACTATGATCGTCAGCGTCTTTGAAAAACAGACGTCGAAGATTTCGCCCAACTGAGTTTGTTTCTCCGTAGTAATTACGGTACTGAAAAATGCGACTATTTTTTAGTTTTCTTTTTATCTTTGGCTTTTTTCTTGTCTTTTTTAGCGGACTTATCTTTTTTAGATTTTTTATCTTTATTTTTGGTTTTGTCGGCTTTTGATTTTTTCTTATCTTTGCTTTTGACTTTTTTAGGTTTTTCTTCAGTTAAGGCATCTGCTGTTTGAGCACCTTGGGCTGGATTTTCATTTGAGCTGGAAGGGAAGGCATCCATACCGAGTTGACGAAACCGGGCAGCCCAATAACGTACCTGACCGATAGTCAGTCCAGTTTGTGTTGCTGCCTGCATTTGACTGGCACCGCTATGGAGAGCAAGTAAAACATTGGCTCGAGCACTATAGTCATTGGTGGAAGCAGCTATCGTTTTACAGCGTTTAACCTGGGCTGGGGTGAGTAATTTTTTGCGGGGACTGCTTACCTGTTCTGTGCTTGTCATTGTCAACTCCATAAAGTGACCGAAAAAGAACTAAATAGCGGCTATATCAAAATATTACGATTATGAATGAAGCGTATGACATTTTTGTGACAAATGAAATGGTGAGAAAAACTTAATTGTTTACTGGCATTAAAAAAGGGCTATTCGCCCTTTTTTATTTGAGTACATTTCTACTCAGCGTAGTTGACTGTCTTTACTGCCTCGCCGGTTAAACATACTAGCGGCTTTATTTTCGTTATCTATTTCCTGTTGGCATTTCACGCACAGGTAAACGCCAGGAATGGCCTTACGACGACCTTCAGGTATTTCAGCATCGCATTCTTCACAATGCGTCAGACTTTCGCCTTGTGGTAAACGTGAGCGCGCTTGTTGAATCGCGTCATCAACACTGGCATCTATTTGATCTTGTACTGCCCCATCTCGGGACCATCCTCCAGCCATAACAACCTCCAACTGACTGATTTAATTATTTTTCATTATAGGCCTAAGTTATCTTAGACCCAATAGTCATTATTCAAGAGACTTTTTTGCCTAGCCGTTGTTTCCAGCGATAGATCGGGTACCAAGTCTGTCCGAGAATATGTCGTGGTAGCCGAACTGTTGTGCCGTATTCGGCAGGCCAGTAATTTCCTGGGAGATGATAGGTACCGAATAAGCGATCAAACAACACTGTGTGAGCTGAGTAGTTGGTATCAATAGCCGGTTTCTCTGAGCTGTGATGCCAATGATGGAATTGTGGTGTGACAAAAATATACTTGAGGGGGCCAAAAGGAATATCCACATTACAGTGAATCAGAATGGCCTGAAGAGCAGCAAAGGTGACATATATATTTAATGCCGACTCATCCGCACCCAGTAAATAGAGTGGGATCATTACCATGGCGCGTTCGGAAAATACCTGCACAAAATGACCACGGGATCCTGCTAACCAGTCCAGATGTTCAACAGAGTGATGAACCGCATGAATAGGCCAGAGGCTTTTAACTTCATGATAGGCCCGATGTTCCCAATACAATACAAAGTCTGCTGCCAGGACAATTAATATGACTTGCAACCAAACGGGCATAGCTTGAACGGCAGACTGCACCGATGGACTCACGGCCCAATCAAAATGGCTGGCATGATAGTTGGCAAAAATCAAAATCGCGGAGATAGCCAGATGGTTAAAGCAGAAATAAAACATATCGATTCCCCACTCAGGGCGGGTGATAACTTGATCTCGATATTTAGGAAACAGCTTTTCCATTGTCATGAAAATAGCAACGGAACCCAAAAAGGCCAGGATTAACCAATCGATGCCCAAAGATAATTCTTTTGGCTCTACATTACCGATAGGGATGCTGTAACCACCTAAAGCAAAGCCGATTAACGTTAAAGTGATAGCGCCTAAACCATACGCTTTGTATTTGCCCTTGTTTAAGACAAAGGTCAATACAGCAAAAAATAATGAGAAATACATAGCGTATTTCAAAACTCGTTGTAACTGCTCAGCATCATAAATCTCGCGCAGAGCGGCGGTTGTTAAATAAGCTGGATATAGATAGGCCAGTACGGCCAAAAGGCTTAATACACTGAGTGTAAACGATAAATAACAGCTAATTCGACCTTCGCCAAAACGGAATTCTTTCGCTGGATTTTTTTCAATCTGCTTCGATTGATATTGGTAATGTTCTGTCATGATTTGAGCTGAGATTATTAAACTTGGCAGACATGATGTCGGTATTTGTGAACTTCTTCAATATGCTTAGCGAAGACTCTAATATGCGTTGAGTAGCAAAAAGGCGTGTTTTAGATAGATACTTTGTATTATGGCTTTAGCCGATCTTTTTTATCCAGTAAGATTCTGACGTAAGCTCATCAGAGCTTAAATCTGTAGTTAACTGAGTATCTGAATGAAATACACCGATTTACGTGACTTTATCAATGGCCTGGAACAGCAGGGTGAATTAAAACGGATTAAAACCGAAGTCGATCCGTCACTGGAAATGACGGAAATTGCTGATCGCGTATTACGAGCGGGTGGTCCGGCATTGCTGTTTGAAAATCCAAAAGGATCTCATGTCCCTGCGTTACTGAATCTGTTTGGTACACCCAAACGAGTGGCGATGGGGATGGGGGAAGACTCTGTCGAGGCTTTACGTGAAATCGGTAAGTTACTCGCTTTTCTGAAAGAACCTGAACCACCCAAGGGAATGAAAGATGCGTGGGAGAAACTCCCCATCTTTAAAAAAGTGCTGACCATGTCACCCAAGCTAGTCAAAAAGGCAGCGTGTCAGGAGTTGGTGCTTCAAGGCGATGATATTGATTTGGCAAAGTATCCAATCCAACTATGTTGGCCGGAAGATGCCGCGCCTTTAATTACCTGGGGGCTGGTGGTGACCAAAGGCCCACACAAGGAACGGCAGAACTTGGGCATTTATCGCCAACAAGTCATCGGCAAAAATCGAGTGATTATGCGCTGGTTATCACATCGTGGTGGTGCACTGGATTTTAAAGAATGGCAACAGACCCATCCGGGAGAGCCGTTTCCTATTAGCGTGGTTTTGGGTTGCGATCCTGCCACCATTTTAGGTGCTGTCACACCTGTGCCTGATACTTTGTCCGAATATGCTTTTGCAGGGTTACTGCGTGGCAGTAAAACCGAATTAGTCAAATGTATGGGTAATGATTTACAAGTACCGGCTAATGCGGAAATTGTACTGGAAGGCTTTATTTATCCCGATGATATGGCACCAGAAGGGCCGTATGGCGATCATACGGGTTATTACAATGAAGTGGATAGCTTTCCTGTCTTTACTATCGAACGAATAACACAACGCCAGAATCCGATTTACCACAGTACCTATACCGGTCGCCCACCAGATGAACCGGCTATTCTTGGTGTTGCCCTGAATGAAGTGTTTGTGCCGATATTACAAAAACAATTTCCAGAAATTGTTGATTTCTATCTACCACCAGAAGGCTGTTCTTACCGAATGGCGGTGGTGAGTATGAAAAAACAGTATCCCGGCCATGCCAAACGCGTGATGATGGGCGTATGGTCTTTCCTGCGTCAGTTTATGTACACCAAGTTTGTGATTGTGGTGGATGATGATGTCAATGTAAGAGACTGGAAAGATGTGATTTGGGCGATCACCACGCGGATGGATCCTGCCCGGGATACCACGCTGGTAGAAAATACACCCATCGATTATTTAGACTTTGCTTCGCCGGTCTCAGGACTGGGTTCTAAAATGGGTATGGATGCCACCAATAAACTGCCGGGTGAAACCGATAGAGAATGGGGACGGCCGATCGTGCGAGATGCTGAAGTGGTCAAACGCATTGATGCTATATGGGATGAGCTCGGTTTAAGTGGCGATTAAAGTCAATTGATCGGCATCAAATAGGCTAAAGCAAAATAGACGATATTTAATATCGATAAGGCAATAATCAGATAAAGCGTGATTTTCATGCCAAGAACACGCTTTTTTATATCCTGGTTTTTGATGCCAATAGCATGAATGATCCGACCGGTTAGCAAAGTGATGCCAGCAAGGTGAATGATCCAGTTATACACCACAATATTTTCCAGTAGAAACATCAAAATTAAGGTGATCGGAATATATTCGGTGGCATTTCCCTGCGCACGGATAGCGGCTTGTAATTCATCATTACCACCGTCACCCAAGCCGATTTTATGCTTGCGACGGACGGCGATAACGCCCAGTGATAATTTGACAATCAGTAAGGCGCAGAGGCTGGCATACAATGCTGTAATCATAATGACTTTCCTTGTTTGTTAGTGACCACCAGTGTTCCCTGTGACCCAATGTCCACCTTCATTCGTAAACTCTTTTTTCCAGAACGGTGCTTTGTACTTCAGCTCTTCAATTAACCAGTCACAAGCATCCAGCGCGGCACGACGATGCGCTGACCAGCAAGCAATGACGACAATGGCATCTCCGGGGTGGACTTCCCCGACACGATGAACTATCAGACAATCGAGTAATGGCCATTTTTGCCTTGCCATATCTTCTAACTTTTCCAGGTAGCGGGCGGTCATCGCTGGGTAATGTTCAAGCACCATCTTTTTTATATCAGTACGATCACTAAAGTCTCGCATAGAACCGATAAAGCTGGCCGTCGCGCCATACTGACCTGCTAAGTTCTGCGCTGACTGTTGCTCAGCAATGATTTGCCACGGCTCAATAAGATGGTCACTTACCCAACTGGCCATATTAACCTCCGGTTACCGGTGGGAAAAAGGCGACTTCATCGCCGTCTTGTACTGGTGTGTTGAGTTTTGCGTAGTCTAAATTGATAGCGACAAGCAGATTATCCGGCACAGGCTTATTTTGGGTGGCCTGATTCCATGCATCTAGAGCGGTACTGGCAGTAGTCAGTTCCATATCGGCTTGACCGAGTTTTTCTCGAAGACTGGCAAAAAATTTGACTTGAATACTCATCTGGTTGATCGTTTCAGCTAATTTAAAGTTAGAGGATAACATTTGCGATGACGGATTTGACCCATTTTAATCAAGCAGGTGAAGCACATATGGTTGATGTCGGCGGTAAAGCCACGACAGACCGTATTGCCATTGCTGAGGGCACCATCGTTATGTTACCTGAGACATTTAATTTAGTAGAACAGGGCGGACATAAAAAGGGCGATGTATTAGGGATTGCCCGGATTGCCGGCATTATGGCGGCGAAAAAAACAGCGGATTTAGTGCCATTATGTCATCCACTGGCGTTGACCAAGGTGTCAGTCGATTTTGTCTTAGACAGTGAAACAGATTCCATACACTGCCGGGCAACAGTGGGAACCAGTGGTCAAACTGGCGTAGAAATGGAAGCGCTTACCGCTGTTCAGGTGACGCTTTTGACCATTTACGATATGTGTAAAGCGGTTGATAAAGGTATGACGATGACTAATATTCGTTTGTTGGAAAAAGCGGGTGGGAAAAGCGGACATTGGCAGCGTAATTAAGCGAAGATTTCGTCAAAGCTCACAAGCTGACCAGAACGTGTTGTGTCATAGCCTTTAAAATCTTTCACTTTCCGATGGAAAGACTGGCTTTTCAATAAACTGATAATGGCCTGTACTCTTGGGTCATCCACTAATAGCTGCGGTACTGCCAAGCAGTAGTGTTCCCATACCAAGGGGATAAATTCCAGATTGAATTTATCGGCAATGGGAGCGATACCAAAGCCAATATCGGCAGCACCACTAGCCACCATGGCTGCCACAGCCATGTGTGTGAACTCTTCATGTGAATAGCCTTTAATATGGTCACTGGAAATAGCATTCGCTACAAGAAGTTGATCAAATAACGTGCGGGTGGCCGACCCCGTTTGCCGGTTGATAAAAGTGACTCCATCCTGAGTCAGCGAGCTGAGATCGTTGATGTGTTTCGGGTTGTCCCTGGTAACCATCAGACCTTGATTACGACGAACCACATAGATCAATTGATGTTGTTTTTCATCAAGCAGTTTTAAATAGTCGCTCATTAAGTGACGTCTTAACTCGCCAATCGGAAGATGGAAGCCTGCAATATGACAATCACCAGCTTTTAATGCTTTCAGACTTTCCTGACTGCCGTGAAAATGTAAATCCAATAAAAAGTCAGATTGCTGATCGAGTAATTCTTTTAGTGCACCAACGGCCAGACCATGACTGGTAAAAATTTTAAATGTATCGCGGGGGCTATGATCCAATATGGCTTCAAATTCACGTTTCAATTCGGTGGAAAAGTTATCCAATTCCGGAGAAAATGAGGCGCTGAGATGCCGGTTCGCATGCATTAGCTTTTCTCCGACCACAGCCAATCTGGCGCCACGACCTCGTTCGAGAATGACCAAGGGCTGCCCCAGCAGGGCTTCCCATTTATTCAATAAGCCCCAGGCGAAGCGATAGGAAATGCCTAACCTGTCAGTCGCTTGTTTTAATGATCCTTCCTGCTGAATGGCTTCCAGCATCTGAAACAGAATGTCATCAATGTGGTGCGGTTTTCCGTGTTGTGTCAATTGCCAATGAAAATCAATTTTAATTTCCATGATTTATCTCGACTAATTGTTGTAACAAAACTGTCATGATAAGTACCTTTTAACCGTTAACTAGGATTACAAGCTGCTTTTGTCAGCTATGTAGTGCTTAGTAATTCAGACAAGGAGAAGAACATGACAATAAAAAGAAGCCTTTTGGCTGCTGGTATTCTGGCTGCATTATCGGGTCCTGCCTATGCGGGGTCTGAAATTGAAACTCTCATTAATATGCTGCATGAGAATGGTATGGTCAATGATGACCAATATGGTCGGCTCATGGCGGAATTAAAACAAAATCAGGCTCAGGCAAAAGAAGAAAAACAACAAGTCGATGCCAAACTCGCTGAAGCGACCAAGCCTTCAGATGTTGAAGTCACCGTCAAGGGAGGGATTGGTGTTAAGACCCGTGACGGTAAGTTTGAAAGTAAGTTAGGTGGTCGCTTACAAGCTGATGCAGCAAGCTATAGCGGTCAGCCTGAAATGGGGGATGGTTCAGAATTTCGCCGTGCCAGGATTTCTTATTCGGGCACAATGTATAACGTTTGGGACTTTAAGCTCGAATATGATTTTGCCAGTACCGGGTCAAATGGCAGGGGGATAACGGATGCTTACCTAGCCTATACAGGCTTTGAGCCAATGGATATCACTGTCGGTAATTTTAAAACACCGTTCAGCTTAGATTATCTGACCAGTGCAAATAACACATTATTTATGGAACGCGCGCTGCCTAACGCTTTTTCTTCAGGAAGAAAGATGGGAATCATGGCGAGTAATGAAACAACGCACTGGTCATGGGCGACAGGCATCTTCGGTGATTCCATCACTAATAAAGGTAATAACGATGGTCAAGATGATGAAGGCTGGGGGGCAACTGCTCGTGGCACCTGGGCTCCGATTAACGATGGCGTTCATTTTGTGCATTTAGGTCTTGGTGTTAACTATCGTGATACCGGCGATAGTGGTGAAGTGGGGTTCGATAGTGAGGCTGAATCACATGTATCTGGTGTGAGCATTATTGATACCAGAGATATTACTTCAGTCACAGATTATTACAATATCGGTGCTGAACTGGCTGCTGGTCACGGGCCATACTCTGTCCAGGGTGAATATATCACCACAAAGGTGAATCGTAATAATGGTAAAGATGCCGACTTTGATGGCTGGTATCTGCAAGCGGGTTATATCCTGACCGGCGAGACCCGCCAATACAAAAATGGTGTGATGGGTGGCGTGAAACCAAGCTCGATTGTCGGTGAAGGTGGTTATGGTGCTTGGGAGCTGGCCTTGCGCTATAGCTCGCTTGATTTAAGT
Source organism: Methylophaga sp. UBA2012 (assembly GCF_002335235.1). Classification (NCBI taxonomy): domain Bacteria; kingdom Pseudomonadati; phylum Pseudomonadota; class Gammaproteobacteria; order Thiotrichales; family Piscirickettsiaceae; genus Methylophaga; species Methylophaga sp. UBA2012. The sequence continues at coordinate 113,100 of NZ_DDCG01000003.1, read as the reverse complement.
GATGCCGGTATTGATGGTGGGGAAGCGGATGCAATGACGTATGGTGTGAACTGGTATCCAACACCAACATTACGTTTCTCTGCTAACTATGTGGATGTGCTGGAAGTCGATGGTGGGCCGAATGATAATGATGAACCATCCGTATTTCAGGTTCGAAGCCAATGGGCGTTCTAAGATAACTTAACTATTGAGGGCTGTTTACAGCCCTCAATGCTGTTTCTGGTTTTAATTGGCTTTTTTAGGTTTTACTTCGCCAATTGCGCCGTCTGCTCTGGCTTTAAGATAGTTATAAATGTCTTCTCTGCCTTTCATGACTTTTGCATTTGATGACCAGGCCGGCATGCTGCCGATAGTGCCCGTTTTTCCATGCTCTACCGTATTAAAAAATTCGTCTTTGGAAATTACCTTCAGGCTTTCCGCTAAGTTAGGCCCAACCATACCTTGACCATAGGTGCCATGACAGCGGGCGCAGAAGTTTCTATACAGTTTGAAGCCAGCATAGCTTGAGGCATCAAGTTCATTGCCATTCGTTACGGTGTAAGGTTTGTCATCAGCAAAAACTGATGGTGCTGAAATAAGCAGCAGTGTTGCTGAAAGCAAAACTGGCTTAATTGATTTAAGTTGAAACAACATGAACATCTCCATTAAATCTGAACTTCCAGCCCCTGTTCCGGGGCCGGATAATTCAATAATAAGATGTTATTTTCTGACCTGGTTGGGTGATTTGCCCTGATATATAAGTCAAATACCCTTCTTTTGTAGGATTTATCCTCGATTTAACAGATCTCTTAAATCGATCAAAGCTGCATTGGCCCGAGACACGTAAGAAGCCATCACTAATGAATGATTAGCGAATAAGCCAAACCCATTCCCATTCAAAATGACCGGACTTAACACCGGCTCCTGTGTGGCTTCCAGTTCGCGAATGATCTGACGAAGGCTGACTAGAGCGTTTTTCTTCCTTAAGACATCAGAAAAATCATATTCGACGGCTTTCAATAAATGGATGAGGGCATAGGTTGTTCCTCGCGCTTCGTAGAATACGTCGTCGATTTTATTCCAAGGCGTTTTTGTCACCACTTCATCTGCTAAAGGGGTTGATTGCAGCGCCTCAGCATCACCGGCTAAGTCAGTATTAATTCGGACCTGACCTACACTGGCGGTTAAGCGCTGTGACAAGCTACCAAGACGTTTTTCTGCCACGGATAACCAGGCGACTAAGTTATCGGCCCTGGCATAAAATTGAGCATCATCCTGATTACTGCTCAATCTCGCTAAGTAGGATTTAAGAGACTTAATGCCTGCACGGTATTCACGTTCAGTGGGCGGGAATAACCAGGAGTTGGAATTAAAGTTAAACTGAGGTTCAGCAATCGCCAGATCCTCATCTTCTCGTGATTGTGATTGTGAACGACTGATGTCATTGCGCAAGACCCGAGCAAAATCACGAATCTGCACCAGCACACCGAACTCCCAGCGAGGGATATTGTCCATCCACACGGATGGTGGCATGACATCATTGCTCAAGTAGCCACCCGGTTTATCCAGTAGCTTTTCAGCGAGTGTGATGAGTGTCGCTGTGGATGTATAACCGGTTACCAGTTGTTGTTGCTGTTGAGATGCCATAATTCGGGCATTTTCAGTGGGGTCAAATTCACTGGGGGCGATGCTCCACCACACCATCAGAATGACCATAATGGATGCAATCACACCTATGATGATGCTGGTGGTCTTAATGATACGTTGACGAGTTGTGGTATCGGCAAAACTGTCGCTGACTGACCAGCCGAAATCACGGATTTTATGTGTTAAGCGTTTCATTGACATCTCATATCTGAATAAGTGGGAGTGTTATGTGACAGCTTATGCGCTATGAATCTTTAAGACAATGGGGTTGATGAAAGACAATTCAAGCTTGACTTAAATTGCCTCACCTCAGAATAATGACAGGTTTGCAAAAATGATTAGGAAGCGGGGGACGCTTTTGTTATGACATTGAGAATTGAGATCGATGATCTGGCCAAATATTTTGGTGCGATCAAAGCCGTTGATGGTGTGTCATTTTCTGTCAGTAAAGGCGAAGTGCTAGGGTTTTTAGGCCCGAATGGTGCCGGCAAATCAACGACGATGAAAATGATTACCGGGTTTTTGACACCGACAAGAGGTACGGTACGAGTTTGTGGTTATGACGTGCTGACAGACCCTATTTCGGTGAAAGCACATTTAGGATATCTTCCTGAGGGGGCACCGGCTTACGCGGATATGACGCCGGATAGTTTCCTGAAGTTTATTGCTGAGATTCGAGGTATTAAAGGGGCTGACAGACGTCGTGCTGTCGACAGTGCAGCTGAGCGGGCAAGAATTACCAATGTCATGTATCAACCGATTGAAACCCTGTCGAAAGGGTACAAGCGTCGTGTTGGTCTGGCTCAGTCTATTTTGCATAATCCGCCCGTGTTAATTCTTGATGAACCTACAGATGGTCTCGATCCGAATCAAAAACACGAAGTCAGAACATTAATTAACGAAATGGCGGAAGATAAAGCCATTATCATCTCTACCCATATTCTCGAAGAAGTACACGCTCTGTGTACGCGTAACGTCGTTATTGCTAACGGTAAAGTGAAGTTTGACGGCACACCTCAACAACTGGAATCAAAATCACGTTATTACCATGCCGTTGTGGTCAATGTCGCTAATGTCGAACAAAAGGCATTCGAGACCTTCTTGAACTCATTGCCGTTTGTTGCTCAAGTTGAACCTGTGGAAGGGGCTGGCTTCAGAGTCTATCCAAAAGATGGACAGCAAATTACCGCCGACTTATCAGAGAAAATTCGTGAGAATGGCTGGAGCATTGATGCCTTGCATGCGGAAGCAGGTCGCCTGGATGAAGTTTTCCGTAGTATTACCATGCCTAGTACGGGAGCCAAAAACTGATGAATATGCGTAATATCTGGTTCATTATGAAACGTGAGTTTAATGGCTATTTTGCTACACCGGTGGCTTATGTTTTCATTATCATTTTCTTGTTGTTAACCGGCTTTTCAACATTCTATGTTGGTAACTTTTTCGAACGCGGTGAAGCCGACCTTTATCCTTTCTTCTCCATGCATCCATGGTTGTACATTTTGTTGATTCCGGCCATATCAATGCGTTTATGGGCCGAAGAACGTAAGAGTGGCTCAATTGAGTTATTGATGACCTTACCTGTTTCTGTTTTTGAAGCCGTTATTGGTAAATTCCTCGCGGCCTGGGCGTTTACTGGCTTAGCGTTGTTTTTGAATTTTCCATTGTGGATTACCGTGAATTATCTGGGTAATCCTGATAATGGTGTCATTGTGGCGAGTTTCTTAGGCAGTTTATTAATGGCCGGCGGTTTTCTGGCCATTGGCTCATGTATCTCAGCGATTACCAAAAATCAGGTGATTGCCTTTGTGATTAGCCTGATTATTAGCTTGGTATTTGTACTTAGCGGCTATGGTATCGTCATTGACTTTTTCAGCGGCTGGGCACCTAAGACATTAGTGGAAACAGTGAGCTCGTTTAGTTTCTTGACCCATTTTGACGCTATCAGCAAAGGCGTAATTGATATGCGAGATATGATGTATTTCATTTCATTAATCGTTATCTGGCTGTTTGCTAACGCCCTTATCGTCAATGCTCGTAAGGCTGACTAGGAGAGAAGTGCGACGATGAATAAACAACTATTATCTGCAACAGGTCTGATTCTGGCCATCATTCTGTTTGTATCATTCAATATTGTGGTCAATGGCAACTTCAAATCAGCACGTGTTGATTTGACTGAGGATAATCTTTACACCTTATCCGATGGCACGGTTAACATTCTCAAATCGATGAAAGAGCCGATTAGTCTGCGTTTTTACTACACAGAAAAAGCAGCTCAGGCGTTGCCTAGTTTGAAGTCCTATGCACAACGTGTGCAGGAACTATTGCTTGAATATCAACGAGCTTCGAATGGCAAGATTCGTTTGTTTGTGATGAACCCTGAACCTTTTTCATCTGATGAACAGCGTGCTGATCAATATGGTTTGCAGTCTGTGCCGATTGATGGCGAATCAGATCCATTATATTTTGGTTTGGCAGGTACCAATGAAGTAGATGGTGTTGAGACGATTCCTTTCTTTCAGCCAGAAAAAGAAGATACGCTGGAATATGATCTGACAAAATTGATATACAAACTGTCTAACAACAACAGAAAAACGGTGGGTGTGATTAGCTCTCTGGAAGTTGATGGTGAGCAGTACGATCCTTTAAAAGGTGAAGTCGCCTCTGCTGATGGTGCCAAACCTTGGGCCATGATGGCTGAGTTACGTCAGATGTTTAATGTCTCTATGCTACCTACCGACGTTCGCCGTATTCCCTCAAGTATGGATGCATTAGTGGTGATTCATCCCAAAGAGCTGTCTGAAAGTACACTCTATGCGATCGATCAGTACGTGTTGGCTGGTGGTAAGTTGATTACCTTTGTTGACCCTTACGCAGAAGTCGATAAGCCGAAAAAGGATCCGGACAATCCAATGAGTGCCATGTTGGCGCCTCGCAGCTCAAATATGGATGAATTATTTGAGGCATGGGGCTTTAAGCGTTCCAATACAGATGTCGTAGCGGATCGTAAAACCGCAACGAAAGTGGATTTTGGTGCTAAGACAGATTATCAGCCCATCGATTATGTACTCTGGCAGAAGTTGACCAAAGGCAACTTTAATAAAGATGAGCGTATCACCTCAGCTTTACGTCAATTGAATGTTGCCACTCCAGGGCGTTTTGAGATTCTGGATGGTCATACCACAAAAATTACGCCTTTATTCTCATCAAGCAACGAAGCGATGCTGGTGGATAAGCGGGTGGTTCAATTCCGTAATGATCCTGTTGCCCTGTTGACCAAATATCAACCGGGGACAATTAGTTATCCAATGGCTATCCGCGCCCAAGGCGAGGTAAAAACAGCGTTCCCTGATGGCGCGAAAACGGTGTCTGGTGAGTTGAAAAAAATGCCAGGCCATTTAGATAAAGCTAAGGGTGATATTGATGTTATCGCCATTGCTGATGTCGATATGCTGGATGATCGTTTTTGGGTCGAAACTCAGGACTTTTATGGCAAGCAATTAGCCTTTAATACATCAAATAACATTGATTTTCTGATTAATGCTATTGAGGATATGACAGGCAGTGAAGGGTTAATCAGTATCCGTTCCCGAGCAGGTTTTTCCAGACCTTTTTACAAGGTAATTGAGCTGCAACGTGATGCCGAAAAACGCTTCCGTACCAAAGAGCGTGAATTACAGAACAAGCTGAAAGAAACGCAGCAACGTATCGCCCGTATGCAAGTCCAGCGTAGTGGTTCAGGACAACAAATATTATCTCCTGAGCAACAAAAGGAAATTGCTGAATTCCGTCTGACCGCCAATAAGACTCAGCAACAACTTCGTGATGTACAGGCTAACTTGCGTAAAGATATTGATAAACTTGATGCACAGCTGAAGTTTTTCAATATAGGTTTGGTACCGATATTAGTCGGATTATTAGCGGTTTTCACTGGCTGGATGCGTATTCGGAAACGCAATAAAGCACGTAGCCAGCAATAACGATGCTGTTTTAGTCGACTCGATAATAGGTTTATAACATGACAAAAAAATTCAACAGTTTGACTATTCTTTTCATTATTACGGTCGTGATGGTATTGCTGATGTTAGTAACCATTTATCGAACTGATGATAATGATGATGATTATGGATTGTTGTTTCCTGATTTATTCAGTGAATTGAGTCAGGTAGATAATATTCAATTCAGCAGTGGTGAAGATCAGTTTTCACTGCATCGAGAAGGGGAAGACTGGTTTATTCCTGATCACTACAACTATCCAGCAAACTTTGATGAAGTGAAGCGTATGTTGATTGATCTATCAGAAGCAAAGCTGATGGAGAAAAAGACCTCTAATCCAGAGCAATATGCTGTGCTGGGCGTGGATGGTGCTAAGCCTGAAACGCCTGATGGTGATTCGATCAAAGTGTTGTTAAAGCATGGAGATAATGACATTGCAGGCTTACTATTAGGTAAGCAACGTGACGTGACTGTCGCCAGTGCTGGCCCTAAACAGTTTTATGTCAGGCGTGTAGGTGACGAGCAAAGCTGGTTAGCCGAAGGCTACTTGCTGATTAGTCCAGTGATGTTGAACTGGATTGATAGTCAGGTTATTGATTTAGCGCGTGAACGTATTGCTCGGGTGGAAATTATTCAGCCTAATGGTGATATTGCTACGCTGGTAAATTTAGGCAAAAAAGACAAATTTGGCACACCTGAGTCGGGTGAAAAAACCGTATTTAAATATCCTCAGTTGGGGTACGACATAGCGGGATCATTACACCAGTTGCGTATGGAAGACGTGTTACCGAAAAAAGATTTTAATCGGGGCGACGCGGACGTGGTTATTGCGCGATTTATTACATTTGACGGTTTGGTGATAACCACCAAAACGTCATTTATTGATGGTTTCTACTACACAACGTTATCTGCGGATTATCAGCCGGAACTGATCAGCGAAGCATCTGATGATATTAAAGCGCTTGATGTACTGAAATCAGAAGAACAAGTCAAAACTGAAGCTGAAGCCTTAAATAAAAAACTGTCTGACTGGGTATATCGTGTCAGTGGTTTTACAGGGACTAATCTGATGAGAGCGAAAGCGGATATTGTTACAGAAAAAAATAATGTTATCCCAATGCCGGCTGATTTAAATGGTTTTGGACCACTCCGCTAGGCATAAAAAAGGCTCTGAAAAGAGCCTTTTTTTATTTCAGCATTGACTGTACTGCTGCCGCTAGTTCATCAGCAGAAAATTTAGGGATAAATTTATCTGCACCGACTTTTGAAACCAGTGCCTGATTAAATGTCCCGCTCATTGAGGTATGTAATAGAATGGGCAAGCTCTTCATTGCCGGGTCATTTCTAACTTCAGATGTCAGTGTATAACCATCCATCTCTGGCATTTCGATATCGGATATCATTAAGGCGATTTTTTCATAGATATCTTCACCATTCGCTTTCCACGCCTTGAGCATATCCAGAGCTTCCTTACCATTTTTAGCTAAGGTAATTTCTAAGCCAATTTGCTCAAGCGTGCGTTTAATCTGATTTCTGGCCACACTGGAGTCATCAACCACCAGAATATGTTGTCGTATCTCTTGGTTATGTTCAGAATAATTATTGACTAACTCAGAAGATACGTCAGCCTGAATACCCATCACCTCGGCTAAAACTTGCTCAACATCAATAATCTGGACTAACTTGTCTTCAAATTTGGTAATAGCAGTCAGATAACTGCTGGCACCTGATGCTGCTGGTGGCGGTAATACATCAGACCAACTGATATTAATAATACGTTCAACAGAGGTGACTAAAAATCCTTGAACAGAACGGTTATATTCGGCGAGGATGACAAAACTCTCTGCCATATCTTGTATAGGTCGACGTCCGATGCTTTGTGATAAATCAACAATGCTGACTGTTTGTCCACGTATAGAGGCCATACCTTTAATATTAGGATGAGATTGTGGAAGCTTGGTTAAGGCCGGACAAGCAATCGCTTCACGAACTTTAAAAACGTTAATGCCGTAAAGCTGAGCGGTGCCTAGACGAAATAACAATAACTCCAGACGATTCGTACCGGCAAGGTTGGTACGTTGGTCTACACCATCAATAATGCTGCTCATGTTGACTCCTCTATACTTAATGATGCTATCGGCAATGCTTAACAAGTCTTGAGTTTTTGCGATTGAGTCTAGGCATATAACTTGCAGCATTGAAATCAAGAAGTTTTTTAACCTCACATATTAGGTAAACTCGCATGATTCGTAGATTTTTTTTATGCTTTCTAAGTGTCGTTTTTTTGACGCCTTCTGTAAATGCCGAATCTTTACAAGCTTTAGCCGGAATTGAGCAAACTGCTTACGTTTTTGCCATGAACGATGCACAAGCCTATTACGACAATCCTCAAGTGATTGTTGATGCTATGGATAAACGCTTACGACTGCAAGCCTGTTCTGGTGATTTAGAAGCTTTTTCTACATCCAATGCTAATACAGTTGGAAAAAGAACTATCGGCATCCGCTGTCTTGCGCCAATAGAGTGGACTGTATACGTAGCTGTTCAAGTCAAAGTCATGCGCCCTGTCGTTGTGGCAGCGAAAGCGTTGTCAGCAAATCAGACTTTGAAAGCATCCGATGTTAAAATTGTTATGCAGGATATTAGTGACTTACGGCAAGGTTTTTTACTTTCAACTAACAAGGTATTGGGTAAACAGTTAAAGTATCCCGTTGCTATGGGAACAGCGCTGACTCCACGTAGTCTCAAGCAACAGAAAGTCGTTCAGCGAGGTGAACAAGTCATACTTGTTGCTCAAGCAGGATCTATGGAAGTGAGGATGAATGGCATGGCGATGGAAGATGCCGTTTTAGGCGATAAAATTAAAGTAAAAAATAATTCTTCAAACCGGGTGGTAGAAGGTGTCGTACAGGCGCCAGGCATTGTTCAGGTGACAATGTAAAAAATTCTCAACTTTCTTTCTTTGCTGCCGATACAACAAACATAAGATAAACGGAGACAGCTTATATGTCTGATATTAATAGTATTAAACCACCATCTCAGACGGAATATACCCCGTCACGAAATGTAGGTGAACGCAATGAGACGGCAGAAAAATCACCGTCAGTGACAACATCAAGCCCAAACACGGAAAGTGATAAAGTGAGTTTAAGCGATACACTGTCGCAGGTAGAAAAAAGCTTAGCTGATGTCCCTACTGTGAATCAGACTAAAGTCGATAGTATTAAAGCGGCAATTGATAACGGCACTTATCAGGTGGACAGTCAACAGTTGGCACGAAAAATGATTGATTTTGAGGGTAACCTGTAGAAAGGACATCCTCATGTCAATGAATGCCATGCAGCAGCTGAGTACGATTTTACAATCTGAAATCAGCAATAGTACTGCACTTGCAAGCCTGTTAAAGCAGGAACGCGATGCGTTAAAAATTTCAGATGTTGATAAAGTCTCTGAAATAACCAAACTCAAACAGCCGTACCTGTTAAAGCTGGAGCAACTTGCCCGACAGCGTGAGCAGTTACTGTCTGCTGTCGGTTTCCCAGCAGGAAAGTCTGGTTTAGAGGCCTTTATTGCAAACCAGGAAGAAGCCGACGCAACTCGTATGTCTATGCAGGTATCACGGCTTCGTGAAGTGGCAAAAACTTGCCGGGAGTTTAATCAAATAAACGGTGGCATTATCAATGTAAACCGGCAATATTTGGTCAGGGCTTTATCTATTCTCCGTGGACGCGATCCCGAAACTGGCGCTTACGGACCCGGTGGTGAATATACCAGCCAAGTTGTCAGACAACCTTTAATTGGTCGCGTCTAATTTTGACACCAATCTGCTAGCACATTTACCCATGCCGGATCATCATTCATACATGGAATGAGCGTCAATTTCTCGCCGCCGGCTTCTTTAAAGACTTCTTCGCCACGAATGGCAATTTCTTCTAATGTTTCGAGACAATCGGTGACAAATGCCGGACATAAAACCATGACATGTTTTGCACCTTGTTGAGCTAAATCTCGCAAGGTGTCTTCTGTATTTGGTCCTAACCATTTTGCCCGGCCTAATCTAGACTGGAATGCGACGGAATAACGCTGTTTTTCTAAACCGGCTTGCGAGGCGAAACATTCAGTGGTTCTCATGACCTGATGTCGATAGCAGGTTTTATGAGCGGGATGACTGCCCTGGCAGCAATTATTCTGTTTTAGACAGTGTGAACCCGAACTATCCAATTTAGTGATATGTGACTCGGGCAACCCATGATAACTAAATACCACGTGGTCATAAGGTTGTTCGAGATAAGGCTGAGCACTGGTCACTAAAGCTTCTATGTATTGAGGGTGATCGTAAAAGGGGGGGATGATCGTCAGCGTAATATCTAATCCATGTTTTTTGATAACACGCTTAGCTTCCTCTATAGATGTGGTCACCGTGCTGTCTGCGTAATGCGGGTAAAGTGGGATATAGAGTACTTCTTCTATCGATTTATCTGCGGTAATTTTTAATAGCTGCTGTTCAATACTAGGATTGCCATAACGCATTGCCATTTCTACAGGCATTGTTAGTCTAGCCTGAAGTGCATTTTTCAACTTTTCTGATAAAACGATTAGCGGAGAACCTTCAGGCATCCATACACTTTGATAGGCTTCTGCTGATGCCTTTGGCCGAGTGGGCAAGACAAACAGGCTGACAATCATCCTGCGTAGTATCCAGGGCAGTTGAATCACATATGGATCCATTAAAAACTGATTAAGGTATCGGCGTACGGCTGTTGTCGAAGGTGCGTCAGGAGAACCAAGGTTAGCTAATAAGATGGCACGTTTTGTCATAGGATTAGTTTACGGTTTATTCAAAAGATTGTAGAGAGCATTATCTAGCTCAGTATATTGGAATTGATAACCAATTTCCTTGGCTTTTTCCGGATACGCTCTTTGCCCCCCTAATAAAAGTTGAGACATTTCACCTAATGCCAATTTTAAAATTGATTCGGGTGCTTTTAGGAAAGTGGGGCGATGTAGCTGCTCGGCCAGAGTGTGGGTAAACGTTTTATTTGTGACCGGATGAGGAGCTGTAGCATTGAATACCCCTGTTGCTGAAGGATTCTGGCTGATATAAATAATAAGTTGAACGATGTCAGTAATATGAATCCATGGCATAAACTGGTGTCCATCTCCGAGCGTGCAGCCAAACCCGAGTTTAAAGGGTAATAGCATACGTTGAAGAACACCACCTTCCATGCTCAGAACGAGTCCGGTGCGAATGATACAGACTCTGATATCATCCGCAGCGGCTAATGCGGCTTGTTCCCACTTCTCACAAAGTTCGTGAGCATAGTCACTTTTGTAAGCGCTATCCTCAGTCAACGGTTGAGCACCCTGATCGCCATACCAGCCAACGGCTGAGCCGCTGATTAATGTATGTGGCTTTTGCTGAAGACTTTTTATCCAGTTGACTAAATTTCTGGTCAAGTCGATTCGGCTTTTTTCCAAAATTGTTTTTTGTTTTTCACTCCATCTCTTATTCGCAATAGGTTCACCGGCAAGATTAATGACAATATCTACAGCATGTTTCTGATCGATTTCATCAAGAGATTCTACGGCTTTTACCTTGTCACTAAAGAGGTTGTAGACTTTTTGTCTGTCTCGGCTTAGAACAGTGACATCATTACCCGATGTTAAGAGATGCTGGCAGAGTGATGAGCCAATGAGTCCTGTACCACCAGTAATTAGATAATGCATATTGATGTCCTTAATAATCTTCGCCAGACCTTCACATTTTTTAGTAATCCCAATGCTAATATAATTTACACAAGATGAGATGGACGTGAAGAGATGAAAATTAAAGTCGGCATCAGTAGTTGTTTGCTAGGTCATGAAGTACGTTATGACGGTACGCATAAACATTTGCGTCTGGCTACAGAGAGTTTATCGCGTTATTTTGATTTTGTACCTGAGTGTCCAGAGGTGGGAGTAGGCATGACTATTCCACGCAAACCAATACGTTTGGTGGGTAACCCTGAGAGCCCGGATGCGGTTGCCGTTCATGATGAGACGTTAAATTACAGTCATGCACTGACGGCTTTTGGAGAAAAAAAAGCAGCAGAACATCAAGACTTGTGTGGATATATCTTTATGAAAAATTCACCGAGCTGTGGTTTGTTCAGGGTAAAGGTTTATCAGGAAAATGGTTATCCTTCAGCTACTCCTGGACGAGGCTTGTATGCCAAAGCGTTTACCAATTTACATCCTTTATTACCGGTGGAAGAGTCGGGGCGATTATGTGAGCCTTTACTAAGAGAGAACTTTGTAACGCGTGTTTTTGCTTATGCGAACTGGCTTCAGCTCAAAAAGCAGGGCTTAACGGTAAAAGCCATTTTAGATTTCCATGTCCGTTATAAATATACCTTGATGGCACATTCTCCATCGAAGTATGCCGAGTTGGGGCGTATGTTAGCGGATGCGGGTAATCATGAACCAGATGCATTGGGTCAGCGTTATTTTGCAGAGTTAATGACGACACTGAAAACATTAGCATCAAGAAAAACCCACACAAATGTATTGATGCATTTACAGGGGTACTTGAAGAAAAAAATTTCGAGCTCTGAAAAACAAGAGCTGGCGACGATAATTGAACAATACAGAACTGCGCAAATTCCTTTGATAGTGCCTGTGACACTATTACGGCATCATTTTAACAATCATCCAGATCCATACATAAACAAACAGGCATACTTGCAGCCTTATCCAGATGATTTAAGCTTAAGGAATGCTATTTGACGTTATTAATGATGAATTATGATGAGGGTGAGTTCCGTTTAGTGATGGCGAATTTAGCAAAAACTTCTGCTACTTAGTTTATTCCGGTGACATGGGGTTAGTAATGAGATTCTAATCAATGATATTCTCATGTATTCATAACGTTACGGATAGATAAGCTAGATATGGATGCTCAAGTTATACTAAGAAAACAAGCTGATCGCTTATACGACGAAGTGTTGTTTTCTAATCTCACAGTAATGGGCGTCTCCATACTGGTTTTTATCGTGTTTTTTGATCATGTCCAGTCCCACTCAATACTATTATTTAGCTGGAGTCTTACTATTTGCCTATTGTCTTCAATACGGCTGATAGTTCTGTTTCTATATAAAAAACATAATGATATTTTTGGTTTTACGCCAAAAAAATGGATTATTCTCTATACCTTTCTGACGGGGTGTGTTGGGATCGTTTGGGGGTTGGCAAGTATTTTTTATGTCATTATCGACGATGTTCAAATCAATACCTTATTCTATATTCTAATCAGCACTGTGATAGCTGCTGCTGTGCCTGTACTAAGTGCTTATTTCGCTACTTTTCTGGCGTATACCCTTCCCCAATTAGTATTACTTACCAGTATGTCAATTTATCAGATCGAGACTACGTCAGCTGATAAATTGGTTTACATCCTAATGTTTGGTTTTATTGCTTTTTATGCCTTGATGTTTTCTATGGCGAAGCGGGCGAACCACAATCTGATCAGAAGCTTGAACCTGCAAGAGAAAAATCAGTATTTAGTAGATCAACTTAATGATGAAATGATAAAACGCGAAGAGCTTATTGAAGAGCGAACCAAAGCGTTACAACTGAGTAATGAAAAATTACAAGCCAGTCAGGCGCACATGCTCAAGTTATCTCGGGCCGTAGAGTCAAGTCCAAATTCTATTCTGATTATGGATGCAAAAGGTACGATTGAGTATGTAAACAAAAAATGCGAACAGGTATCAGGTTATTCTGCCACTGAGATGATTGGCCAGAGACTCGAGAGCTACAAATCGAACAAAATGGTCTCAGCATTTTTTGACGAAATCTGGCATCAGGTTGCTTCTGATGGGCACTGGTCAGGAGAAATCGAAAACCGCCGGAAAGATGGCAGTCTCTACTGGGTTAAGCTTTATCTCGCAGCAGTTTATGATGACAAACAACAGATTAGTCATTATGTCGCTATTTATGAGGATATCACCGAGTCAAGAAAACTAGCGAAGAAATTGTCATTTCAAGCAACACATGATGATTTGACTGGTTTGATTAATCGTACTGAATTTGAGCGACGGTTGTCGATGCTGGTGAATGATGCTCAGCGAATAGGAACTGAACATGCCTTATGTTTCCTTGATTTGGACCAATTTAAAGTCATTAACGATACCTGTGGTCATATTGCAGGAGATGAACTGCTTCGGCAGTTAGGATCGTTACTCGGTAATTCCACACGAAAAAGCGACACGTTAGCAAGACTTGGCGGTGATGAGTTTGCGATTCTTGTGGAAGATTGTGAGCTGGAAAAAGCCGAGTTTATTGCAAATGAAATTAAAGAATTGATATCGCAATTCCAGTTTATCTGGGAGTCTCAAGTTTTTACTGTCGGTGTCAGTATTGGTGTCACGATGGTGACCTCCCACACTCGAGATAGAACTGAGGCGCTTAAACAGGCCGACAGTGCATGCTATGCGGCCAAAAATTCTGGCAGAAACCGCGTTTACATTTATCAGGAACAAGATCAGCAGTTAACCACTCAGAAGGGAGAGTTTAAATGGGTCAATGAGATAAAGGATGCATTGACCGAGAATAGATTCGAGTTGTATGCACAACCTATTGTTAGCACTGCAACAGGCTCACTGGACATGTATGAAGTACTCGTCCGACTGAGAAACAGAGCGGGTCGATTATTCCCTCCGGGCGCATTTCTATCCTCGGCAGAGCGTTACAATTTGTCTGAACGAATTGATAAATGGGTTGTAAGCCATGTATTTGAATGGTTGGAGGAACATTACACTTCCGTACCCCATTTAAAATACTTAGCTATTAACCTTTCAGGTACGAGCCTAGGTAATGAGGATATGTTGGACTTTATCAAGACAAAATTATCCTCAGCGTCTTTTCGTCGGGAAATGATTAAGTTTGAAATTACTGAAACCGCCGCTATTGGTAATTTGAAACAAGCTCACTACTTCATTAAAAGCTTATTGGAGTTAGGCTGCAAATTCTCTTTGGATGACTTTGGTAGTGGCTTGTCATCGTTTGCCTATCTGAAAAATTTACCCGTACAAAGTATTAAAATTGATGGAATGTTTGTGAAAGATATGCACATCGACCCACTTGATTATGAAATGGTTAAATCGATTAATGATATCGGTCATGTTATGGGATTGGTAACTATTGCTGAATTTGTTGAGGATGAAAAAATCTGGCAAAAGTTAAAAGCCATTGGCGTTGATTATGGTCAGGGATATCATTTAGGAAAACCTGAACCTATTGATGGCATTCTTCATCATACTCAAACCATTGAGCCTGTAGCATAATTTGATAAGACTCTAGCAAGAAAGTTGCGCGTGATATTTCTAGTCAGATAATTGACAGTTACATAATCGATTGTTATCGCTTTATTTTTAATTTAAGTTATTGATAATTATATAAAAATATATTTTATTGCTATCTTGTTGTTTGGGCATGGTTCCTGCAAAAGCTTAACTATCCAGCATGTTTTACTTTTTTGGTAATTAAGTCTGTATAGGAGATGATGTATGAATGCCCTGGCAAAAATGGATGACGCCGCTCAATTACAACAGGAGCAAAATCAGTTTTCACAACTATCTACACATTATGATAAAAAATATCGTACAGGCTGGTTTCGTATGCATGGAGAGCCCAGACCTTGTTTTACACCGACCTTACTGAGTGAAATTGCTAGCTATTTTTCGAGTGTTAAACAAGACATGCGATTATCTCAGGGGCAAAAATACGATTACCTGGTGCTAGCCTCAGATGTTGATGGCATCTTTAATTTGGGAGGTGATCTGGGGCTGTTTGCAAATCTTATTGAGCAGCAAGATGCCGATGGTTTGCTGGCGTATGCAGTGAGCTGCATTGACGTTTTATATGCCAATATGTCCCATCTCGATAGCGACCTGACCACTATCGCTTTAGTCAAAGGTGATGCACTGGGAGGGGGCTTCGAGTCGGCGCTATCAAGTAATGTATTGATTGCTGAAAAGGGCGCCAAACTCGGGCTTCCCGAGGTCTTATTTAATTTATTCCCTGGTATGGGGGCATTCTCACTTTTATCAAGAAAAATTGGCGCATCAAAAGCAGAAAAAATGATTCTGGCAGGTAAGTTATATTCTGCTGAAGAGCTTTACGAGATGGGCGTTGTCGATATTCTCGCTGAGCCTGGACAAGGCGAATGGGAAGTTTATCGTTATATTGAAAAATCGAACAAAAATGCGAATAGCCATCGGGCTATGAGACAGGTTAAAGATGCCTGTAGTGCGGTTAGTTATGACGAATTATTGACGATCACTAAAATTTGGGCTGAGTCAGCATTGAAATTGCAACCTCGTGATTTGCGTATGATGCAACGTCTAGTCCATCGTCAATCCAGTAAAACAGATGTCTTAGCATCAGCTAATGTTTAGTTTCATAACTATGGTCGGTAATGGTTTTTTTGAGGGCAACTAATGAGTCATTAAATACCTGACTGATATCTCGGGCGATTTGTTTGATCTCGTGACTGTTGATTTGATCGGGTTTTATCTGTTCAGCCTGACGTGTTAACCCGGCAAGTTTGATGGCGCCAATTTCAGTGGAAGAGCCCTTAAGGGCATGTAAACTTTCACGATATTGATAATAGTCATCGAAGACGGCACTGTTGATAATATCAATGTGCTTGCGGCCATCGTACTCAAAGCCACTGACGAGGCTATTGATAAATTGTTCACCTCCGCCAAGTTGTTCTAATTCGGAGATGAGGCGGTAATCGAGTAATTGTTCATTGTCTGGTGTTGAAATACTCTCACTGAACGGAGGCGATGACTGCTTTTGTTTTGATTGTTTTGTGAAACTTGCTATCTCTGACAATAGTGCTTTTGAATTGATAGGTTTTGTCAGAAAAATATCAGCACCGGCGTCAATGCTGTTTTGTCTAGCTTCAGGTGTGGCATCAGCGGTAAGGATTATGGACGGTATTTTTCTTGATGTGTCCATGAATTGAGTTGCTTTGATGATATCAATTCCAGAATAACCGGGCATATTCATATCCAGTAGCATTAAATCAATCTCGTCGTAATGCTCGCTGATAAGACTCATCGCTTCTTCACCGGTATTGGCTAAGATAAGCTTGTGTCCTATTTGACTCAAGATGCCTGATAATACCCGCTGATTAACAACATTATCTTCTGCGATAAGAATAGTTAATTGAGTCTGGGAGTTAGCTTCGGATTGATAGTATTCATTGAGCTTAACCACCTTATCAGCGTTATAGAATGTAGACTCAGCTGAATGCAGCGCATTAAATAAAGCTCTTTTATCCAACACATCTTTTACTGAAGAACGATAAAACTGGTTAAGCTCTTCGTCCTGAAGCACATCTTCATTATGATTGACTAACACTAACGACAAATGTTGAAGACTGTCTTCTTGAGTTAAAAGTTGTGCATATTGAACGGGGCTGATTCCAGCCATACAATCACTATCGATGACTAAAGTAGAAAAAGGTTGTTCATTTTCTGCTGCGGTCATTAAGGCTGACATTGCCTGAGCTGAAGACTGTACACATTGATATTCCAAATTCCATGTGTCAAAGCTTTGGCATAAAGATGAAGTGATTTTTTCTGTAGCGAGAACGAGTACTTTATGTTCGTTTAATTCCAATTCATATTCAGAGTGGGTGTCAAAAGGCAGTTCAAACCAGAACGTTGTTCCTCTGCCGAGTTCACTTTTTACACCTATCTCTCCTCCCATGAGTTCTACGAGCTGTTTAGAGATCGTGGTTCCGAGCCCTGTACCCTGGTATTTCGACGTGTTTGACATATTGGCTTGCGTGAAGTTATCAAATATCTTATCCAGATATTCTTCAGCTATGCCGATGCCAGTATCACGTACTTCGAACCGTATCGTTATTTTTTGACTTATTGTATCAGTCGCTAATTTTTCTAACAGTAATTTTACCGAACCAGAGTCCGTAAATTTAATGGCATTTCCCAATAGATTAATTAGAACTTGACGTAAATGTTGTGGATCGCCTATCAGTCGATAATCAATATTTGAGTCGATATGATAACTGACGCGGAGGTCCTTAGACTCACCCATTACGGCCTGTAATTCGATAATGTTATTAATCAAAGAATGTAAATCAAAACTCTCTTTAGCAATATGTATCTTGCCAGCTTCGATTTTTGAAATATCCAGCACATTTTCAATTAAACCCGATAAGGTCTGCGCTGAATTACGCATGATATTAACGAATTCGTACTGTTGTGGGCTTAGCTTGGTTTCACCTAGCAAGTCTGCAATGCCAATTACACCGTTTAGAGGTGTCCTTAATTCATGGGACATATTCGCTAGAAAACGGCTTTTAGCTTCATTGGCAAGTTTTGCCGTTTTTATAGCGACATGCAGCTTATTGATTAAAAATGCGGAGTAGACAGGGATGACCAGCAATAATAACAGTAAGCTAAACCCAATGGGTTTGTGCTGGAGATCCTGCCAATAAGGACCGTAAACCACCGCGATACTAAAGCCAATCAATCCCACGCAGAGTGAAAGATAAAGGTATCGAGTGCCATAGCGGAAGCCATTACCCAAAATTACCCAGAGATAGAGAATAAACAGAAACACACTCTCATCGCCTGAATAAAACATCAGAATCGACAAAGAGCCCAGATCTAAGAGGATACCGGCAAAGCGTCTGAAAGGAGAGGGATGAGGATGGCGCAATATCGCTATGGCAATGGCCATAGCGCCAGCATAATAAATTAAAGTGACTAAGGTGGGATGAGAAAGCAACGTATCTTGTAGCTGCTCACCATCATTCCATGGCAAGGCGAAATAGAAAAGAATACCAAGACCAATAGTTAAGCGTACTTTGATGGCTTGCTCAGGCTCACTGTCACCGGTGTTATTTAGGATGGAACGAAAGTGTTCTAAGCGAGCTAAAAAACGGTGTTTACGATTGGGCTTGGCGTTATCTGAATCGTTCATTAGGTTCATCCGCATACTCAGCCTGAATTGCTTTTATCTTATCGAGACTTTCGATAAACGCATCAACACATTCAGGATCAAAATGGCTGCCAGATTGTTTTCTTATATAGTCAATGGCGTCTTGAAATGGCCATGCCACTTTGTATGGTCTTTCAGAGACAAGGGCATCAAATACATCGGCTACAGCAACAACACGTGCGATGAGTGGAATTTCATCACCCTTTAAGCCATTCGGATAACCTTTTCCATCGAAACGTTCGTGATGATTCAAGGCGATGATAGCGCCCGTTTGCATGTAGCGAGACTGGCTGTCCGATAAAATGGCATGTCCAATAGTCGTATGGGTTTGCATGATTCCCCACTCATGTTCACTTAGCGGGCCTGCTTTAAGCAATATACCGTCAGGAATACCAATTTTCCCAATATCATGCATGGGAGCGGTATATTCTAATTCCTCACACTCTCTCTGACTGAAAGTATTAAGCGACTCAGCAATCACGCGTGCATACTTCGCCATACGAATAACATGATTTCCTGTGCCTTCATCTCGATATTCGCCAGCACGAGCTAATCGTAATAAGGTTTCTTTTTCGCGATCGACCACTTTCTTTGTGGCAATCTCAACTTGCCTTGCCAGCCAGTCTGCACGGTCTTGAATAATCAGGTGCTGTTCCTGCATTTGAAGTAGATTTCGGCAAGTGGTTCGGCATTCAATCTGATCTATTGGTCGGGTTAGGAATGCGGTAGTACCTGCTTCAAGAGCATCGTAGCGAACAGATTTTTCACTAACAACAGTGATCATCACAATAGGTACGGTCTGACAATGAGGCATGACGCGAATTTTTTGAATAAATTCCACACCATTCATATTCGGCATACGATAGTCGGTGACGATGAGATCCGGCTCATTATCGTTAAGCCATATTAGACCTTCTCCCGGACTACTTAACGACGTAACAACAATATTGTCAGCAATTTGTTGAATAATGCGTTCTAGAATTGTGCGCCCTGTAGATTGGTCATCAATGATCAATACGTGTTTTGATTTTTTCAGAATGCTTTGCCTCCTGGCTTTTGCATAGGGACTCTGAGTGATTAGTTTGTCTTCGCGAATCAAGATGGTTTACCTGATTATGTGGCACTTCTGACCGCGCATCCTGCAATAAAGCCACTAAAGACAGCTTACGAAACCTGTAGGCTGCTAGTTAAAAGTATCAAAATGCCTCAATTAAACTTGGCTTTCAGACTCTAAATCTAATCATTATGCGTATAACGTTTTTTTTAGTCTAGTCGATAGTCGTCCCTGTATTGCGAAATGTCAGGTTATATCTAAATTGACCGGTTAGAGGGTGATGAGCGAGTTTGATCGGTTTTATACCATGAAAGCGTAAACGGTCAACGCCTCCCCAGATGACGATATCACCATGCTCAAGTAAATGGTAATTAGGTGTTTCATTGCGTTTATTACTACCAAATTGAAATATGGCCGGTACGCCGAGAGAGACGGAAACAATAGGCTGAGTGAAGTCTTTTTCGTCCTTATCCTGGTGCAAGCCCATACCGACACCGGGAGTGTACTGATTGATAAGACAAGCATTAGGCTGGAAATGTTGAAACTCTACCAATGAGGCATTTTCTTCTGCCAGCGATTCAAATAACTCAGGCATGGATGGCCACGGCATATTTGTCAGTGGGTCGATAGCTGTATAACGGTATCCCTTGTTATCACTTACCCAGCCTAAGTCACCACAATTGGTCATTTTTGCTCCTACATAATATCCGCGCTTAGTCGACATTTGTCGAAAAGGGGAGAGTGCGCTTATCTGATTTATTTCAGTGAGCAAGTTTTCTGCAATCTGTTTTGCTACTCCTTTAAGAAGGTAGCTTTGCTCTGCAAGTTTGATAACCATGTCAGACATTGTATTTCAGTATACGTTTATAGCAGATTAATTAAGTTGATGAGTGTTGTTACCTGCGATTGGATAATGCGCTCATTGGATAAAAGCCGCCAATAAAAAATGCAGATTAACCATAGGCAATTAGTTAGATAACAGCTAGAATATTGTCATCGTCTTGGGGGAGTAGTCTACTCACCTACCGGTGTTTGAAGCTGTCAACATAATTGGACCCTCAAGGTCCATGGCAGTTTCGTACCAGCTTGCTGGTATTGACAAGACCTGAGACAAATAATGATTCCTCTTGGCGGGAGATCGTTGTTTGTCTTGGTATTGTTATCCCGCCGGAGTTTATTTAATGGATGCTTTCTTTACTTCTGTTCTCACGGTTTCGCTAGCGGAAATTGGTGATAAAACCCAGCTTTTATCTTTAATGCTAGCTGCACGTTTTAGCCATAAATCAGCCATCGTGGCTGGAATCCTTGTTGCTACACTCCTCAATCATGCTGCATCTGCCTGGCTGGGCACCTGGCTTGGACAATTTATTCTTGGTCCAACAGGTCAGTGGATACTGGGCTTGAGTTTTATTGCGATGGCCGCTTGGTTATTGATACCAGACAAGGAAGATGATGATGCGATTAAATATGCTAGATACGGGGCGTTTGTCGTTACCACCGTGTTATTTTTCATTGCTGAGATTGGTGATAAAACGCAAGTCGCTACGATTGCGCTTGCTGCAACCTACCAAAATATTTTTATGGTGACACTGGGCACGACAATTGGCATGTTATTAGCCAATGTTCCAGTAGTATACGCAGGAGAAGCCATGTTGAAAGTGATCCCTTTGAATGTGGCTAGATGGGCTGCTTCCCTAGTATTTGTTATTGTTGGTTTAACCATTATTCCATGGTAAACCCTGTGACAAGGGCACAATAAATATTATCGAGCCACACACCTGTGTGCGGCTCGATGGTTTATCACTAATAGTGTTAGTGAAGATTCGATAAATTTTCTACCACTTCCACGACTTTTTTTGCACCGCTTCTGATTTGGCTGATGGTATTCCCTGCGGTATTAGCAAACTCAACGCCTGATTCGACACCCGACATGCTTCCGGACATACTTTTTATGACGGAATCACTTTTAGACTGGATTTTATTAATCATGCTCGCTATTTCGGCCGTTGATTGTGAGGTCCGTGTCGCCAGTGAGCGAACTTCATCAGCCACAACAGCAAAACCACGCCCACTATCACCCGCTCTTGCAGCTTCTATTGCGGCATTTAAGGCGAGTAAGTTTGTTTGTTCAGTGATATCGCTGATCGTTTTAACGATAAATGATATTTGTGCGGTTTCTACACCTAGCTGTTCCAACTCGGTTGATGAATGACTGAATTGTTGTTTCAATTCTTCAAGTTTATCAATGGTTTTAAAAATAATATCTTCACCTGTCGAGGATAACTTTTCTGTCTCCAGTGATATTGTATAGGCTGTGTTAGCGGCCGCTTTTTCTTCCTCGGAACGGCGAACTTTTTCAGTAATGTCAGTGGCAAATTTAATGACTCGATAGGGCTTGCCATTACTATCGAATATAGGGTTATAGGTGGCTTCCAACCAAACAGCAGATTGATATTTATTTATCCGTTTAAAATTGTCTGCAATAAAACGTCCCTCATTCAATTGTTCCCAGAACTTGGCATATTCAGGACTTTTTACATAGTCTGAGTCACAAAAAATTCTATGGTGCTGTCCTTTCACTTCATCAAGCTTATATCCCATAAGGCTCAGAAAATTTTGATTGGCATTGGTGACACGACCTCCCATATCAAACTCTATGATAGCCATTGAACGATCGATTGCAGATAGCAAACTATCATTACTACGAGAATGTTCTACACGTTCGGTCACATCGTTAGCAATCTTAAAAATTTTAACGACACGGCCTTCACCATTTTTTATTGGGAAATAATTGGCTTCCAGCCATATATCATGGCCGTTTTTATGCTTGCGTAATACTTCCCCTGAAAAATACTCACCGTTCTTTAGATGCTTCCAAAAATCTTTATATCGGGAAGATTCAACTTCGGATTTATCGCATAACAGTTGATGATGCTGTCCTATCAGTTCAGAAGAGGAATAACCTGTTACCCGAGAAAAATTGTCGTTTACTGCGGTGATGATACCTTCAGGTGTGAACTCAATAATGGCCAGTGATGACTGCATGGCGCTGAAAATCTCCTGCAAGGGAGTGAGTTCGTTTTTTAATAACGCATTCTCGGTGATTAACTGCTTTGTTTTACCAAACATGTCTTTTTTTCGCCTCTTTGCAAATAGTGTGCAATTTAATTGTATGCATCTTATATCGGCAGTGAAAAGTAAAAGTTAACTGCTTTTATACGAAAGCATGATGTCTATCACGTTACTGGTAAGTTAATGATCTTAATGGGGGGCACTGACTTTTGCATTTCAAACACGGTGGGTGGATATGGGTAAATTGTGTTCTGCCGAGTGAGGATTAAGTTATTTTTCACTTATGCTGAAAACGTATCGAATTTTCCTCTATAAACATTGTGTTGAGGAAGAATGGAATGTCTTTTTTTTAATAAATTAGTACCAAAGTACAATGTAATTTTTAATTAATTAAGGCAAGTTAATAGTGCGCAACTGATTGTTGGTGGTTACCTGTTGCGAAATTAAATAGTTATATTATTATTTCATCGTGTTCAACACATTAACGCCAAACCTGATGTGAGTCAGGGACGGAAAGCCTACAGCTGTATATTGAAGTCTTGACAGGGCTGGGTTGCAAAATTATTGGGATATGGGACATGTATAAAAAATTTTTTGCAACAACCCTTGCTCTGTCAGCATCGATGTTAACGATATCGGCTCATGCTGCAAATATTGGCTGGACAGACTGGACAAAAACAAGTCAAAAAACTGCATCTGGAACCATGGCGTTTGGTAGTGACAATGTCAGTGTTGGTTTTAGCTCAAGTTCTGATGCTTATTTCATAGAATCGGGAGCGACAGATAATTGGTGGGGTAATGCCTACACCAAGGGGACGGTTAGCAATCTTCCATCATCACGTGAAATTATCGGTTTGAGTACCGGTGGTACAGTAGAAATAAAATTTTCAGAAACAGTGCTGAATCCTTACATTGCCCTTGTCAGCTGGAACGCAAATAATGTTGATTTTGGTGATACAAAAATTAAATTTGATAGTACTGGTTTAGGGAAGTACGGTTCGGGATCACCCACCCTGTATTCTGACGGTACTGGATTTACTACCTCTAATTTTGCCGAGCTACATGGAGTGATTATTCTTGAAGGGTTATTTGACTCGTTCAGTTTTACTCATACAAGTGAAGGCTGGCATGGCTTTACCGTAGGTGCCGCAGGCATCGCGCCTGTGTCGGAAGTGCCTATTCCAGCGGCTGCATTTATGTTTGCTCCGGCTTTGCTTGGTTTTATGGGACTTCGCCGTAAAGCCAAACAAGCTGCATAATCAATCAATAGATACTGGCGTTTCATAAAAAAAAGCCGTTACAAAATGTAACGGCTTTTTTTGTCACTGATTGTCTCACCATGACAAGCTGGTTATCGAACATATATTGCCTAACTCCATATAGTCTTCTTAATCTGAACTTAATTAGAGATATGTTGACGTGAGTTAATATTCTCTTTGAACATTTTTTTGACTCAATTTTTACTATGAATTTAAAGTCAATTTTTTAAAAAAATCATACTTAAGGATGATTTTTTTTCTAATTCAATTTAAGTAACCTGTTAACAACAGAATATAAGTGTTCATCTGTTACTCGCCATAGCAAGTTAACTTTAATTTATTAATTTTGTTCAACATATTATCGCCAAACCTGATGTGAGTCAGGGACGGAAAACCTACAGCTGTGCATTAGTGGCATCAGGGCTGGGCTGCATTAGATGGAAATTTCTTATGAAAAAAAAATTGTGGATGCTATTAAGCCTCGTTTTATTGACACTATCCCACAACTCTTGGGCTGCAACTGTTGTTAAAGCTAATTTTATTGCCGGATGGGCCCCCACGGGGAGTCCTGAAGTTATTAAGTTTAAAGGGAGTTTTGTTGGCGAAGATCTGAATGAGGACGGGAAGTTATCTTTTGGTGAATTTTCTGTTTTTAATGCGGAGACTCCGAATGATGACGGTACCATTACTTTCTATACTTTATCAGACCTGTTTGATACGGGGGATATTAATATTGGTACGCAAAAATGGTTGGCTAATGGTATAAGTTGGGTTGGAAGTGAGCAGTTAGCTTATATAACTTGGGACCCTTCGGATGACGTGCGACAATCAGTAAATCTCAACATTTCAAGCTTTCCGGGTGTAGTTCACTTTACTTCTTTCGAGGTTTCAGCTGTTCCACTTCCTCCAGCAGCCTTGCTATTTGCTCCTGCGCTACTTGGTTTTATGGGCTTACGTCGCAAAGTAAAACTTGCTGTCTAGTTAATTTCAGTATTTCAAACGTTTAAAGCCGTCATAGAGTGACGGCTTTTTTGTTTGTATCGTTACCGTTTAACCGCCGATCCTATGACGATTAATCAACAAACAATATTCAGTCTTCGAGCTTAATGCTTATCGCTGTTATAATGCCTGACCAATGTCCCCGTAGCTCAGCAGGATAGAGCGTCCCCCTCCTAAGGGGAAGGTCGCAGGTTCGACTCCTGCCGGGGACGCCATTTAATCTTCCTTTTTTCAATAAGTTACATTACTCTGGTGTCAACGCTAGATCCTCAAAATGCCCATTTGGGACAATTTTGGGACACTAACAAAATGATACTGATGTGATAATGGATGATTCAGCATTATGGTTTCAGACTCATTTTTACCAGATAAAACTGTCTGACTATTGTCAGGCATCACTAGTAAATCGAAATAGAAGAACAAAATACCTCATCACAATTTTATTCCTGGTCATCGAGCAGGAGTGTTTCATTAAAAAGGCTATCTGTGGATAGCCTTTTTGGTGTTCTGATGATAAAAATATTAAATCCAATCAGTTTATTGAATCGCCAGCAAAGACGCGTTTTTCAATGACACCATGAACGCCCCAATTACCATCTACCACTTGAGTTATGCCGAAGTCAGCGGATACCGACATCAGAGAAATAGCTTCGTCTTCACTGAGCCCTTTGGCTGTCATGAGAAAGTGGCGCATTTTTCTAAAAGCATCGCGCATGGCATTGTCGATAGAGGATTTTGCGTAAATCTCGCTCTGTGCTTTTTCCCCAAGTGCTTCAAGGTAATTAGGATAACTAAAGCCGTGAACAACCCATTCGGTGTCTGTTTCCAGTAGAGGGTAATCCAGGCCTTGCAAAACCGTATCTTGCAACTCATTTTGTTTGTGAAGAATAACTTGAACGACGCCTGTCATTGAGGTTTCGATAGCGGTTCCAGCAAGTTCTGAGTCACCTTGTGCTGCATGCGGATCGCCGGCACTGAGTAAAGCGCCTTTAACTGCAACAGGGTAGTACATGGTGCCGCCTTTACCAATACGCCAGTCATCAATGTTGCCGCCAAAATAGCCTGGTGGAATAGAGTCGACATAATCTGTTTCGACCGGAGCTACCCCCATTGTTCCAAAATGTAATCTGACAGGAACGCGAATATTCTCGAGGACTTTTGTGTTTTTAGTGATTTTGCTGTGATCAACGGGGACGCCTGGATAGTCAATTTTTTCATGGACGACACCTTTAGGGTCGGTTTGAGGAACCCATTGATAGTTGTAGACCGCTTTTGCCCAGTCTTTCTCTCCAGTCGCGTCAAGCTCAAAAATAGTAATGACTTCACGCGGTTTAGGATCTTCGATCATATCGTTGTAGTGATATCCCCACCATGCTGCAGCATTGACCCCATATGTTTTACCAGCATACTTGGGGTTTCCAGAGGGACGCGGGTACATATCCAGAATGCGTACTTCAAGAACGTCACCTGGCTCTGCACCACAGACATAGACTGGACCAGTTAAAACATGAACTCCGAAACCTTCACCGGCACCACGACCATAGATTGACGCATCCATGGGGCCAGCACCGCGTCGATCCACACCTTTATCATTTTTTTCCCATTTAAAAACGCTCTCAGCACCGGGATCGCCTTTTACCATTCTTTCTGCGTCGTCATTAGCATGATGTGTCAATGTTTCCAGAGTCACAAAATCACCAGATTGAACAACTGCCTGTGGTGCTTTATTTTTACTGAAGTAGCCCCAGTGGACCGTTTTATTATTAGCCGGAATGTAATGATGTTTCGCTTCTGTTGATTCTGAATCACAGCTTATTTCCGCAAATACCGGGCTGCTTAATATCGTGAAAAAGATAGAACTGGCAATGAATCCTGTGTGTTTGAGTGGACTGATGTTGTTCATTAATAACTGCTCCATATTATTTAAAATGAAAAAACATTTTAAAAACAAGCAGATAAGGTGCCATCTTTTAATCTGGCATTAAAACAGATATTAGTTACTGTTTTTTATAGAGTAAATTCTGTTTAGCGCTTATTCAGCAGTATTTGGCGATATGCTGTTTCGGATCATAACTGAGCAAGTGATCAATATTGGCGCGTAGTGTGATGAATCGCCACCATTCAGTACGATGTCAAATTAGGCTTTCTCAACAACAAAATGATATTTATCGTCGACTTCAGACATTTCTATTAATGCATTGCCTGTCATTTTACAAAAAGTAGGAATATCTTTATTTGCACCTTTGTCGGTGGCAATCAATAAAAGCCGTTGTCCAGGTGACATATCGGCGAGTGCTTTCCGGGCTTTTAACACAGGAAGAGGGCAATTGAGGCCGGAGGTATCAATTTCTTTTTGAAATTCTGACATACTACTTATCCCATTTTTTCTTAGAATGATGCAATGATAAACGGATTTATATTCAGTGTCTCACTGGAACCGTGTACCTTACTGGCGGGTCTATTTGGCTTATGAGAACAATATTTCAAATCGTAAGTTTAGTTTTTTTCAGTCATCTTAGTAGTGGCTGGGCGCTGGATATTGCCTTACCTGAAATGGGGGATAGCGCAGGTGAATTGATTTCTCCTCGAGAAGAGCAGGAGATTGGTCAAGCATTTTTCTGGCGCTTACAACAAAGTACTGACTTGGTAGAAGATCCTGAGGTGAATAGTTATATCCAGTCCTTGGGTTACCGATTGGCTTCTAATAGTAACGAACCTAATTTGAACTACACTTTTTTTGTTGTTCCTGACGCTACTGTAAATGCGTTTGCTACGCCAGGTGGGTATGTAGGGGTCAATTCAGGCTTGATTCTGACCGCAGCAAATGAAGATGAGCTGGCTTCGGTAATGTCGCATGAGATTGCGCATATCACGCAACGCCATATACTGAGAAGCTTTGAAAATTCAAAACGGATGACGATTCCCCGAACAGCTGCCATGATTGCTGCAGCGCTGTTGGGTGCCGCTGATCCTAAAGCCGGTTCGGCGGCGATCATGGCAGTGCAGGCAGGGAGTATTCAGAGTCAGATTGACTATACCAGGGCGAATGAGGCAGAAGCTGACAATATAGGGATGCAGACATTAGTTAAATCAGGGTTTAATCCTGATGCGATGCCCAGTTTTTTTGAAAAGCTCCAGCAAGCGAGTCGCTTTTATGGTGGCGATGCGATTCCAGAGTTTTTACGAACTCACCCAGTCACCACATCACGTATAGCCGATGCTAGAGGTCGTGCATCTCAATATAAGGTAAAACCAAGGCTTTCAGATCATGAGCAGTTTTACTTAGTCAGAGAAAAGCTTCGTGTGATGATGGCGCAGGATAGTCAGGATTTGATTAAGTATTATCAACAGCAATTAACGGAAGATAAACCAGAAAATAAAGATCCGCTGAATTATGGTTATGTGCTGGCATTAATGAAGAGTGCACAATACACCTTAGCGCGTCAGCGTTTGATGCCATTGATTGAGAAAGAGCCTGATCGTTTGGCCTATCAATTGGCGCTGGCAGATATTGAATTATCAGTAGGTCGTGTCGATGCAGCCCTGGCGATTTATGAAGACAATCAGCGTCTATATCCCGACGATCGTGCATTGACGCTGAATGAGGTGCATGCCTTGTTAACAACAGGCAGACCCGATAAAGCGGCTAAGCTATTACAGACCCAGATTGAGCTCGGTGAGACAGGACGACAGATATATAAGCTAATGGCCCAGGCGAAAGGTGATATGGGGCAAAAAAGCGAGTCGCATGCATGGCTTGCTGAGTATTACTATCAGTCAGGCTTACTGAAGGCCGCTGCAGATCAATTGCACCTGGCTGCAGAGGCGGCTGGCCATGATGAATATCAACTTTCCAAAATTGCTTCACGATTGCGGGAAGTTGAGAATGCGATGAGTGAGATGGAAAATTAAATAATGACGGAGAATGCCGACAAGCGACGCAGACAGTTTTTGAAAAGTGCTATTTCAGCATCTACATTGGCATTGGTGGCCAGTACTGGCTTGCTGGCTCCAAAACGCGTACTGGCACATTGGCCCTCTGATGCCTTTACGGCGGATACGGTTGAGGATGCGCTGCTTGCCTTATTAGGGCAGGCACAAGATATTCCAGAAGATAAAGTGAGTTTTAAAGTGGGCTCACCACCTAGCTACGCCGTTAATGGCGCCTCTGTGCCTTTTGAGGTGATATCCAGTTTGGAGAATATAGAACGGATTGCTATTCTCGTGGATAAAAATCCCAATCCATTAGCAATGAGTATCGAACTTACAGAAGGTGTAAAACTGCCATTCAAAAGCATGATAAAAGTGGCGGAAGATTCAAAAATCATTGCTGTCATTCGTGCCGATGGCAAGCTTTATCAAACTTCACGTGACATCTCAGTTGATATTGGAGGATGTGCCTGATGGCCATAACTGCCCGAGACCGGATTCGTGCCAAACTAAAAGAGGGCGATACGACCGTTAGAGTATTACTCGCCCATCCGATGCATACCGGTAGAGGTAAGGATGAAAACGGTGAGTTGATTCCAGCCCAATTTATTCAGGATATTCGTTGCTGGCGAAATGGTAACGAGGTGATGGCGATAAAATGTGGCACGGCAACGGCTCGTAATCCTTATTTCTCTTTTCAATTGGCGGGAGGAGCCGTTGGCGATAAGATTATGATTCGCTGGGTCGATAATCTGGGCGCTAAAGGCGTAACAGAAACTGAGTTACGATGAGTCTTAAGTTAAAAGTTAATCTGTTTTTTACCGTGCTCTTACTGGTGGCATTACTCGCCAGTACCGGTGTTCTGATTACTAACGCACGAAAATCTGTTCAGATTGAAGTTGAAGATACGATGGCTGCCGCAGCTCGTCTTATTACTCTGACCTTAGCCGATAAACCGCTTAACCGGGATTATGGTATCAACCAGCAAATCCATGAAATGGTCAAAGCGCTGAGTCAGATAAGAAGTTTACATATTTTGATGTTCGATTCGCAGGGGCTTCTTTTCGAAGGAGAGCCGGATGAAACACTCAAAGTCGAGCCTCCTGAGTGGTTTGTCAAAGTGCTGTTTCCCGAAGTGACACCTCTCTCTAAACGGTTTGGCACCGGCCATATGGTGATTTATGCTGCGCCAATGCAAGAAATCAGTGACCGTTGGATGGATATACGGAGCATCCTGGCCTTAGGTATGGTGGCTTTTGTATTTGTCAGTATTTTCCTTTACTGGGGCGTGGACTGGTTTTTAAGGCCTTTGCAGAGACTATTGCAAGTTTTGTCTGCGTTTGAGAAAGGCGATTTGCACTTACGCCTGCCGGATTTCAGCCTGGCTGAAATGAATCAAATCAGTCATACCTTTAATAGAATGGGTCAGGCACTGGAACTGAGTATGGCAGAAAATCAACGTTTAGCCATGTTAGTTCGGCAGTCCGGCGATGCCATTTTGTCACTGGATCATGCTGGTAATATCACATTTTGTAACTCTACAGCCGAACGTTTATTTGCCAAACAAACCTTGGTATTAAAGGGTGAAGCACTTGCTAACCTGGGCTTTGAACAGTCTCATCAGAAAATAGCTTCCATTTTAGAAAACTGTGAAACGACAGAAAACATGGAGACTACGCTGTTACGACCAGATGGCGAAAAAGTGGCCTTACTTATGTCAACGGTGCCGTTATTTGATAAAGAGCAGCAGGTCATTGGTCTGATTTGTACACTGCGTGATATCACCGAGCTAAAACAGGCTGAGGCCGCTAGAACGCAACTCAGGGAGACGCGTTTACTGACTCAGCATATGGATGAAGTACAAGAAGCGGAACGGCGTCATTTAGCCAGAGAGCTTCATGATGAGTTGGGTCAGTGCCTGACAGCGATAAAAACTGATGCGGTATTAATCCGCAATCGTACGGAGCAGAGCGAACCGCGAGTGTTCAACAGTGCCCAGGCTATTATTGATACGACGAGTCATATATATGATGTAGTTCATAATATGATCACGCGTTTACGCCCGAGTCCTTTGGATGATTTAGGATTGGTGCCGACACTTGAGCAAGCGATTACCAGCTGGCAGGCACGTGAGCCTGATATCCAGTTTGATATTCGGGTGTCAGGTCGTTTAGATAATCTGAATGAAATGATGAATATGACGGTATTCCGTGTGGTGCAGGAAGCAATAACCAATGCAGTAAGACATGCGGAGGCAAGTCAGATCAATGTTATTGTAAAAACACAGAAAGCCAGTAATAGTGATATAGATAATCTTTCTATCGAGATTAAAGACAACGGTAAAGGTATGGTTGTTAAAGACCTACATTCTGACGTCGACTTTGGATTGTTGGGCATGCGCGAGCGTGCTCACAGCCTCGGGGGTGAGTTTGAACTTACCAGTGAGCCAGGCAATGGCGTTAAAGTCAGCGTGGTTATTCCTCTAAGAGCGGACAGATTATTATGAGTCTGGATAAAAAAACAATATTGCTGGTTGATGATCACGAACTGGTGCGAGCAGGATTTCGTCGACTTTTGGAAGATGGTGACAAATTTACGGTGATTGCAGAGGCAGGTAGTGGTGAGCAGGCTGTTCAGGATTTCAGTAAACATCATCCTGATATTGTTGTTATGGACATATCTATGCCTGGCATCGGTGGTGTAGGCGCCATAGAGAGGATCACTGCCAGAGACCCCTCTGCAAAAATTCTTGTCCTCAGTGTGCATGAAGATAGTGTCTTTACGACAAGGGCAATGCAGGCAGGGGCGTTAGGTTTCATTCCCAAACGCAGTGCGCCGGAAGAAATGCTACGAGCAGTAGAAATGGTCGCTCAGGGCAAAACCTGTATTGCGCCTGAAATCGCTCAGCAGTTAGCCATGCAAAAACTGACTGGTTCAGAGAATCCGATTGATGTTTTGAGTCAGCGAGAGTTTGAAGTCTTCCGTTTGCTGGCGGAAGGTAAAACGGTAAACGAAATTGCGGATATCTTGAATTTAAGTCCAAAAACAGTGGGCACTCATCATACCAATATCAAGCAAAAATTGAATGTCTCAAACTCTGCAGAGTTAGCGCGCTTGGCAATTCGTAGTGGTTTGCTTGATGCGTGAGATAATCCTGCTTAGTTTATTCAGAAAAATCCTGAGTCATGACGAGTAAAAACCTCTCTGAATTGTTTACACAAATCCGTAGACTGTGAACTATGGAATTCAGCCAATAGTGACTGAATCAATTAAGAGGAATTGACTATGTGGACTAAACCAGAATACTCAGACATGCGTTTCGGCTTTGAAGTAACAATGTATATTTGCAACCGCTAAAACGCCTTTCTTTCAAAGAAAGTCAAAAAGCCCCGTTAATCGGGGCTTTTTTTTGTCTGTCACTTTTGTAAAAGGGAATTTCTCCTATCTCCAATACATCACTGCAATACTAGAATGCTTATTTATTTCACATAGTCCTAGTGCATGAATCTCAGATATAGACTCAATCTTATCGTCACAGCTGTCTTGTTAATTATCTTAGTGATTGGCGCAGTAAAAGCGATCCATAGTGCTCGTGAAGATGTTAGGGCTGAAGTCGCCTCTACCATGGACTTCGCCTTACACATGCTAAATGCCGAGTTAAGTCATTTTAAATTCAAAGACAAAGTGCTTAAAGAGCAGGCTGAATCACCATTTATGCTGAATAAGCTCACGGGAGTCAGGCATTTAAGAATCGAATTTTATGGCATGCATAATCAACTTATCGAAAGTAATGAAGATGAAACCAGTAATGACCATAAACCCTATCCCGACTGGTTTGGTCGCGAGATGTATTCTGCCCTTGATGATTTAAAACCTGAACGACTGCCGGTTTATGTGAATTCGCAAAAAATTGGTGAATTAGTCATAAAGCCTAAGCCTGATAATGAAATAGCCGAGGCTTGGGATGAGACGAAAACACTATTGACCATGATTTCATTATTTTTTGTCTTTGTGAATATTCTGGTTTATCTGGTAGTGGCTCGCGCCTTAAAACCTATCGATCAGATAATTTCTGCGCTGACTGATATTGAAACTGGGAATCTGGATAGCCGATTACCTATATTTGAATTACCCGAAATGGCCAGTATCAGCCATAAATTCAACATGATGGCTTCTACCTTACAAAGTAGTATTCGTAATAACCATCGCCTGACACAACAGATTATTCGTTTGCAGGAAGCTGAGCGAAAAAGTCTTGCTCACGAACTGCATGATGAAATTGGTCAGCATCTGACGGCAATTCATGTTGATGCTTCGGTGATTAAGTCTACCAACGATCTTGAGGCTGCTAAAAAAAGTGCTTCGGCGATTGATGAAGTGGTGGGCTTGATGATGGATATTCTGCGAACCATGCTGCAGCGCTTGCGTCCGGGCGGACTCGATGAATTAGGTTTTATTGCAGCAATGCAGGAGTTAGTGGATAGCTGGCGTGAAAGACATCCGAATATTGAAGTGGAATATCAATTTGATGGTGAGTTCTCGTCACTGGAAGAAAATGCCCAATTAACACTTTATCGCGTCATACAGGAATGCCTAACCAATATCAGCCGCCATTCAAAAGCCAAGCAGGCATGGATCATTTTAAAAGAGGAAAAGCGTGCCATTCATTTGACCGTGAGTGATAACGGCAAAGGCTTTGAACCATCACAGCACACACAGCGTTTTGGTCTCGCAGGAATGAAAGAACGCTTAGACAGTGTGGGCGGCACTTTTGATATTACATCTAATTTAAATCAAGGCGTCACGATTGATGTGACGGTTCCCAAACAAGGAGATAATGCGTGAGCCAGTTAATTAAAGTCATGCTGACTGATGACCATGCCGTAGTCAGATCAGGTTTATGTCGATTACTCGAACAAAATTCAGACATAAAAGTGATTGCTGAAGCGGAGAGTGGAGAACAGGCCTATCAAACTTATCCGGAGAATCGTCCGGATGTGTTAGTGATGGATATGTCGATGCCTGGTATGGGGGGGCTTGAGGCATTACGCAGGATTCTTCATCGTTGGCCTGATGCACGAGTCATTATGTTCTCTATGCATGAAAATGCGACCTATGCAATTCAGTCGCTGACCGCTGGCGCC
This sequence comes from Methylophaga sp. UBA2012, assembly GCF_002335235.1. Classification (NCBI taxonomy): domain Bacteria; kingdom Pseudomonadati; phylum Pseudomonadota; class Gammaproteobacteria; order Thiotrichales; family Piscirickettsiaceae; genus Methylophaga; species Methylophaga sp. UBA2012. The sequence continues at coordinate 79,003 of NZ_DDCG01000003.1, read as the reverse complement.
ATGGGTTACGTAGCAAAATCGGGTAATGCTGAGGATCTTGTTAAGGCAGTAAAAGAAGTCGCGTCAGGCAAAAGCTTTTTGAGTGCAGATATGGCACAAAAAGTCGCTTTGCAAAGTTTGACTGGCGATGATAACCCGACGCAAAGATTAACTTCACGGGAATTTGAAGTTTTCCGTTTATTGGCGGAAGGAAAGTTAGTAGAAGAAATTGCGGGACGATTAAATATCGGTCAAAAAACAGTCGCTAATTACCAAACAAGTCTCAAACAGAAGCTAGATATTCATTCTCCGGTTGAATTGGTCAGATTGGCCATGAAATATGGTGTAATTACGGAGCAGTGATTTTTGATTAAATGACAATTATTTCATCAGTTTAGGTTTTACTTCCTTAAGTTGTGTCGATTTGTTCCCGCTAAAATCGGGAATCTTTGGTAATGATTCTTGGGCATAACGAGCATAAAGTGTGGGAACCATGTCGTTGTTATTCCTCTCGACATGTTCTGTAATCAAACACTAGGGATTAAAAATGAAGCTGAAAACTTTGTCATTAGCAATGATGACATTGGCAGTGCCAGGCTTGGCTGCTGCCGATGAATTGCTTGAAATGCAAAAAAATCCGAATAACTGGGTAATGCCAGCAGGTAACTATAACAACCAACGTTACTCTGAATTAACTCAAATCAACAAAGACAATGTCAAAGATTTAAACATGGCATGGTCTTTCTCAACCGGTGTTTTACGTGGTCACGAAGGTAACTCTTTGGTTATCGGTGACACTATGTATGTCCATACTCCTTTCCCAAACATCGTTTATGCGTTGGACTTAAACAACGATGGTGCGATGAAATGGAAATATGAACCCAAACAAAACTACGATGAAACAGTGCCTGTTATGTGCTGTGACACGGTTAACCGTGGTTTAAGCTATGGCGATGGCAAAATCTTCCTGAACCAAGCCGATACAACACTTGTTGCATTAAATGCTGAAGACGGCAAAGTGGTTTGGTCTGACAAACGTGGTGATCCTAAAAAAGGTGAAACCAGCACAGGCGCTGCATTTGTTGTTAAAGACAAAGTCTTAGTCGGTATCTCAGGTGGTGAGTTTGGTGTACGTGGTTATATCAAAGCCTATAGCCTGGATGGTAAAGAACAGTACACGGCATACAGCACAGGTCCTGACAAAGAAATGTTAGTTGATCCTAACAAAACCATGTCTATGCTGAAGCCGGTTGGCAAAGATTCATCTTTGAAAACCTGGCAAGGTGACCAATGGAAAATTGGTGGTGGTACCACTTGGGGCTGGATTTCTTATGACCCGGATCTGAACATGTTCTACTATGGTTCAGGTAACCCATCTACCTGGAACCCGGTTCAACGTCCTGGTGACAACAAATGGTCAATGTCTTTATGGGGTCGTGACTTAGACACCGGTATGGCGAAATGGGTTTACCAAATGACACCACATGATGAGTGGGATTATGACGGTATCAACGAAGTCATTCTTGCTGATCAAAAAGTGAAAGGCAAAATGCATAAAACTGCTGTTCACTTTGACCGTAACGGTTTTGGTTACACCATGGACCGCGTCACTGGTGAACTGTTAGTGGCTGAAAAATATGATCCAGCAGTTAACTGGGCAACTGGTATTAATATGAAAACAGGTCTGCCTGAGCGTGCTGCAAAATACTCAACAGCAGCCAATGGCGAAGACGTTAATACTACGGGTATTTGTCCTGCGGCCTTAGGTTCAAAAGACCAACAGCCAGCGGCATTTTCGCCTCGTACAGGTCTGTACTATGTGCCAACCAATCACGTTTGTATGGACTATGAACCATTTGAAGTGGAATACGTAGCGGGTCAACCATACGTTGGTGCAACGCTGAATATGTTCCCTGCACCAGGTGGTACTCACATGGGTAACTTCATCGCTTGGGATGCCCGTGAAGGTAAGATCGTATGGTCAAACCCAGAACGTTTCTCAGTCTGGTCTGGTGCCTTAGCAACAGCGACTGATGTCGTGTTCTACGGTACATTGGAAGGTTATCTGAAAGCCGTTGATGCACAAACAGGTCGTGAACTATGGCGCTTCAAAACAGCATCAGGTGTAATCGGTAACGTCAATACTTACACACATGACGGTAAACAGTACGTTTCTGTGCTGTCAGGTGTCGGTGGTTGGGCTGGTATCGGTATGGCGATTCCTGACTTAGAAAACAGCTCAGATGGTCTAGGCGCAGTCGGTGCTTATAAAGCATTGTCTAGCTGGACTAACCTGGGTGGTGTTCTGAGCGTATTCAGCCTGTAAGACCCAGATGATATAGATTACTCTGTAATCTTAGTCTGAATAAAAGGCCCGGTATCTTTTGATGTCGGGCCTTTTTTTATATCTCTAAATCAAAATGGGATTTGAGGTATGTCTGTGGTTAAAAAAGCTATAATAGTCGGCTTCGACTGCATTGTTTATATCTAAGGATGTTGATGTAGCAAGGTGTGCTTGGGTGTGAAAACCTAAATACCAAACTTATTTCGTTAGGGACTACAGGTATTTTTAAGCCTCACGATAAGGGTATTGATGAATAAAATATTGACCGGCTCAGTTGCACAGAAAGTAGCGTTATTTATCGCTGGATTAATTTGCTTCCTAATTTTCTTAGAAGTCTTAGCCCTAGTACAAATCTACTTGATTAACCATCGTGAAACTACTCAGGAAGCCACCTTGGTCTCATCTATGATTCGTGAGCAGATTGACGATTTTAATATCGCCGAGACAGATAAAAATCAGATTCCTATATTTGAACTACAACAATGGCGTAATTTAGATCGTTTGAATATTGAGTTCATCTCTCAAGATGGTTCTATGATTGAAAGTAATCGTCAATATCAATCTGATACTGATGGCGTGATGACAAAAGTGATGAAAGTCATTTTAGATATCTTTCATCTTAAATCTGTTTATATTGTTGAGCCGGTAGTGATTCACTCCAGGCATGTCGGTGAAGTCATTATTCGCAGTGATATATATCATGAACTGAAATATGTTGGGATAGGGATTGCCGAATTATTAATTCCCATTTTATTTACATTCATATTATCAAGCTGCCTGGTCGTGTTTCTGTTCTCACTCATTTTAGAGCGTATTGACGGTCAACTTAACTTTCCAAGACAGAAGGAAGAGAAAACTGGACGTCTACGTTATCTATCCTTATCCAATATCAAACGCCTTATTTTTCGTATTATTGAGTCAAGTGAAAGTTTAAAAAAGGTTTTTCACATACAAAAGAGAAAAGCCGTTGAATTACAAGAAATCGAACGAAAACGTATTGCGGCAGAGCTACACGATGAGCTTGGTCAACTTTTAACCACAATGCGTATTGATTTGGACAAGTTTTATCACTCAGATGATCCCAATACAAAAGAAAATACCATTGCTAATCTAAGGCAACGTAGCGAGAGAATGTCAGATATTCTGAGATCGAATCTTAAACAATTACGCCCCCCTAATTTATCTGAATTTGGTTTGGCACATTGTTTACATGAGTTGGTTAATGACTGGATTTATAACCATCCGCAGCATCAACTTGAATTGACCATAAATTGTAATTTGAGGTTACTTGATGAGCATATGCAATTAAGCTGTTACCGTATCATTCAGGAAGGTTTAACTAACATCAGTCGTCACGCTGGTAACAATGTTGAAGCTAAAATTCTGCTTTACAGAAAAGACAATGACATTATTATCGACGTGATGGATAACGGTCAGGGATGCGATTTAAACTTGATAAAAAAAGGCTATGGATTATTAGGTATGCGAGAACGGGTAGAGACAGTATCAGGTCACATTCATATTGAAAGTCAGCCAGGACAAGGCATGAAAATTAAAGTGAAGCTACCGTGTGGTATCGGAGAGATCGATGGCAAAAATTAAGATTCTATTGGCTGATGATCATGAGATTGTACGATCAGGTCTAGCGAGTATGCTGAACAGTTACGATGAGTTTCAGGTTGTGAAAGAAATTCCAAGCGGGGAAAAAGCCTATCAGGCATACACAGAATTATTACCCGACATCCTGATCACTGATATGTCGATGCCGGGTATTGGCGGTTTGGAAGCAGTAAGAAGGATCTGTGGTAAGTTTCGAAATGCTCGTATTATTGTCTTTTCAATGCATGAAAATGTGACATTAGCGATGCAAGCAATGAGTGCTGGAGCAAAAGGTTACGTTATCAAATCAGGTGATAGTCAAGATCTGGTGACGGCTATTCATCAGGTAATGAATGGCAAAAACTTTTTAAGTGCTGAAATGGCACAGAAAATTGCTATGCAAAGTGTGTCTGGCTCCGATGACCCTACCCAAAGATTGAGTACGCGGGAATTTGAAATATTCAGGCTGTTGGCTGAAGGACTGACCATTTCACAGGTTGCCTCCCAGTTAAGTCTGGAAGCGAAAACTATTGCTAATTACCAGACCATGTTAAAACATAAATTGGGTTTTAATTCATCGGCAGAAATGGTTCGCTTAGCCATAAAGTACGGTGTAGTCAGCAGTTAATACTAGATTTTCAATTATTTTCAGGAATCTTATTAATATTGCGTGGGAAGCCTTTCCGCCATGCTTGGGAATATATCCCAAACTATGGGTGATTATTCCCTAATGAAAAGAAGGTAAAAGCCGAATAGAGTCCTCCCTGACCGGCCAGTGTTGCCGTCATGTTAAATAACAATTAATAGAGGTCACTCTAATGAAGCTGAAAACTTTATCAATCGCAATGATGACTTTAGCTGTGCCAAGCTTGGCTGCTGCTGATGAATTATTGCAAATGCAAAAAGATCCGAATAACTGGGTAATGCCAGCAGGTAACTATAACAACCAACGTTACTCTGAATTAACTCAAATCAACAAAGACAATGTCAAAGATTTAAACATGGCATGGTCTTTCTCAACCGGTGTTTTACGTGGTCACGAAGGTAACTCTCTGGTTATCGGTGACACTATGTATGTCCATACTCCTTTCCCAAACATCGTTTATGCGTTGGACTTAAACAGTGACGGTGCGATCAAATGGAAATATGAACCCAAACAAAACTACGATGAAACAGTACCTGTTATGTGCTGTGACACGGTTAACCGTGGTTTAAGCTATGCAGACGGCAAAATCTTCCTGAACCAAGCGGATACAACACTTGTTGCATTAAATGCTGAAGACGGCAAAGTGGTTTGGTCTGATAAACGTGATGATGCTAAACGTGGTGCAACAAGCACGGGTGCTGCATTTGTATTCAAAGATAAAGTCTTAGTCGGTATCTCAGGTGGTGAGTTTGGTGTACGTGGTTACGTTCAAGCCTATGACTTAGATGGTAACGTTAAATACAAAGCCTACAGCACGGGTCCTGATGATGAAATGTTAGTTGATCCTAACAAAACAACGTCTATGCTGAAGCCGGTTGGCAAAGATTCATCTTTGAAAACTTGGCAAGGTGACCAATGGAAAATTGGTGGTGGTACAACATGGGGTTGGTATTCATACGATCCAGATCTGAACATGTTCTACTATGGTTCAGGTAATCCATCTACCTGGAACCCGGTTCAACGTCCTGGTGACAACAAATGGTCAATGTCTCTATGGGGTCGTGACTTAGACACCGGTATGGCGAAATGGGTTTACCAAATGACGCCACATGATGAGTGGGATTATGACGGTATCAACGAAGTTGTACTTGCTGATCAAAAAGTGAAAGGCAAAATGCATAAAACTGCTGTCCACTTTGACCGTAACGGTTTTGGTTACACCATGGACCGCGTCACGGGTGAACTGTTAGTGGCTGAAAAATATGATCCAGCGGTTAACTGGTCAAACGGTGTGAACCTGAAAACTGGTTTACATGATCGTGTAGCGAAATACTCTACTGCACGTAACGGTGAAGATGTGAATACATCTGGCGTATGCCCTGCAGCATTGGGTTCTAAAGATGAGCAACCTTCAGCGTATTCTCCACGCACTGGTCTGTTCTACGTGCCAACCAACCATGTATGTATGGACTATGAACCATTTGAAGTGGAATACGTCGCAGGTCAACCATACGTTGGTGCAACATTAAGCATGTATCCCGCACCAGGTGGTACACACTTAGGTAACTTTATCGCTTGGGATGCCCGTGAAGGTAAGATCGTATGGTCAAACCCAGAACGTTTCTCAGTCTGGTCTGGTGCCTTAGCAACCGCTTCTGACGTCGTGTTCTACGGTACATTGGAAGGTTACCTGAAAGCCGTTGATGCGCAAACAGGTCGTGAGCTGTGGAGATTCAAAACTCCATCAGGCGTTATCGGTAACGTCAACACCTACAAACATGACGGTAAACAGTATATTTCTGTACTGTCAGGTGTCGGTGGTTGGGCTGGTATCGGTATGGCGATTCCAAGCTTAGAAAACGAAACAGATGGTCTTGGCGCAGTCGGTGCATATAAATCACTGTCTAGCTGGACTAACCTGGGTGGTGTTCTGAGTGTATTCAGCCTGTAAGACCCAGATGATATAGATTACTCCGTAATCTTAGTCTGAATAAAAGGCCCGGCATCGTTTGATGTCGGGCTTTTTTTATTCAGCCAAGGTTCACTTGTCACATGTGAAAATACTCAGACTGGTCAGATCGGGAAGATTTGCCGGTGATTCATTCGTTTTTTAGGCATAGAGTGTGATGACCTACATGCCCTGAAAACGCATTTTTAATGAATAAACTGAGTAATATGACATTTCTAAGATTTTTAATTGCTTCTGCAGTCGGAATTTATGCTGGCACCAGCCAAGCTGATGAATTACAAAAACTTCAAGATGATCCGGCCAACTGGGTGATGCCGGCCGGAAATTATAATAACCAACGATACTCATCACTCAAGCAAATCAATAAAAAAAATATTAACAAGCTGAACATGGCCTGGTCTTTTTCGACAGGTGTTTTACGTGGTCATGAAGGCAATTCTCTAGTCATTGACGATACTCTATATATTCATACACCTTTCCCTAATATTGTTTATGCGCTCGATTTAAATAATGACGGTGCTATTAAATGGAAATACGAACCCAAGCAGAGCTATGACGAAACTGTGCCAGTCATGTGCTGTGATACGGTCAACCGAGGCCTGGCTTATGCAGATGGAAAAATATTTCTTAATCAGGCAGATACGACCTTGGTTGCGTTGGATATGCACACAGGTAAAGTCGTTTGGTCTGATAAACGTGATGATCCAACGACAGGTGCCACAAGTACTGGCGCCGCTTTTGTTTTTAAAGATACGGTTTTAGTCGGTATTTCTGGCAGTGAATTTGGTATTCGTGGTTATGTTCAGGCATATGATTTACAGGGGAATGTGAAGTATAAAGCCTATACCACAGGACCCGATGATGAGATGTTGGTAGATCCTGTAAAAACCACCTCAATGTTGAAACCGGTAGGTAAAGATTCATCTCTGAAAACATGGCAGGGTGATCAATGGAAAATCGGTGGTGGTGTCACATGGGGTTGGTTTTCATACGATCCTGACTTAAATCTGTTCTATTACGGGACAGCAAACCCTTCCACATGGAATCCCGTACAACGACCCGGTGACAATAAGTGGACTATGTCATTGTTTGCCAGAGATTTGGATAGTGGAATGGCAAAGTGGATTTACCAAATGACACCTCATGATGAATGGGATTATGACGGTGTGAATGAAATTATTCTCAGTGATCAGAAAATTAAAAATAAACTACGCAAAACCGCAGTTCACTTTGATAGGAATGGTTTTGCCTACACAATGGATAGAGAAACAGGTGAGTTATTACTGGCGAAGAAATTTGATCCATCTGTGAACTGGTCAAAAGGAGTTGATTTAACCACCGGAAGGCATGACCGTGTTCAACAATATTCGCCCGATTTTAATGGTGAAGATGAGAATACAACGGGTATTTGTCCTGCAGCGTTAGGGTCAAAAGATCAGCAACCGGCGGCTTATTCTCCACGAACCGGTTTGTTTTACGTGCCAACCAATCATGTTTGTATGGATTATGAACCATTTGAAGTCGAGTATGTGGCGGGTCAGCCATATGTTGGAGCCAGCCTGTCAATGTACCCGGTAGATGACGATCCCAACTTAGGTAATTTTATTGCCTGGGATGCCCGTGAAGGCAAGATTGTCTGGTCTAACCCAGAACGTTTTTCTGTCTGGTCAGGTGCTTTGGCGACTGAGTCAGATATTGTTTTTTACGGCACCCTTGAAGGCTACTTAAAAGCGGTGGATGCCAAAACTGGACGCGAGCTTTGGCGTTTTAAGACGGCATCGGGAATCATTGGTAACGTCAATACCTATGAACATAATGGCAAACAATACGTTTCAGTGATATCTGGACTGGGTGGCTGGGCCGGTATTGGTATGGCGATGGGACTAAAAAATGATGCTGATGGCGATGGAGCAGTAGGTTTATACAAATCACTTTCCAGCTGGACAAATCTAGGTGGTGTATTAAGTGTCTTTAGCCTCTAAGCCAACTTACTTTCCTAAGATAAAAGTGATGTAAATATTAATGATAACAGTCATTCTGGTTGATGAGCATCATGTTGTACGTGCTGGGATTAAACGTCTAATTGAAGAACAGAATGACATATTAGTGATTGCAGAGACCAACCAGAGTGATCAACTGCCAGCCTTGTATGAAGAGTATCAACCGGATGTATTCATCATTGATATGAATACGGCTTATGGCTCGACCTTAAATAGGGTTAATGAGCTTACAATGACATACCCAAGCGCCCGTGTGATGATATTTTCGAACCTGCCGGAGTCTTTTTTTGCCAATGAAGCTATCCAATCTGGTGCAAAAGCCTACATAAGAAAAACCAGTACAACTGAAGAATTGCTGCTAGCCATTAGAAGTGTCGCTGCAGGCAAAACATATCTGAGTGTGGATATTGCCGAAAAATTGGCATTAAAAAATGTTGCTGATGAGCATGAGCCAAGCACAATACTTACCCCTAGAGAGTTTGAGATTTTTCGTTTACTTGCTGAAGGTATGGAAGTAGAATCCATCGCGAAAGAATTGAAGATCAGCCTCAAAACAATGGCTAATTATCAAACGCAGTTAAAGCAAAAGTTGAATATAGCGACACCCATTCAGCTGGTTCGTTTAGCACTCAAGCATCACGTTATCACCCTAAATGAATAATCAGAATTCATTTCTAGCGCCAAGTCAATCCCGAGTTAACTATGATTAATTCCTGCTTATATAGGGAGTTGCTCCTAATGTGCTAGGGGAAAAATAAGAATAAAGTATTCAGCAGTGGTTATTTATAGATTAGCCACCTATAAAAACAAACCTTCAATACTAGAGGTATATAAAATGAAGCTGAAAACTTTATCAATCGCAATGATGTCATTGACTGCGCCTGGCTTGGCTGTAGCTGATGAATTGCTTGAAATGCAAAAAAATCCGAATAACTGGGTAATGCCAGCAGGTAACTATTCAAATACACGTTACTCAACATTAACTGAAATTAACAAAGATAATGTCAAAGATTTAAACATGGCATGGTCTTTCTCAACCGGTGTTTTACGTGGTCACGAAGGTAACGCTTTGGTTATCGACGGTACTATGTACGTTCACACACCATTTCCAAACATCGTATTCGCATTGGACTTAAATAATGATGGTGCGATCAAATGGAAATATGAACCCAAACAAAACTACGATGAAACAGTGCCTGTTATGTGCTGTGACACGGTTAACCGTGGTTTAAGCTATGGCGATGGAAAAATCTTCCTGAATCAAGCGGATACAACATTAGTTGCTCTGAATGCCGCTGACGGTAGCGTAGTTTGGTCTGACAAACGTGATGATGCAAAACGTGGTGCGACCAGCACTGCAGCGGCTCACGTATTTAAAGATAAAGTTCTGGTGGGTATTTCAGGTGGTGAGTTTGGTGTACGTGGTTATATCAAAGCCTATAGCCTGGATGGTAAAGAACAGTACACGGCATACAGCACGGGTCCTGATGACGAAATGTTAGTTGATCCTAACAAAACCATGTCTATGCTGAAACCAGTTGGCAAAGATTCATCTTTGAAAACCTGGCAAGGTGACCAATGGAAAATTGGTGGTGGTACAACATGGGGTTGGTATTCATACGATCCAGATCTGAACATGTTCTACTACGGTAACGGTAACCCATCTACCTGGAACCCGGTTCAACGTCCTGGTGATAACAAATGGACCATGTCTTTATGGGGTCGTGACTTAGACACCGGTATGGCGAAATGGGTTTACCAAATGACACCACATGATGAGTGGGACTATGATGGTGTGAATGAAGTCATTCTCGCTGAACAAAAAGTGAATGGTAAAATGCATAAAACCGCTGTCCACTTTGATCGTAACGGTTTTGGTTACACCATGGACCGCGTCACGGGTGAACTGTTAGTGGCTGAAAAATATGATCCAGCGGTTAACTGGTCAAACGGTGTGAACCTGAAAACCGGTTTACATGATCGTGTAGCGAAATACTCTACTGCACGTAACGGTGAAGACGTTAACACAACAGGTATTTGTCCTGCGGCTTTAGGTTCTAAAGACCAACAGCCAGCGGCATTCTCGCCTCGTACAGGTCTGTACTATGTGCCAACCAACCACGTTTGTATGGACTATGAACCATTTGAAGTGGAATACGTCGCAGGTCAACCATACGTTGGTGCAACATTAAGCATGTATCCCGCACCAGGTGGTACACACTTAGGTAACTTCATCGCTTGGGATGCCCGTGAAGGTAAGATCGTATGGTCAAACCCAGAACGTTTCTCAGTCTGGTCTGGTGCCTTAGCAACAGCGACTGATGTCGTGTTCTATGGTACATTAGAAGGTTACCTGAAAGCCGTTGATGCACAAACAGGTCGTGAGCTGTGGAGATTCAAAACAGCGTCAGGCGTTATCGGTAACGTCAACACCTACAAACATGACGGTAAACAGTATATTTCTGTACTGTCAGGTGTCGGTGGTTGGGCTGGTATCGGTATGGCGATTCCAAGCTTAGAAAACGAAACAGATGGTCTGGGCGCAGTCGGTGCATATAAATCACTGTCTAGCTGGACTAACCTGGGTGGTATTCTGAGCGTATTCAGCCTGTAAGACCCAGATGATATAGATTACTCCGTAATCTTAGTCTGAATAAAAGGCCCGACATCGTTTGATGCCGGGCTTTTTTTTGATCAAAAAAAACCAGGCACAGGGCCTGGTTAAATGAAATATAGGTAATGCAATAATGTGGTAAACCACAAAAAGATTAAAGAAGCTGAAATTCTCTAACTTGGTGAATAGTCTATCTTCCATGGTTAATCATGTCGTGAGCATAAATGCATTTAAATTTAGGTGTTTTTTGCCTGACCAGGCTAAGAAGATCTTCCCGCACATTTAGTCATTTTCATCAAATTTTAAAACTACTGCTTTAGCTAAAACTAAGCAGATAGAGCCTCTACAGCTTTTCGGTGAATCAGGAAAATCCTGAATGGCAAGGCGGGGAATCCTGACGAAACATCTCAATCTGCTGTGTACTATCTAATCGTCATTCAAATAGGTTGGATGACATTAAATAAAACAATTTTAGAGAGGATATAGTTATGTGGACTAAACCTGAATACTCAGATATGCGTTTTGGTTTTGAAGTAACCATGTACATCTGCAACCGTTAATCACGGTTTTGATGTATGCCCGGGGCTTTCTGCTCCGGGCAACGTTATACCAGATAAAATTTGTTAAAGTCTTATCTGGTCTAATGCAAGTTTCTAAGGATAATTATGTTTGTACATGTTTTAGGTTCTGGAGCCGGTGGTGGCTTTCCTCAGTGGAATTGTAATTGCACTAACTGCAAAGGTGTAAGAGAGGGCACAATCAAGGCCAGTCCTCGCACACAATCATCCATTGCTATCAGTGCAAACGGAACAGACTGGATTCTGTTTAATGCTTCACCTGATATCAAAAAACAACTGGATGATTTTCCCGCTTTACAACCTGCCAGACAAGTCAGAGATACCGCTATCTCGGCGATAGTGATCACAGATGCACAGATCGACCATGTCACCGGTATGCTCACCCTTAGAGAACATAATAAGCCATGGGATGTATACACAACCAAGGCTGTTTATGAGGATCTGACCACAGGATTCCCAGTATTTAATATCCTTGGTCATTTCCGCGGCATCAACCATCATGAAATTGCAACGGATGAATCAAGCTTCACCATTCCTACAGCAGAAGGACTCGTGTTTACTGCCGTGCCTTTGAAGAGTGAAGCACCTCCTTATTCACCGCATCGTCATAATACGGTCCCTGGCGATAATATCGGTATGCGTATAGAAGATACGCGTACCGGCAAAAACTTATTCTATGCACCAGGATTAGGTGTAGCAGAACCGCATGTTATGGAATATATGGCAAATGCCGACATGGTTCTCGTTGACGGTACCGTTTGGACCGATGATGAGATGTCACATGAAGGCATTAGTAATAAACGTGCGCAGGAAATGGGCCATCTTGATCAGTCGAGTAAAGGCGGCATCATGGAGATCCTCAGTGGTATGGATAAACCACGTAAATTCCTGATTCATATTAATAATACTAATCCAATACTCAACGAGGAATCACCCCAGCGAAAAACGCTGGAAGCGGCTGGAATTGAAGTGTCGTATGACGGCATGGATATCGAGCTTTAACAGTCTAAGATGATTCTAGAGGAACAAAACATGTCAGAAAAACCAGCACCATGGACACGCGAAGAGTTTGAACAAAAATTACGCGAAAAAGAGTCGCTGTATCATATCAACCATCCTTTTCATAAATTGATGCACGCAGGCAAGCTGGATCAAAAACAAGTTCAAGGCTGGGTCGCTAATCGTTTTTATTATCAAACGGCGATTCCAATAAAAGATGCAGCCATTATGGCAAATTGTGAAGATGCTTCAGTACGTAAACACTGGGTGCAACGCATTCTTGATCATGATGGTTATGATGGAGAAGAAGGTGGCATTGAAGCCTGGTTGCAGCTGGGTGAGGCTGTTGGTTTAACAAGAGACGAACTGGAATCACATCAACATGTATTGCCAGGTGTCCGCTTTGCGGTAGATGCGTATGTCAATTTCGCGCGTCGGGCTAACTGGCAGGAAGCTGCAGGCTCTTCGTTAACAGAGTTATTTGCACCAAAGATCCATCAAGCGAGGCTAGATAACTGGCCTGATTTGTATCCCTGGATCGACGAACGTGGATATCGTTATTTCCGTAAACGTTTAAGTGAAGCGCGTCGTGACGTAGATCACGGCCTACAAATTACGCTTGATTACTGTGACACACGTGAGAAGCAACAACGTGCTGTCGACTTATTACAATTCAAGCTTGATATCTTATGGACCATGTTAGATGCGATGTGGATGGCGTATATTGAAGGACGTCCTCCTTACTTTATGGAAGTTGAAAAATGACCGATCGCATCTTTAATGCAGACTCGACTCCTGTGCTGGCCCTGGGTTACCGTTTCCAATGGGAGCCAGCTCAGGATTGTTATGTACTGCTTTATCCGGAAGGTATGGTGAAATTAAATCCAGCTGCAGGTGAAATCCTGAAGCGGGTAAGTGAAAAAAAGCAAACTGTCGGCGAGCTCATCGCTGAACTTAAAGAAGCCTTTAATGGCGCTGACTTAGACGATGACGTCTATCAGTTTTTGGAGGAAGCTCATGACAACGACTGGATCAGACCAGAATAAAGCGCCCGGAAGTACTGGTGGCGCTGTAGGTATGAATGTCCGTGATAGCATTCGTCAGCCTCTATGGTTATTGGCCGAGTTAACCTACGCATGCCCGCTGCAATGTCCTTATTGTTCAAATCCTATGGATTTTGCCAGTGTCAAAAAAGAGCTGACAACAGAAGAGTGGATCAATGTTTTCCGTCAGGCTCGGGAAATGGGGGCCACTCAGCTGGGTTTATCAGGTGGTGAACCTTTAACTCGTCCTGATTTGATTGAACTTATCCGTGAAGCCAGAAATTTAGGTTTTTACACCAATTTGATTACCTCGGGTGTGGGGCTAAACGCAGATAAAGCAAAAGAGTTTAAAGAAGCTGGCCTGGATCATATCCAGGTTAGTTTTCAGGCGAGTTCAGAAGATTTGAATAATCTTATTGCTGGTACTGATGCTTTCCAACATAAGATTGAGATGGCAAAAGCGGTGAAAGCTGCTGGTTATCCAATGGTGTTGTGTTTTGTCACACATCGTCAGAATATTGATAAGATTGATGAGATTTTGGATCTGGCCATTAATCTTGATGCTGATTATGTTGAGCTTGCTACTACTCAGTACTATGGTTGGGCGATGCATAACCGTGACCAATTATTACCGATGAAAGAACAATTGGTGCGTGCAGAAGCAATTGCGCACGAATATCAGGAAAAGCAAAAAGGCAATATGAAGATTTATTATGTTGTTCCTGACTATTATGAAGATAGACCCAAAGCTTGTATGAATGGCTGGGGAAATGTCTTTCTGACAGTGACGCCAGATGGAACCGCCTTGCCTTGCCATGCTGCCCGTGAATTGCCAGGCATGGAGTTACCTAATGTTAAAGAGCTCAGTATAAAAGAAATCTGGGAAGGCTCGAACGACTTCAATCGTTTCCGTGGTTTTGACTGGATGAAAGAGCCTTGCCGTAGTTGTGATGAAAAAGAAAAAGATTTTGGTGGCTGTCGTTGTCAGGCCTATATGCTAACAGGGGATCCAGCCATGGCTGATCCTGTTTGTACGAAATCTCCCGATCATCATCTAATTCTGGAAGCGATTGAGAATGGTCGGCAGGAGGCTGAAAAATCAGCTGATGTTGCCAAACCTCTTGTATTCAGAAACCCGAAAAATTCAAAAGAAATTTGTGGCTTATAAAAATCAATATGCGATTTTAACCAAGGGCCTGACCAAGCAATATGGTCAGGCCCTTGCTGTTAATGGGCTTGATCTTAGTATCGAACCAGGACGGTTCTATGGTTTGCTTGGTCCTAATGGGGCAGGTAAAAGTACGACTATTCATATGCTGACTACCATGACTTCAGCCTCATCAGGCGAAGCCTGGATATCTGGTCGTGAAGTCAAACGCTATCCAGTACAAACACGTGCCGCAGTTGGCTTGGTTTTCCAGGATTCAGCCCTTGATCGGATGATGACGGTGGATGAAAACTTACAGTTCGCTGCCGCTTTATATAATCTGAATAAACAGCAAGCAGAGCAACGTATTTCTGAGTTGTTGTCAGTATTTGGCTTAGAAAAAAAACGTCATCAGAAATTATTAGCCTTATCCGGTGGGCAGCGGCGCGCTGTAGATATTGCTCGTGGCGTTTTACATAAACCTCAGGTCTTATTTTTGGATGAACCGACTATTGGTTTGGATTTACCTAACCGTCGTGCCATTTGGCGATTCATTGAACAGCTAAGAAAAGATGAAGGCATGACGGTATTTCTGACCACACATTATCTGGAAGAAGCAGAAGCCTGTGACCATGTCGATTTCATACAAAAAGGACAGTTGCAAAAAGGTGGCGCGCCTAAAAAACTGATTAAAAATCTAGCAGCATATATGCTGGAAATTGATTGTGCTGATACCGAAATAGTTAGCCAGCAGATGCGTCCGCAATTTGGTGAGCCTTTATGGGAAGACCAGCATCTGACGTATCGTATTCAAGATAAAGAAACCGATTTTTATCAGTTACAAAAAACGCTTGGTAATGCCATCAATGCAATGCAATGGCGTAAACCTAATCTCAATGATGTGTATCTATGGACAGTATGTCCACCTGATTATGGGGTCGTGACATGACACATATACTCGCCGTTAAGGCTGTGGTGGCAAGAGAGCTGACGAAGGTCTTCCGTCAACGTGCAAGACTGATCAGTGCCATGGTCAGACCGATGATTTGGCTGCTGGTGATAGGCTCTGGTGTTGGCAGTATGTTGCAGGGTGAGCAGCAAGCTGGTTACCTCAGCTTTCTAGTGCCTGGCATTGTGGCGATGACACTATTATTTGCTGCTTTATTGTCAGCATTAACCCTTGTTTATGATAAAGAATTTGGGGTGATGCGGATGATGTTGATTGCCCCAATTCCTCATTATTTAATTGTTATTGCTAAATTAATTGCTGCAGCTATTACCGCGATGGTTCAGGCCATTCTATTATTAGTGATCTTGGCCTTGATAGGTTTGATCGAAGTGAAAGTCGCTTTATGGTTATTATTACCGGCTTTAGCGACAGCCGTATGCTGTGCGGCAATAGGCGGTTTGATCGCTGCCTGGTCTAAAACTCTGGATAATTTTGCGGTGATTATGAATTTTTTCATCTTCCCGGTGTTTTTCTTGAGTGGTGCGCTTTATCCAGTCAATCAATTACCAGAGATGCTGAAATATGTCGTGTTAATCAATCCATTTAGCTATGGTGTCGATTTGATGAAACATGTTGTGCCGACCGCGAATAGTGATTTTTCTATCATGACCGACATTACCGTGCTGGCAGTTTTTTCAGTGATGGCAATAAGTATTGCTTGTTGGCGTTTCTCTCGTGAGTCAGTTCATGAGCCATTATTTCATCGGGCTACAGGAAAAAAATAGACCGAATTAAGTGCGCCAGACTTGATGGGGTAGATGTCTATGCTTATCCATATCTGACAATAAAACACAGAATTAGCATATATTAATATTCCCCTATTTCCTCTATGGTTGCACCTATATAAGAAAGCACTTATCCTTAGTCTCCTAACTGCCATAGCTCAATAATAGGGGCAACATGTGTCTTCGCTAAATCATGCTCATACCAATATGGTCATTCAACAAGTTCGTCCTAGTGAAGTCCTGAATGACACTGTTTTAGCTGTGATGTCAGATGTTGCCAGGGCGGACTTTGTTGACGAGGATTCGGTGGGCATGGCGTATGCCGATACAATGCTAACCATTGCTTATGAGCAATGTATGTTAACGCCTATATTGGAAGGTCGTTTTTTACAGGCGCTTGACTTAACACCTGAAACAAATGTGTTGGAAATAGGAACCGGATCAGGCTATTTCACAGCATTACTGGCTAAACTCTCGAATCACGTTATTTCCGTTGAATATTATGCTGATTTATCTGAGTTAGCAGCTAAACGCTTAGCTAAAGCAGATATCAGAAATGTCACGTTAACTGTTGGTGATGCCAGCCAGGGATGGCCGTTAGTTGAGCGTGTTGACACAATTGTTATTACGGCTGCCTGTGCACAGATCCCTGATGACTATTTACAAAGTCTGAAAGTTGGTGGGAAATTATTGATAGTCACAGGCACAGCGCCTGCTATGTCGGTTCAATTAATCACACGAATGAATGAAAGAGAATGGCAGCCAAAATTTTTATTTGAGACCGTTATTCCCTACATGATTAACGGTGAACCAATCCAACAATTTGAATTCTAAGCCAGAGTAAAAACATGAAACAAATGACCGCCACTGAATTTAGCACTTTGTTATTAAGTGAAGCGCCACCGGTAATGATTGATGTTCGTGAAAGCCATGAATTGGTTCACGGCATGATTGAAGGGGCAATGCACATTCCGATGAACGAGATTCCTGCGCGTCTGGAAGAGTTAGGACCTTATCAGAATAAAACGGTTGCGATTATTTGTCGTAGCGGAAAACGAAGTGCCCAGGTCGGGCAGTTTCTTGAACACGTTGGTTTTAATGATGTGATTAATCTTGATGGTGGTATGAATGGCTGGGCAGTTAATGTCGATACTACAATGTCGACATATTAATATTGAATACTATCATCTGAATGACTCCTAAGGAAGGAAAATGAAAAAAATTGCGTTAGGCGCATTGATTGCTTCGGCATTATTTTCTAGCTCTGTTTGGGCTGAAGATTTATTAGATGTATACAAATTATCTCTTAATAGTGATCCACAGCTTTTAGCAGAAGCCGCATCCCGTCAAGCTGTTGGTGAACTGGATGATCAAGCTATTGCTAACTTTTTGCCACAGGTTGGTCTATCGGCGAATGAAAGTAAAACCTGGTTAGATTCATCATCACGTCTTTTTACCGGTAACACAGACTATACAAGTCATGGCTATACGTTAAGCCTGACTCAGTCAGTTTATAAACGTGAGAATTTTGTGCAGAAAACCCAGGCTGAAATCGCCATGAAAGGGGCTGATGCCAGTTACACTATTGCTGAACAATCTCTAACATTACGCGTTGCAGAACGCTATTTTGGTGTATTGGGCGCACAGGATGATCTAACGTTTGCTTTGGCAGAACGAGAAGCCATTGCTAAACAGTTAGAACAAATGCAACAGCGTTTTGATGTTGGCATGGCGACGATTACCGATATCACTGAATCACAAGCAGCTTATGATTTGGCGAATGCGAGAGTGATTCAGGCTCAAAATGACCTGGCTAATGCGCAGGAACAATTGCGTGAAACAGCAGGCAAGTATATTGATGATCTGGTCGGACTCTATGGTGAGTCACCACTGGTAAAACCTGAACCTGCAAGCATTGATGCCTGGAGCGAAACAGCGATTTCGCAGAATCCGTCTTTATTACTTGCGAATATCAATGTTGAAGCTGCAAAACAGACAATTGAGTTGCAACGCAGCGGTCACTATCCGTCATTAGGTATTGTGGCCCAGAAGAGCTACAGCTCTGATAGCGATGGTATTTATGGTCGGAGTAATTCATCAAATGAAAGTGTTGGTCTTGAGTTCAATCTGCCAATCTACTCAGGTGGCGCAGTATCATCCAGGACACGTGAAGCAGGTCATCGTCTAGACGAAACCATGCAGGTTGAAGAACAACAACGTCGTGCCGTGACCAGGCAAACACGTGAGTCCTATAATGGAGTGATGTCTGGAATTAGCCGTGTTACAGCGCTTAAACAAGCGGTGGTTTCAAACCAAAAAGCATTAGAGTCGACAGAAGCTGGCTATGATGTGGGTACACGGACAACCGTTGATGTTCTTAATGCACGTCGTAATCTGTTCAGTGCAAAACGTGATTATGCACGTTCTCGTTATGATTACATTCTGGATACACTGCGATTGAAACAAGCCGCCGGTATTTTGAGTGTGAATGATTTGGTTGATATTAATAACTGGCTGGGTAAAGGCACTTCCTAAGTGAGTAAAGCCTTATCTATAGCCAGTGCTGAAAAGGGCGTGCTGATAGTAGTCGATATTCAGGATCGACTTCTGTCAGCCATGCCACAAGAGCAGCAGCAACTGATTCAAACCTCTGTGCAGACTCTGCTTGCTGCGGCTGATGTGCTGGCTTTACCTGTGTTAGTGACTGAGCAGTATCCCAACGGTTTAGGACATACAGTGGCAGGTATTCAGGAGGTTTTACCAGCGAATACATCTGTTTTTGAAAAAACACAGTTTTCAGCCTGGCAAGTCGATGGTATTGCTGCTGTGCTAAAGCAATCTGAATATCAGCAAGTATTTTTAACTGGCATGGAAACGCATATCTGCATATTGCAGACAGCATTGGATCTGCTTAAGCAAGGGTTTGAGGTTTTTGTGATAGAAGAAGCGGTATGTTCACGTGATAACAAACACTATCAGAGTGCCTTAAACAGACTTCGTGATGCCGGAGCAGTGATTACCAATATCGAGTCACTGTTATTTGAGTGTCTTGGTGATGCCCGTCACCCTCAGTTTAAAACCCTCTCAAAACTGATTATTTAGTTTTTCTTTTTTGTGCTAAACGTAACTGTCTGCGTTGCTGACAACGTTCCAGTGTTTGTAATTTTGCCGTGTTATCCATGGCTGCCCAGCCAGTGATTTCATCAATCCGGCGATAGCAGCCCAAACAGACATCGCGTTCATCCAGGCAACATTTCCGCAGACAAGGGCTGGCAATGACTTGTTGAGATGCGTTGGATTGTCTGGTCATAGCTTGTCTCTCATCCCTTTATGAGCGCATGTATGATTAAATTGAAAAGTGCTGCAAGCATTTTCGTTCAGTCAGTTTTAGCCATGATAGCGCTGACGCTTATTGGCCACCCCGGCTTTTGCCGGCTTATTCAGGCTTGGTAAGTTCTCGTAGTCCAAAATACCTTTAACACCTGCTCGAGCGTAATCAAGTTTTAGGTGATCTTTGACTGTCTGTTCATCAATCGCTAAATCCTCAGTTAACACGACAAAGAGCAGTTCAAATAATCGTTTGAGTGCGATTTTCCAGGTGCTGCCACTTATTTCAAAAAGCCGGTCAGACACAAGCATAAAGCGGAGAAATGCATCGTCAGCCAGGATAAGTGGCAGCGTATTAATAAAGCGGCCGGAATTGCCAATCATATCCCAGAATCGTGCAAAGCGATTTACCCGTTGCATCGTCATAAAATCGACGCTGCTGGTCGATAAAATATTATACGGCGCTTGTGGATTATAGTTTAAAGCGAAGTTTTCATTATGACGATTAAGTGGCGCACCACGCAGCCGTTTCAGAATGCCTAGCTGAATTTCATGCGGGTTCAGAGCGACCAATTGATTAAAACTCTCAGCAAAATTATCCAGCGAGTCAGAGGGCAGACCAAAAATCAGATCGGTGTGTAAGTGAGCACCAGTATGTTCCCTCAACCAGCGAATATTCTCTCGGGTTTTATCATTGTTTTGTTTACGGCTGATAAGAGTTTGAATATCGCTGTCAAAAGTCTGAATACCAATTTCAAATTGCAGACTATTGGGTGGGAAACGTTTCAGCGCCTCTTTCAATTTATCAGGCAGATTATCAGGCACCACTTCAAAGTGGAGATATAAATCATCCGTCATTCGTTCAAGGAAAAATTCCAGAATACGAATACTGGTGGAGACCTTCAGGTTGAAAGTGCGATCAATAAATTTAAAGTTACGAACGCCGCGTTGCCACAATGCGTCCATTTCAGCCAGGAATGATTCCAGCGGGAAGGCGGTAGCTGTTTTATCTAATGCCGATAAACAGAATTCGCACTTAAACGGGCAACCACGAGACGCTTCGACATAAATCAGCCGGTTACGAATATCTTCTTCATTGTAGAGGTGGTAGGGCAATTGTAATTCAGCTAACTCAGTAGCGATACCATCAATATATTTTGTTTCAGGCCGTGCCTTGTCTAAAATTTGGCGGCACAGCTCTCGAAAGCTTTTTTCACCCGGCCCACTGATCACAAAATCAGCTAATGCACAGATATCCGGTACATCCGGGTAATGGCCGACTTCCGGCCCACCAAGCACGATAACGGTGTCGGGTGAGATTTGTTTAATGACGGTGACAATGTCGCTGATTTCACGAATATTCCAGATATAGACACTAAATCCGATAATTTTAGGTTGATACTGCAATAGCTGCTCGGCGATATTCAGTGTCTGTTCCTGAATGGTGAACTCGAGCATTTTAGTTTTGGACGCCAGTTCTTCCATATTGGCGAGAAGATAGCGCAGCCCAAATGCTGAATGCATATAACGCGCATTAAGGGTAGTAAGTAGAATGTCGACTTGCTGAGTCATATTAGTTCGCTTGGTAACCAAGTTCAGCAGCTAATTGGCTGGCGTAGTGGGTGAGTTCAGCCAGAACTTTTTGTTTTTGTTCAGGCAAATCTTGTTGCTTTGCTTCAGCAAGCGCTGAATAAAACCTTGAGAAGTTAAGAATAGCGTCTGGTGTCTCATCTGCCAGTCGTTGCTGACGATATTGCAGCCATTGATCTTGTTCATCTTCAGTCAAGGAATCAGGCCAGTTACGAGCACGATAACGGAATAACATCTCGGCCAGACGCGAGTCTTCAAAAGGGATAGATAATGTTTTTAACATATCCGGCTCAGCTGAACGAATAAGCTCCATCTTGCGTTTATCATTGTCACTGAAAAAACCACCGCTGTAGAGACTGGCATCAGGATCAGCGACCGGATCAAATGGTTTAGGTGTAAAAATCTGTGACAGCTTTTCGTTTAAATCACCTGCCGCATTCAACATGTCCAGGTGACGTTGATGCTGGGCACGATCAATATCTAAGCGTTTTGCGGCATCCTCATTTAACGTCGCTGCCGGCACAACCACTGGGCATTTATTGATATGAATGGTTTTGAGGGCCGGTCGTTGAATACCTTCAGCCAGATCGACTGAGGGGGTAAATAAACGTTGCTGTAATGTCTCTGCATCAAGCTCAATCAGATCGGTGGGATCATAACGGCAGTCGTAGACAATAACCCCATTAGGATTAGTTGGATCTTTTGCTAAGGGCACAACCAGTGCAGTGCCACAATATTCACTCGGATACATTCTCGACACATGAATGACCGGAGTTCTGTCATGGATATTGAGCAGCGGGGCAATATTGTTTTTGCGACGATTCTGGTAAACGTAATCAAATAATTTGGGTTGGGCATTTTTGATGAGCTTGGCAATTTCTATCGTCGCATAAACGTCGACTAAGGCATCATGAGCACCGATTTGTTCGATATTGTTTGCGGCTGTTAAATGTTCCAGGCGGAAACTGGGTTTGCCATCATCATGATCCGGCCAGTTGATGCCTTCTGGTCGTAAAGCTCGGGTGAGTCTGACCATATCGATAATGTCCCAACGGGAATTACCGTTTTGCCATTCACGGGCATAGGCATCATAAAAATTACGGAACAAACTAAAGCGTGTGAACTCATCATCAAAGCGCAAGCTGTTATAACCAACGCCACACGTGCCGGGTTCTGCGAGTTCGGCATGAATACGTGCAATGAACTCGGCTTCTGTTAAACCTTCCTGCTGAGCTTTTTGTGGGGTAATACCCGTGATTAAAGAGGCTTGAGGATGGGGCAAAAAGTCATTGGCGGGTTTGCAATAAATCATCAACGGCTCGCCGATGATATTAAGATCTTCGTCTGTACGAATACCGGCAAACTGCAAAGGTCTGTCATAACGGGGATCCGTGCCAGAAGTTTCATAGTCATGCCAGTAAAGCGTATTCATAGTTAATTCAATATCTTAGATTTGTATAGATGGGATATATACCATCTTAACGTACAAAGCCATACATCTGCTGAGCATGTATGGCTTTGTAACGGTAATGGTGATTTATAAGGCAGCGAAAGTGGCTTTTGCTGCTGATAAGGTATGCTCGATTTCTTGTTCGCCATGGGCAGCAGAGACAAAACCGGCTTCAAATGCTGAGGGCGCCAGATAGACGCCATTGTTAAGCATTAAGTGGAAGAAGTGTTTGAAACGCTCCTGATCACAAGCCACAACTTGCTCGTAGTAGTTCACTTGGCTGTCTTCGGTAAAGAATAAACCAAACATACCGCCAACTTGGTTCGTTGTCATTGGAATACCCGCTTTATTAGCCAGTTCCTGTAAACCTGAGACTAAAGTTTCGGTGGTTTTTGTTAATGCATCGTGAAATCCAGACGCCTGAATCAGTTTTAACGTTGTCAGTCCGGCAGCCATGGCGATAGGGTTACCTGATAAAGTGCCCGCCTGGTAAACGGGGCCGAGCGGTGCGATATATTCCATCACTTCACGTTTGCCACCAAATGCACCTACTGGCAGACCACCACCAATAATCTTGCCAAAGGTCGTTAAGTCCGGGGTGATATTGTAATGCGCTTGCGCACCACCCAGTGCAACACGGAATCCGGTCATCACTTCATCAAAAATCAGTACCGCACCATATTCATCGCAGATTTCTCTAAGCCCTTGCAGAAATCCGGGAACAGGTGGAATACAGTTCATATTACCGGCAACAGGTTCAATAATAATGCAGGCAATCTGATCACCGGCTTCTTTGAAACAGGCTTTGACGGACTCTAAGTCGTTATAACGTAATGTCAGTGTGTGTTCAGCTAATGAGGCTGGCACACCTGCAGAAGAGGGCACACCTAGAGTTAAAGCCCCTGAGCCTGCTTTCACTAATAATGAATCGGCATGGCCGTGATAACAACCTTCAAATTTGACGATTTTGTCACGACCGGTGTAACCACGTGCTAAACGAATGGCGCTCATCGTGGCTTCAGTCCCAGAGCTCACCATACGAACTAACTCCATTGATGGAACAAGTTCACAGACTAAGTCGGCCATGGTTGTTTCAATTTCTGTCGGTGCACCAAAACCTAAACCATGATTAACCGCCTCTTTGACAGCATCAATCACTTCCTGGTGTGCATGACCGACAATCATCGGCCCCCAGGAACCAATATAGTCCACATATTTTTTCCCTGTCGCATCTGTCAGCCATGCGCCTTTTCCTTCGCGGAAAAATACGGGATCCCCACCCACACCTTTAAATGCGCGGACGGGCGAGTTGACGCCACCTGGAATATGTTTTTGGGCCTGTTGGAACAAGTCGTGATTATTTTGCATGCTGTTTCCTAATCGTCTCCGTTGTAACTGTGCGATAATTCTAAACTTATCTCATCTATTGTACTGATGATCATGAGTTTAAAACTACGATTACTAATAATAGTCAGCATTATTTTGCTGATTAACTTCGCTGCTGCCGGTTATTTTATGGTGCAAAACGCCAGATTAGCGCTTGCCCAGGAAATGGCCTCCAGTACGCAGCTGGCTAAAGGTTTGCTGGTAAATGCGCTCCCGACATTACGTTTTTCTAATGATCTGAGTGAGCGATTGACGCTGATTGTCGATAGTGTCAGACATACCCGTCATATTCGTGCCTGGTTTGAAGATATGCATGGCGAACCGTTGATTGGACAGGAAGATCAAACCGGCTTTTTTAATAAACCCGATGCACCGGACTGGTTTATTCGAATGATGGAGCCTGAAGCCGTCGCTTTCCGACGATTAATTACCAAAGGCAGTAAATCTTATGGTTATCTGGTGGTAGAGGCTGATCCCAGTGATGAAGTCACCGAAGTCTGGCAGGATATCCAAACCTTATTTTGGCTGGGTGTGTTCTTCTTATTACTGATTTTGAGTTTAATTTATCTGGCTTTACGTCAAGGTTTAAGGCCGTTATCACAACTGTCAGATGCGCTGGGGCATCTTGAACAAGGCGACTTTACAGCACGGGTGGATACTTCTGCTGTAAAAGAGTTGAATCCCATTCAGATCCGCTTTAATCATATGGCCAGCGTGTTAGAAAAAACCATGGCAGAAAATCATGCACTTGCCGGTAATATGCTCAGCTTACAGGAATCTCAACAGCGCGATTTGGCAAGAGAACTTCATGATGAGTTAGCGCCATGTTTATTCGGGATTCGCGTTGATTTAGGTGAAATTGAGCGAATTGCTGGCGAAAATCATCTGATCGAGATCGAAGAAAAAGTAGGCTCTGTAAAAACGATTACTAATCATATTCAATCTTTAGTCAGGAAAATGTTAAGCCGACTGCGTCCGATGACGCTGGATGATTTAGGTTTAACAGAAGCATTAAGAGATATGTTGCACAACTGGCGTGAGCGTCAGCCGGAAATTGACTGGGAGTGGGACTTTGTCGGTGAATTTGAATCACTGCCTGATACACTACAGGTAACGATTTACCGTCTGGTTCAGGAATGTACGACCAACTGTGTACGCCATGCCCATGCCAGTCATGTCAAAGTTGAAGTACGCCGGGAAACAGAGACCATCAAAGTGGCTGTAACGGATGATGGTAAGGGGCTGGATGCTAATCTGGTCAAAGGTTTTGGTTTAATTGGTATGCGAGAAAGGGTGTCAGCACTCGGTGGTCGTATAGCGTTTGATACGGAAGAAGGACGTGGTTTACAGGTCCGGGTGTTGATTCCATTAAAGGGTGAAGCAAAAAATGAAACAGGCATTAACAATTTTGGTAGTGGACGATCATCCGATAGTCAGAGCAGGTTGCCGTCAACTGATTCAACAAATTCCCTCGGCTACAGTTCTCGAAGCTGAAACTGGCGAAGAGGGTTATCGTCTCTTTCAGGAGTCGCAGCCAGATATGGTGTTGCTTGACATTACGCTGCCAGGTGTCGGTGGTCTGGAAGTATTAAGACGGATCAGAGCAAACCGTGAAGATGCCAAAGTGTTGATGTTTAGTATGCATGAAGATCCTGTGTTCGCATCACGTGCCATGCAGTCAGGCGCCAGAGGCTATATCACTAAAAACAACGCGGCGGATCACTTGGTCGAAGCGGTGAATAAAGTGCTTGATGGTAAAATTTACTTAAGTCCGGACATGGCTCAACAATTGGCCATGCTGAATATTGATGCAGGCACCAGTGCTCTGAGTGATTTATCGCGCCGTGAGTTAGAAATTTTACGACTATTGGGCGAAGGCAAGAGCATGACGGAGATTTCTGAAGTATTGGGAATCAGTTATAAAACGGTGGCCAACAATTTGACCCAGATAAAAAGTAAGCTAGATATCAGCAAAACAGCTGAACTGATGCGCTTTGCGATAAGCCACGGTATTTCATCGTAAATAATTGATATTGAAGGAAAGAGGAATAGGAATAAATTCCCGAGTTATTAGGATAAGTCGCTCATTTGAAAATCAGGAGTGATTTGTATTATGTATCTCAAGTTTATAGAAATTTCAGCTTCTATAGTCTTATATTTCTCTCTCCTTCTATGAAGGTTTCGCCAGATACAATTTGTATCTGGCTTTTTTTTGTCTAAATTCTACGCTAAACCGTTTCCCACTTTCCATTCTCTTGTTAAGATGACTCCTTTCGTTTACTGCCGTGATGACGGCAAATATGGGATTTGAAATCTATGCACCTCAAGCAAACCATCAAACGTGGTTGGCAGTTGAGTATTTTTCTTGCGTTGCCTTTTTTAGCCAATGCAGGCGCCTTGGATGAGGCGATTGATACTCAGGTCAATACCGATATTGCCGCTCAGAAGTCTCAAGAGAAAATTGATAGTTTATCCGATGAAACCACGGATATGCTGGCGGAGTACCGTGATGTTCTAAGACAAACGCAAAGTCTCAAATCCTATAATGACCAACTCCAGTCACTGGTCGATTCTCAACAAGAAGAAATGGCCTCCATCGCTGAGCAATTAAATAATATCGAAACAACACAGCACGACATTGTGCCGCTCATGCTGAAAATGATCGATGTCCTGCAACAGTTTGTGTCATTGGACGTGCCTTTTCTGAAACAGGAACGTCAAACGCGTTTAGAGGCGTTAACTACGATGATGGGGCGCGCTGATGTGTCATTAGCAGAAAAGTATCGTCGTATTATGGAAGCCTATCAGGTCGAAACTGAATATGGTCGAACCATCGAAGCCTATCAGGCTGATTTGGAAGACGGCGAAACGAAAAAAACAGTCGACTTCTTAAGAATTGGTCGTGTCAGCCTGTATTACCTCACACTGGATGGAAAAGAAGCGGGTATGTGGGATAACGATAAGAAGCAGTGGGTCACATTGTCTGATGATTATATTCAGCCCATAACCGATGGCTTGAAAGTAGCGAAAAAACAATTACCACCGGATCTGATGGTGTTACCAGTTAATACTGTAGGAGAGAAACAATGAAACAACTGATTTCTCTTCTTTGTTTACTGACGCTGAGTTTGCCTGTATTCGCTGCGGATAAACCGGCGAATCTTGATGAGTTATTGCAGCAGGTCAAACGTGAACGTGTGCTTGAGCAACAACAAAATCAGGTACGTGAAGCTGAGTTTGCGAAAGCGCATGATCAACAAGCCAGTCTTTTGGCCCAAGCCAAGCAAGAATTAGCGGACCAGGAAAAGCGTACCCAGCAACTGAACACCATTTTTAATGAACAAGAGCAGCGTCTAGCCGAGCAACAAAGTCTGTTGGATGACAAATCAGGTTCATTAGGTGAGTTATTCGGTACCGTCAGACAAGTCGCCAATGATAGCCGTGCTGTGCTGGAAAGCTCGATGACCAATGTTCAGCATCCTGAACGTGTCGATTTCCTTAATCAATTAAGCGACAGCAAACAGCAACCCACCATCGAAGAACTTCGTCAGTTATGGTTGACCCTGCAAGAAGAAATGACCGCTTCAGGAAAAGTGGAAAAATTCACTACCCCCGTAATCACCACTACCGGGGATGTTGAGGACAAACAGGTTACCCGAATTGGTGTGTTTACCGCGTTTACTGATGGCTTGTTCCTGCGTTATTTGCCAGAAACAGGCAATTTAGTTGAGCTGGCAAGACAACCTGTGGATCGATTCAGAAAGCTGGTCGCTGAGTTTGAAGATGCCCAGCCAGGTGAGTTACTACCAACGGTGATTGATCCGACCCGGGGTGCGATTATGGCACTGTTAGTGCAAACACCGACCCTAAAAGAACGTATAGAGCAAGGTGGCTGGATTGGTTATATCATCCTGGTGCTGGGTGCGATTGGTTTGATTATCGCTCTTATTCAGTTCTTATCTTTGACCAAAGATGGTCATGGTATTGCCAAGCAGCAAAAACAAAAAGAAGTCAGTCAGAAAAATCCGCTGGGACGCATTTTGTCTGTGTACAACGATCGCTTAGCACATGATGTTGAAACCCTGTCATTAAAACTGGATGAAGCCATTCTCAGAGAAATGCCAAAACTGGAACGCGGTTTAATCACGCTGGCTATTCTGGCGGCGGTTGCGCCAATGCTAGGCTTATTAGGTACGGTTTCAGGCATGATCGAGACATTCCAGTCGATTACCTTGTTTGGTACCGGTGATCCGAAATTAATGTCTGGTGGCATATCCCAGGCACTGGTCACCACAGAACTGGGTCTGGCTGTCGCCATCCCTTTGTTATTGATTCATAGTGGTTTATCGAGCAAATCAAACCGTCTAGTGCAAATTCTTGATGAAGAAAGTGCTGCTATCGTTGCTCGTAACGCGGAAAAACAACATGACCAGTCTGTCTGACGGACTCTTTCAGATTGAATTGCTGATGGAAAGCGGCGGCAGTGTGCTGTGGCTGATCCTGTTTGCTTCGGTGTTAATGTGGAGTTTGATTATTGAACGTTATTTGTTTGTGGTGTTTGAGCATCCTAAACAGGTCAAACGTTTGATTAATGAGTGGCAGCAACGTAAAGACAGAAATAGCTGGTTTGCCCATCAAATACGTCAAGGCATGATTACAGAGAGTCGTATTTCCTTACAACGTTATTTGATGACGATTCGTACACTTACTATGGCGCTTCCTATGTTGGGTTTGTTGGGCACGGTGAGCGGAATGATTCAGACATTTGATGTGATGACCGTATTTGGTACCGGTAATGCCCGCGGTATGGCGGGTGGTATTTCTGTTGCGTTGATTACCACGATGGGCGGTCTGTTAACCGCATTATCAGGTTTGTATTTCAGCACTCAGTTAACCCAACGTGCAGAACGTGAAGTCGATAAAGTGGCTGATGCCTTGCGTAGAGAGTAAAGGATAAAAATGAGAAACCGACATTCCCGACGCCAAAGTGGTGGTATCGCTGAAATCAATATGACACCACTGATTGATATGGTGTTTATCTTATTAATCTTTTTCATTGTCACCAGTTCGTTTGTAAAAGAAACCGGCGTGGATGTGAACCGTCCTTCGGCAAAAACAGCGGTGAAAAAAGAACGGGCCAATATTCTGATTTCTATTCGTCCCAATGGCGAAATCTGGATGGATAAACGCCAGATTGATCGTCGTGCTGTCAGAGCCAATGTAGAACGTATGCATGCTGAAAACCCGGAAGGTTCAGTCATTATTTTGGCCGACGAAGAAGCGAAAACCGGCCTGTTAATTGAAGTTATGGACCAAGCCCGACTGGCGGGCGTGGCCAATGTGTCTATTGCTGCTGAACGCGACTAACGGCGGATTTGATGAGATTAGTTGTTGGTATTGTTCTCGCACTACTGGTTAACTTTGGTTTGTTCTATTTAATGGAACATATGACCAATAGTAAGAGTGTGGATAAACGCGATATTGAAGAAGTTCAGATTCTGGACTTTGTGCGTTTGAAAAAGGAAGAAGCGCAACCGGAAACCAAAAAGCGTGAGCTGCCCAAAAAACCGCCACCACCGGATGAGCCGCCACCGCCACCTGAACCTGCTCCTACCCAGGCAAATAAGCCGGATGCACCGACACCAGAAATGGATATTCCAGCGATCGATGTACCGATGAATATCACGGGGGGACCGTATTTGGGGGATTTCTCTGCGGCGCCTAAAGCAGCACCTGCTCCAGCACCTAGTGACGCGCCGATGCTGGATAATGAAGTGGTGCCATTGGTACGTATTCCACCTAAATATCCGCGTGTTGCATCACGGCGTGGTATTGAAGGCGTGGTGACGGTGACATTTATTATCACTAAAGATGGCAGGGTACGCGATCCAAAAGTGATAAAAGCTGAGCCCGCCAGTGTATTTAATGATGCGGCGCTGAAAGCTATTTTGAAGTGGAAGTTCAAACCTAAATTAGTGGATGGACAGGCGGTTGAGCGTCAGGCCACTCAGGAAATCGAGTTTAAATTGTCACGATGAAAAAGCCATTATTAACGATCCTTTTTCTTACACTATCTCTGTTGGTACTGGGAAGTGCATCCGCGGCTGATGATGAGAAACAATTTTTACTCAGTGAAAAAACATATAAAGCCTTGAATCAGGCACAGGAGTTGATGGAAAAACAAAACTATCAACAGGCCAAACAGCAGCTTGATAGTTTACTGAGTACCGTTGAAAAGGGCAGTTATGAGCAGGCTGTTGTTCTACAAACTCTAGGCTTTTTATATTCATCATTAGAGCAGTATAAAAAAGCGACAGAGACATTCCAGCAGGCGCTGGATTTAAACGCATTACCAGAAGATGTCACACATACCCTGCGTTATAACCTGGCGCAATTACTTATTGCTGATGAGCAGTATAAAAAGGGCATTCCACTGATGGAGAGCTGGTTAGCCGCGGAGAAAAAACCAGATAATACGGTTTATGTGCTTTTGGCCAGTGCTTATTATCGTGTAAATAATTTTTCTAAAGCGGCCGACAGAATACAAATTGCTATTAAAAATGATAAAGCACCTCAAGAAGACTGGTACCGATTATTGCTGTCTTCTTACCTATCGCTGAAACACTACAAATCAGCTATATCGGTGCTGGAATTACTGATTACCAGCTACCCTGACAAAAAAATGTATTGGGATCAGCTGGCGGCTTTATATATGCAGGAGAATAAAGAATTTACTTCTCTTGCCGTGCGTATGTTAGCTAAAAGGCTGGATCTGACCGAACCTAAAACGCTGGTAAATCTGGCTGATATGTATCGTTATCTGCGAGTACCATACAAAGCTGGTCAGTTACTTGAGCAGGGAATGAAACAAAACGTTATTCCCAGTAACTTTGAAAACCTGAATAAGTTGGCAGACAGTTGGTTAGCTGCCAGAGAAAACCAGCGTGCCGTAGATACTTTAAAAGTCATGTTACCTATGGATAGTAGTGGTGATACCCAGTTAAAACTGGGGCAAATCTATATCAGTATGGAACAATGGGGAAATGCCATTGATACTTTATCTTCAGCATTAAAATTACTGAAAGGTAAAAAATTAGGCCAAACCTACGCGATGTTAGGCACGGCTTACTATCATCAGGACAACTTTGAACAAGCCAAAGCACAATTTCTGAAAGCGGCTTCCTTTGAGGCTCAGAAAAAACAAGCGGCTCAATGGCTACAACATATTAATAGCCTGTTAGAGAAAAATGATGAGCCGGATGCCTGATTTACAGCAACAGAAACAGGCTTTAGTTCAGCACTATAAATGGCTGCGTCAGTATGGTTGTAATGACTCTCATAGCGGTAATGCGTCTTTTCGTTGGCATGATGATGTCTGGGTCACGCCAACAGGCTGTTGTGCTGATACTTTAACCACTGATGATTTGGTGCTTTGCCACATTGATGGTCATTGTGGTGAGGGCGCGTCGCTTGATGCCCCTTTGCATGTGGCGGTGTATCAAAAAAATGAACAAGCTAGAGCGCTTTTTCATAGCCATGGTCCTTACACGGTCGCTATGACGATGAAGGAAAAAAGCTTCACACCCATCGATTTCGAAGGTCAGTATTATTTTCCAGAAGTGCCAATTATTCATATCAACTATGCGCAGTATGTCGAACTGGCACCTGCTGCAGTTGCGCAGATCCTTCAGGACTATAAAGTAACAGTCGTAAGTGGGCATGGTGTCTATGCCTGTGCTGATAGCATAAATTTGGCTTATAAATGGACATGTTCCCTGGAGTTGTCAGCAAAAACAGCATGGATCGCCAAACAAATCTGATGTGTGTGACTTATTTTCGCAACAAATTCACAGTTCATTAGTCATAACACACAATAAAAATACAGAGATGGAGTAGCAATATGACTGCTGAGAATGCCTTGAAAAAATATGCCTCGATGGAGAGTTCTTATTTGAGAACGCCTTTATTAGATGGTGGTAATGCTGCAGATAAACGACAGGAAATTGCAGATTACTTCAATTTCACTTTTGAGCGTTATGAATCGCTGTTTGATACGTTAATTGATGATCAGGCGTATTTTCAGAAGTCTATTCCTCTACGTCACCCACTGATTTTTTATTTTGGTCATACCGCCACCTTTTTTGTAAATAAGATGTTGTTGGCCGGACTTATCGATAAACGCATTGATCCCAAATTTGAGTCTATGTTTGCTGTCGGTGTAGATGAGATGAGTTGGGATGACCTCAATGAAGATCATTATGACTGGCCAGCATTGGAAGAGGTGAAAGCCTACCGCAAAAAAGTCCAGGCGATGGTGAATAAAGTCATTCGTCAAGCTCCCCTCAAGTTACCTATTGATTGGGAAAATCCGTGGTGGTCGATCATGATGGGGATTGAGCATGAACAGATTCATCTGGAAACCTCTTCCGTACTGATTCGTCAACAGCGTCTGGAGTGGGTCAAACCGCATCCAGCCTGGCAACCGTTCAGAGAGACGAATGAGGCACCGAGAAATAGTCTGGTGGATATTCCCGCAGGTAGCGTTAGTTTAGGTAAGTCGTACTCAGATCCCATCTATGGTTGGGATAATGAATATGGTGAGCATGAAGCGGATGTTGAGGCCTTCCAAGCAGCCAAGTTTTTGGTCAGTAACCAGGAGTTTCTCGAATTCGTTGAAGACGGTGGGTACCACACAGATGAGTTCTGGTCTGAGGATGGTTTACAGTGGCGTCAGTTTACCAAAGCACAACACCCCACATTCTGGCATCAAACAAAAAAAGGCTGGCAGTGCCGTTTGATGGCGGAAGTCATTGATATGCCGTGGGACTGGCCAGTGGATGTTAACTACCATGAAGCAAAAGCGTTTTGTAACTGGAAAGCGAAACAGACCGGCCAATCTGTACGTTTGCCAACAGAAGATGAATGGTACCGACTCTATGAGGTGGCCGGACTGGATGAATTAACCAGCGATTTGGCACCCGCCAATATTCATCTGGATTATGCGGCATCCTCTTGTCCTGTTAACTTCTTTAAACATGGTGACTTATATGATGTGATTGGCAATGTCTGGCAATGGACTGAAACGCCAATTTATCCTTTTGATGAGTTTAAAGTTCATCCTATTTATGATGATTTTACAACGCCAACCTTTGATGGCCGTCATAATCTGATCAAAGGTGGTTCGTGGATTTCGTCAGGCAATGAGAGTCGTAAAGCATCAAGGTACGCGTTTCGTAAACACTTTTTCCAACACGCTGGTTTTCGTTATGTCGTGTCAGAGGCTGAACTGGAAGAATACAGTTCTAATTACGAAACTGACATCATGCTTTCACAGTATGCTGAATTTCATTACGGTGATGAATATTTCAATGTCGCTAATTTCCCTAAAAAATTAGCGGAATTGGCTGTGGAGATGATGGCAGGCCGGCCAATGAAAAAAGCCCTGGATTTAGGCTGTTCTGTCGGCAGGGCCAGCTTTGAGCTAGCAAGACATTTTGACAAGGTTACTGGTATTGATTTCTCAGCACGCTTAATCAATCTCGGCACGCAAATGGCTGAACAGGGTGTGGTGCGCTATACCATTACCGATGAAGGTGAGCTGGTTCACTATAAAGAACGCCGTTTGGAACAGCTGGGTTTGGAAGATACGGCCTCTAAAGTTGAGTTTTTACAAGGTGATGCCTGTAATCTTAAGCCGATGTTTGAAGGTTATGATCTGATCCTGGCTGCTAACTTGATTGATCGCCTTTATAAGCCTGCACAGTTTTTAGCTACTGTTCACGAGCGACTCAATCAGGATGGCATTCTGATGTTGGCCTCACCTTATACCTGGCTGGATGAACACACTGAAAAAGAACATTGGTTGGGTGGGTTCAAAAAAGATGGTGAAAGCTTTACCACATTGGATGGTCTGAAAGCGATTCTGGAACCTCATTTTGAACTTATTCGCGTGCCGGAAGATATTCCGTTTGTTATTCGTGAAACCAGCCGTAAATTTCAGCATACCTTATCTGAGGTGACGGTCTGGAAACGTAAATAATGACGGTTGATTTTGACCAGAAAATAGATCGAAGTTTTAGTCAAAGCCTGAAATTTGATGCCAGAACGGCCTATTTTGGCCGTAGTGATGTTATCCCAATGTGGGTGGCGGATATGGACTTCGCTGCCCCTGAAGCTGTGACTAAGGCTCTGGTAGAGCGTGCTAAACATCCCATCTATGGTTACACGCTTCATCCTGATTCCATGTATGAAGCATTGATTGAGTGGAGTGCAAAGCGCTACGACTGGCAGATAAAGCAAAGCGATATCATTATGTGTCCAGGCGTTGTACCTTCAATCAATGCCGTCATTGAAGCGATAACGGAGCCCGGTGATAAGGTCATTGTTCAGCCACCGGTTTATTTCCCTTTTTTCTCGTCGGTAGAAAAAACGGGGCGAGAATTAGTATTAAACCCGTTAAAGTTAGACAATAATCGTTATTTTATCGATTTTGAACATCTAGAGGACTGTGCCCAACAAGGAGCAAAAACATTACTTTTCTGCTCACCGCATAATCCTGTGGGGCGAGTCTGGACTCGCGAAGAATTACAGCAGTTGCTGGAACTGGCCGAACGTTATCAGATGACGATTATTTCTGATGAGATTCATGCTGATCTTATCTTCCCCGAGCAACAACATATTAGCCTGGCAACCTTAACACACAGTAATAATGTGATTACGACGTTGGCGCCCAGCAAGACATTTAATATTGCCGGCATGGGGCTTTCAGCGTTGATTGTCAGTAATATGCAACAGCGCAAAGCTATTAAAGCCGTATTTGAACAATGGCACATCAGTCCCGCTAACCCTTTTAGTATCACCGCATTTGAAGCGGCTTATCGCTATGGTGAAGACTGGTTAAAACAGCTGAATGTTTATATTTACAAAAATAAAAAATGGGTAGAAGATTTTCTTCAAAAGCGTTGTCCTCAGATCCAGTTAATCGAGTCTGAAGGTACATACTTATTGTGGCTTGATTGTCGTGCACTGGGTATGGATAACGAATCGCTCAGACGCTTTTTTATTGAAGAGGCCAGGGTGGGCATGAATCCGGGTTATGTGTTTGGCGATAATGGCTCAGGGTTTATGCGATTAAATATCGGAACACGTCTTGAAGTTGTCCAGCAGGCTCTGGAAAACATGGCGGATGCTATTGCTGGTCTCAAAACAGTTTAATCAACACTCTTTCATGAGTTAAATGGAGTTTAGCCCCATGATGAATGATGAAATTGGTGAAGCTGCAGGCCTTATCTGGACATATTTAAATACCCGTGGCGAAGCGTCAGTCACGCGTATATGTAAGGATACGATGCTTGAGCCTAAGCTGTGTCAGCGTGCTATTGGCTGGTTGGCAAAAGAAAATAAGTTGGGCTTTAGACAGCAGGGGCGAACAGAACTGATCAGTCTGCTTTAAGTTTTGAGTAGCGGCGTTTCACAGAAAACGCCCCACGGATATCACCCATTTTGTAGCCGATGGCCATGTCACGGGGATAATTTTTATCTATCAACTTCTGAACGGGTAATGCAATCTGACTGCCATGACACGATAAGCAGAGTTTATCAGTTGCAATGGCTTTCATATAACGCCACTCATATTCCAGCTCAGAATCTACTCTTTCTACGAAGCTGAGTGATTGAATAGCCTCACCCGTCTTTAGACGTGTTTCAAAACTTTGTAATACACCAGTTTCCCAACTGTCTGCCTCATTATCAGGATTTCGAACGCGTAAACTGGTTCGATGAATATCAAGACTGTATTTTTTTGAGACTTCGTCAGCAAGAGTAGGTGCCACCAACTTACAGACTGAGATTGCCTCTATAGGACCACCATCCTGCAAGGCGGACATCAACGCTTCTTTGAGATGGGTAGACAAATCCTTAATAGCTGCCTGAGCATCACGTTCAAACGCGATTTGCTCTTGGTTTTCAGCAAAAGCGGGTAAGGCTAAACCGAAAGCAACAATGAAAGGGATAAAACCTCGCATAGGCATTAGTTCAGAGCCATATGGAATACGCCATAGAACATAATCGGCCAGCAGGTGTATGGGCTGAGTAAAATATGCAACAGCGTCTTTTTAGGAGCGAAACCGACACCATGAATAAAACCGATACAGACACCAACTAATAACACCATTAATAAATCATGATCCGATTTACCATTTTCCATCAAAAGCCGGTTAGGGAAAATTAATATGGCAGCAGATAAGCCCAGTGCAGTTAATAAACTAATTAAACGTACACCAGACTTATCTATCCACGAATTAGTCATCCAATGTATCCATCGGGCAGTTTTCTAACCACATCACATTAATGATACCGAATGCGACGGCTAATAAAACGCCAAGTATCCAAGCAAAATACCACATAATAGATTCCTAATAGGTTGAATGTTGGTTACCGCGAATAAAGTTCACGTCGAGTCTTCGCCACATACGACGATAGGTCCAGAAACTGTAACAAATTATAATTGGCACCATGACGATGGCCACCCAGAACATGATTTTTAATGTCAACAGACTGGAGGTGGCATCCCACATGGTCAGACTATGATTCACAGCATCACTTGATGGCATGACAAATGGGAACATAGAAAAACCAGCTGTCAGAATGATGCCTGTCAGTGTTACGGCACTACTTATAAAAGCCATACCAGGACGGGACAAGTGAGAGAATAGATACACACCAATCATCCCCAGAAAAGCAAATGCTGGGGCTAAAATCATCCATGGATATTGCTGATAGTTCAGCAACCAACCTCCCACTTGGGTGGTGACTTCTTTCATATCCGGAGTGAAACTTGAGTTTGCGGCTGGCATAGAGCTCACAACATAGCCATCCATACCAAAAGAAACCCACAAACCTGCAAGAGCAAATGCGATCAATAAAGCAACCGAACTGGCTTTAGCCACCTGAGTTGCCCGCCACTCCAGACTATCCAGTGTACGAATTTGTAACCAAACAGAGCCATGCATAACGATCATTAACAAGCTGACCACGCCGGATAACAAGGCAAAGGGATTAAGCAGTTGTAAAAAGCCACCTGTGTAATTTGGACGCATCATATCGTCGAAGTAAAAGGGGACGCCCAACAATAAATTACCAAAGGCGACACCGAAGATAATCGGGGGGACAACACTTCCCACAAATAAACCCCAATCCCAGCTTGAACGCCAGCGTGAGTTATCCAGTTTGCTGCGATAATCAAAGCCAACAGGTCGTAAGAAAAGTGCAAATAGCGTTAACATCATCGCTAAATAAAAGCCTGAAAATGCCATGGCATAAACAAGGGGCCATGCAGCGAATAAAGCACCACCGGCAGTAACCAACCAGACTTGGTTGCCTTCCCAGTGAGGGCCTACTGTGTTGATCATAATACGGCGTTCTTCGTCTGTATGACCGATAAACGGTAATAAAATACCGACGCCCATATCAAAACCATCGGTGAGAGCGAATCCGATGAGAAGAACGCCCATCAGCAGCCACCAGATTAATTTTAGTGTTTCATAATCAAGAATCATGATTAGCCTCTCTCTGCTGATGCTTCATAGTGGTAACGGCCGGTATGCAAGCTGCTCGGCCCTTGCCTGACGAACCGAATCATCAGATAGAGTTCAACAATTAACAGCAGGGTATAGAACACCACTAAGGCAATTAAACTGTTTTGAACATCACTGGCAGATAAGGTTGATGTCGAAATATGTGTTGGCAAAATGCCACTGATGGTCCAGGGTTGACGACCAAATTCAGCAACAAACCAGCCTGTTTCTGCCGCTATCCAGGGTAGCGGTAGACCGAGCATCGCCAGACGCAGTAACCATTTCTTTTTGTATTCTTGTCGCTTGGCACAATGATAGAAAGACAAGAAAAAGATAATCAGCATGGCAAAGCCAGATGCGACCATGATCCTGAATGCCCAGAACATCGGTGCAACAGGTGGAACGGTATCATGCGCTGCTGCTTTTATTTGTTCATCCGTCGCATCGGTAACGTTATTGGTATATTTTTTCAATAACAAACCATAACCCAAGTCATCTTTGACTTTATCAAATTCGGCTTTGGTTTCCTCTGTTACAGGGCCGTCACGTAATTGTTTTAACAGCGCGTAGGCTTTCATACCATTACGAACACGGTCTTCATGCTCTGCTCTCAGGTCTTTAATCCCAGCTACGGGCTCAGTCACTGATCGTGTAGCAATTATGCCCAGCAAATAAGGGATTTTAACGGCGTAGTCTGTTTCCATTGTTTCGTCATTAGGCCAGCCGAACAAGGTAAAGGCGGCTGGTGGTTCTGCTGTTTCCCACTCGGCTTCAATTGCCGCTAATTTGGTTTTTTGTACATCACCTACTTCATAACCGCTTTCATCACCCAGCAAAATGACTGAGCATATTGCCGCTACGCCGAAACCTGCAGCTACAGCGAAGCTGCGGCGAGCAAAACCGACATCACGGTTTCTTAGTAGGTAATAAGCGCTGATACTTAATACAAACATAGCGCCAGTGACATAACCGGCTGCAACGGTGTGAATAAATTTCACCTGTGCGACAGGGTTGAAAAATACTTCGGCAAAGCTGGTGAGCTCCATACGCATTGTTTCATAGTTGAAGTGCGCTCCGACCGGATTTTGCATCCAGGCGTTTGCCACCAGAATCCACAATGCTGAGAGATTTGAACCTAGTGCGACCAGAAAAGTGGTGGTGAGATGTTGTCGTTTACTGAGTCTGTCCCAGCCAAGGAAAAACATACCAACAAAGGTCGATTCAAGCATAAATGCCATCAAACCTTCTATGGCAAGTGGGGCGCCGAAAATGTCGCCAACGTAATGCGAATAATATGCCCAGTTGGTGCCAAACTGGAATTCCATAGTCAGGCCGGTGGTCACCCCAAGGGCAAAGTTAATCCCGAATAACTTACCCCAGAACTTTGTCATGTCACGGTATATTTCCTTACCTGTCATGACATACACCGATTCCATAATCACCAGAATCCATGATAGCCCCAGCGTGAGCGGCACAAATAAAAAGTGATACAGTGCCGTGATAGCGAACTGCAAACGGGATAAGTCGACTAAGTGTTCAGAAATCAAGGTGAATCTCCATCTGAAGAGTGATTAATAATCACGTCAGCGACGGCGTCATGGGTAATGTCGTCGGGGGCGCTACTAAAAAACAAATGCCATATAAGAAAAAGTAACAACAGCTTGCAAACCAACATAATGCTAAGCTCAATGATCAATTTTCTATCAGTGAATAATTTCTTTGCCACTATTCCACCACAACACAAGTTAAGAAAACATGATCTTAGTCAATTTTAGTTAAATCAGGTTGCACGCTCTGCCAAATTAAGGGGCGAATAATACGCCAGATGCCACAAAAGACAGTATTCTTAGCGGGTTATTTACAAAACTTTACAAACTTGTCACTTTAAAAGCGAGGGAATATTTACACGAATTCGGATTAAACCGGTTTTTTTTCACAGATATGTTGCTTCTGTGTTGTCTGTTAGGCTTTTATCCTGCTAACCTTCGGTGGGAACAATTTTAGGTAGATATCTCAATAATGACGAATACATACAATGCATCTGCCATTGAGGTTTTGACGGGGCTAGAGCCTGTCCGTAAACGACCAGGCATGTACACCGATACAGCACGTCCCAACCATCTTGCTCAAGAGGTCATTGATAATAGTGTTGACGAAGCGGTAGCAGGCCACGCGAAACAAATTCAGGTTACCTTACATAAGGACAATTCACTGGAAGTCAGTGATGATGGCCGAGGTATGCCGGTTGATATTCATCCGGAAGAAGGTGTGCCAGGTGTTGAAGTTATTCTCACGCGCTTACATGCGGGGGGGAAATTCTCCAATAAAAACTACCGCTTT
Source organism: Methylophaga sp. UBA2012 (assembly GCF_002335235.1). Lineage (NCBI taxonomy): Bacteria > Pseudomonadati > Pseudomonadota > Gammaproteobacteria > Thiotrichales > Piscirickettsiaceae > Methylophaga > Methylophaga sp. UBA2012. Next base: position 38,684 of record NZ_DDCG01000003.1, on the reverse strand, counting down.
TCCGGCGGTTTGCATGGTGTCGGTGTTTCCGTTGTTAATGCATTGTCCTCGCGTCTGGAAGTCAAAATTCGTCGAAACGCCACGGAATATCAAATTGCGTTTGAAAGCGGCGCTTTAGTTGAAGCTTTGAATGAAATCGGTACGGTGGGTAAACGAAATACTGGCACCACTGTCAGATTCTGGCCTGAAGAACCGTTTTTCGACTCTCCTAAATTTTCTGTTCCCAGACTAAGACATGTGTTGCGAGCAAAAGCCGTTTTATGTCCAGGCCTGGTGGTGACCTTTACCGATTTATCGGGTAAAGAGAAGGTGGAAGACCGCTGGTGCTACGAAGATGGTTTAAATTCATACCTTTCTACGGCGATGACCGATGCGCCCTGTGTTCCTGCAACGCCTTTTGTTGGACATATGAGTGAAGAGTCACAGGAAGTGGACTGGGCACTTATGTGGCAGTTGGAATCTGGGGACGAGTTAGCAGAAAGTTATGTCAACCTGATTCCTACAGCTCAGGGTGGAACCCATGTTAACGGCTTACGAAGTGGCGTACTGGAAGCACTCAGAGAGTTTTGTGAATTTCGTAACTTACTGCCAAGAGGCGTGAAGTTAGCCCCGGAAGATGTCTGGGAGCGTTGTTGTTATGTGTTATCGGTCAAGTTAGAGGATCCCCAATTCTCAGGTCAGACCAAGGAACGTTTATCTTCTCGTCAATGCGCTGGCTTTGTGTCTGGTGTGGTGAAAGATGCCTTTAGTTTATGGCTGAATCACCACGTAGAAGATGGTGAAAAAATTGCCGATCTGGCGATTAATAATGCGCAGTCCAGATTAAAGCAGGCGAAAAAAGTGGTACGCAAACGCGTACAGTCTGGTCCGGCGCTGCCCGGTAAGTTAGCGGATTGCGCTTCTCAGGATCCTTCGCGTACGGAATTATTTTTAGTGGAAGGGGATTCGGCTGGCGGTAGTGCCAAGCAAGGCCGAAATAGAGAGTTTCAGGCCATCATGCCATTACGTGGCAAAATTCTGAATACATGGGAAGTGGAACCCGGACAAGTGCTGGCTTCTCAGGAAGTCCATGATATTGCCGTCGCTATTGGTGTGGATCCCGGTTCTGATGATTTGTCGGGCTTACGTTACGGTAAAGTTTGTATTTTAGCCGATGCGGATTCAGATGGTGCCCATATCGCCACCTTATTATGTGCGTTATTTGTCAGACATTTTCGTCCCCTGGTTGAAGCAGGTCATATCTGCGTTGCTATGCCACCGTTGTATCGTATCGATGTAGGTAAGCAAGTGTTCTACGCACTGGATGATGAAGAACGCAAAATTATTCTCGACCGAATTGAAAAAGACAAAATCAAAGGTAAAGTCAGTACACAGCGCTTTAAAGGCCTAGGGGAAATGAATCCCATGCAACTGCGTGAAACAACGATGGCACCTGATACCCGACGTTTGATTAGACTGACCATTAATGCTGAAGACGATACGATGATGACGCTGGATAAGCTTTTGGCTAAAAAACGTGCTGCTGATCGTAAGTCCTGGCTTGAGCAACATGGTGATTTAGCGGATCTGGCCGCTTTATAAATGATAAAGAGATATAACCCATGACTACTTTCGTCGATGATTTGGAGAATATGCCGCTACGCGATTTCACTGAAAAAGCGTATCTGGATTATTCGATGTATGTCATTCTGGACCGTGCATTACCGCATATTGGTGATGGTCTGAAACCTGTTCAGCGGCGGATTATTTATGCAATGTCTGAACTGGGTCTGAGTGCCTTATCCAAGCATAAAAAATCAGCCAGAACAGTCGGTGACGTCTTAGGTAAATACCATCCCCATGGTGATTCTGCCTGTTATGAAGCCATGGTATTAATGGCGCAGCCGTTCTCTTATCGTTATCCCTTAGTCGATGGACAAGGAAACTGGGGCTCAATCGATGACCCTAAATCTTTTGCTGCAATGCGTTATACCGAAGCGCGTCTGGCAGCTTATTCGCAGGTTTTATTAAGTGAGTTGGGACAGGGCACAGCGGATTGGGTGCCGAATTTTGACGGCACCATGGATGAGCCGTCATTGTTGCCAGCCCGGTTGCCTAACCTATTACTAAACGGTACGACAGGGATTGCTGTGGGGATGGCCACTGATGTGCCTCCTCATAATCTGCGTGAAGTGGTTAATGCCTGTTTACGCCTGTTAAAAACACCCAAAAGTACTCTGGAAGATTTGCTTGAAGATATTCAGGGGCCGGATTTCCCAACTGGGGCTGAAATCGTTTCCAGTCGCGATGAAATTCATAAAATGTATGCCACCGGGCATGGCTCGATAAAACAACGGGCATGTTATAAAAAAGAAGAAGGTGAAATCATCATCTATGAATTGCCCTATCAGGTGTCCGGGGCAAAAGTGCTGGAGCAAATTGCGGCTCAGATGCAGGCAAAAAAATTACCGATGGTTGCCGATTTGCGTGATGAGTCGGATCATGAAAATCCAGTTCGTCTGGTCATTATGCCTCGCTCCAACCGGGTTGATATCGACAGTCTGATGTCGCATTTATTTGCGACGACTGATTTAGAACGCAGCCATCGTGTCAATATGAATATGATTGGCATGGATGGTCGTCCGCAGGTGAAAAATCTGTTGGATATGCTGCAGGAATGGCTGGCCTATCGTGTGGAAACGGTTCGTCGTCGTTTGCAATATCGTCTGGATAAAGTGCTGGATCGCATGCACGTTCTGGAAGGCTTACTCGTTGCCTATCTGAATATCGACGAAGTCATTGCGATTATCCGTACTGAAGATGAACCTAAAGCCGTGATGATGGAACGATTCGGTATTACTGACAGACAAGCCGAAGCCATTTTAGAACTGCGTTTACGCCATTTAGCCAAGCTGGAAGAGATGAAAATCCGTGGCGAAATGGATGAGTTGAGTAAAGAGCGCAAACAGCTTGAATTATTATTAGGTTCAGACACACGCCTAAAAACACTGATTCGAAAAGAATTGACGGCTGATGCAGAAAAATTTGGTGATGACAGACGTTCAAACATCATTGAAAGAAAGGCCGCAAAAGCATTAAATGCCACCGAGTTATTACCTACAGAACCGTTGACCATCGTGTTATCTGAAAGTGGTTGGGTACGCGCAGCTAAAGGTCATGATGTTGATCCTGCTTCGTTAAATTTCCGTACAGGTGATCGTTATTTTGCTTCAGTGAAAGCCAGAAGTAATCAACAGATTGTGTTTCTGGATGATACTGGCCGTAGTTACTCGCTGGGCGCACACACGCTCCCTTCTGCACGAGGTCAGGGTGAACCGCTGAGTGGGCGTTTACAATCACCTGCCGAGGCCAGGTTTGTGGCTGTGATGGTAGTTGAACCTGAACAGTCAGTCTTACTGACCAATACGGCAGGTTACGGATTCATTACTACGCTTGATAATTTATTGGCTAAAAATAAAGCAGGTAAGGCCATTTTTAATATTCCAAAAGGCGCTGCTTTGCTGCCACCGTTATTTATTGACAGTAAAGAAACACAGATTGCCGTAGCCTCCGGCGATGGTCGTTTACTGGTGTTTCCTGCTGATGACATTCCAGAAATGAATAAGGGCAAAGGGGTTCGTTTGATCAATATTCCTCAGGCGAAATTCACTTCGGGTCAAGAATGGATGCAAGCCGTCGTTATAGTACCTAATGAACAGGGGCTCACCTTACATGCTGGCCGACGTCATTTAACGTTAAAAGCCGCTGATTTAGCCCATTATGAAGGCAGTCGTGGTAAAAGAGGACATAAGCTTCCACGCGGCTTACAGAAAGTCAGTGGCATGGAAGTCGCTGAATAAATTTCATTACCGTGACAACGATGTCATATGACGCTGATAGCGTTGAAGAACAGCCAAAGTATTCTTTCTTCAGCCACATGGCTGTTTTGCGTGATTTTATAACGATCGCTGCTCAATCTTGTTAAGATATGAGCGCTTAAATAACAAGAGCTTAAAGACCAAACAATCTAATGAAAATCCTGATAAGCAATGATGACGGGTATATGTCGAAAGGCATTCGCACTCTGGCAAAAGCGATGGCAGAACTGGGGGAGATCACCGTTGTCGCCCCTGATAGAAACAGAAGTGGTGCCAGCAATTCACTGACACTGGAAAATCCGCTAAGACTTGAACAACAAGAAGATGGTGTCTATCGCGTTGAAGGCACGCCGACAGACTGTGTGCATCTGGCGATTACAGGCTTACTGGAGGATGAACCGGATATGGTGGTGTCGGGTATTAATGCTGGCGCCAATCTGGGTGATGATGTGCTTTACTCTGGTACAGTAGCGGCGGCCATGGAAGGACGTTTTCTTGGCTTGCCAGCAATCGCTATATCACTCACATCACATAATGGCACTCACTACGAGACAGCAGCTTGGGTAGCCAAGAAACTGGTTGCCCAGCTTAAGTTATCTGCATTACCCGCTGATACGATTCTGAATGTGAATGTGCCGGATTTACCTATTGACGAAATTACCGGTATTGAAAGTACCAGACTTGGCCATCGTCACAAAGCCGAGCCGGTCATTAAAGAAGTGGATCCACGTGGTCGTATGATGTACTGGATTGGCCCTGCTGGTGAAGAGGAAGACGCGGGTCCAGGAACTGATTTTGATGCTATCCGGCGCGGTGCTGTTTCTGTGACTCCTTTGCAAATTGATTTAACACGCTACGATGCTATTGATGGCGTTGCCAACTGGTTGAAAGATATCTGAAATGAAAACCGACTACCGAGGCATCGGCATGACCTCACAGCGCACACGCGATCGATTGGTAACTCGATTACAGGAGCGTGGAATCAAGAATAATGAAGTGCTTTCTGTCATTCGTGAGATGCCAAGACATTTATTTGTCGATGAAGCTTTAGCCAGCCGTGCTTATGAAGATACGGCTTTGCCGATTGGTCATGGTCAGACTATTTCACAGCCATATATTGTGGCAAAAATGACTGAAATCCTGCTCGAAGATGGGCCACGCCAGAAAATTCTGGAAGTCGGAACGGGTTCCGGTTATCAGACAGCGGTGTTATCTAAACTGGTTGAACGGGTCTACAGTGTTGAACGAATTTCACCGCTGCAAAATCAGGCTCGTGAACGTTTTTATCAACTTAAACTCAATAATATAAAACTCAAACACAGTGATGGTAACTGGGGTTGGGAATGGTATGCACCGTATGACGGTATTATTGTGACCTGTGCGCCTGAACACATCCCATTAGAATTATTAAAACAGTTAGCGCCGGGCGGACGTCTGGTGATACCGGTTGGTACAAGTCAGGGTCAGTCTCTACGTGTGATTGATCGTCAGGGTGACAGGTACGAAGAAACGGAGTTAGATCCTGTCAGTTTTGTTCCTCTATTGAGTGGTCAGATTTAATGCGCTTATTTTCAGGTTTGTATGCACAAGTGATGATATGGGCCCGACATAAGTACGCGACCTACTGGTTAGCTTTAGTCAGTTTTACCGAGTCTTCCTGTTTTCTTGTGCCACCGGATGTAATGCTGGCACCGATGACCTTAGCCAGACCAGAACGTGCCTGGTTTCTGGCTGCTTTAACCACAGTGACATCAGTTTTAGGTGGACTGTTAGGGTATCTCATAGGCTTGTTTGCTTTTAATATGGTTGAACCCTGGCTGGTGTCTCTAGGTTATATGGATGCTTACACCCATGCTGCCGAGTGGTTTCATGAGTGGGGAATCTGGGCCATCTTTCTTGCTGGGTTTACGCCGATTCCCTTTAAAATTTTTACTATTGCGGCCGGTGTAGCCAGCATGGCCCTATTACCATTTATATTTGGTTCTTTGGTTGGGCGGGGAATGCGTTTCTTTCTGGTGGCGGCTTTAATGCGTTGGGGCGGTGCTGAGTTAGAGTCAAAACTTCATTTATGGATTGATCGTATTGGCTGGTTTACGGTGTTAGCACTGGTGATAGGTTATTTTATCTTCATATAAATTTATGCAATGGATCTGGCCGTTACTACTGGTTTTTACCTTAACATCCTGTGGTGGTGGAAGCCGGGCGTTGGCGCCAGTTGGTTCCTATGGTTATGAAAGCAATCAGCGAAAAATAGCCAGAACGCCTTATTCTTATACGGTCAAAAAAGGCGATACTCTGTATTCCATAAGTTGGCGTTATGGAATGGATTACAAGGAATTGGCGCGTATTAATGGCATTCGGTCTCCTTACACCATATATGTCGGACAAAAGTTAAAATTCAGGGGTTCTACGTCAAGTACAAGGACGCCGTCCAGTTCCAGCTCCAGCAAACAAAAAGTAGTGACCAAGCCGACGACGCCTGCACCAAAACCTAAAACACAAGCGAAGCCAACTTCCCAGCCAGCAACTGCGTCAACAAACTCCAGCTATACCGGTAGCCAGAACTTGCAATGGCGCTGGCCGACGGATGGACTGGTGATTGCGACATATTCCAATAGCAGTTCAGGTGGTAAGGGTATTGATATTTCTGGAAAAGCCGGGCAACCGGTAGTCGCCGCCGCTTCAGGAAAAGTGGTTTACAGTGGTAATGGTTTGCCGAGATATGGCAACTTATTGATTATAAAACATAACGATGTTTACTTGAGTGCCTATGCGCATAACGAACGTTTGTTAGTGAAAGAGGGCGAGGTTGTGAAGTCTGGGCAAAAGATTGCCACATTAGGACGGACCGGTACTCAGCGATACCAACTGCATTTTGAAATTCGTCGTAATGGTAAACCTGTCGATCCACAACGTTTTCTACCCAAACAATAAACGCTGGGTACGCCATTTTTATGACAAATCAGCTACAATATGTGGCTTGCCGGATTCGCCGGTAGTTCAATCAAATTTACTAGAGGTTACCTTTGGAACTAGGCGCAACGATGCAGCGAATCAAAGACCTACGGGATCGCAGTGACGATCTTAGGGGGTATCTTTGACTATGATGAGAAAGCTGAACGATTAATTGAAGTCACGCGCGAACTGGAGTCGCCCAGTGTGTGGGAAAATCCGGAAACTGCCCAGAAACTAGGGCAGGAACGTGCGAGTTTAGAAAAAATTGTCACCACCTTATCCGGCCATCGTGACATGCTGGATGATGCAAAAGAATTACTCGAATTAGCCGTTGAAGATAATGATCAGGCCACGTTTGATGCGATCCAGGCTGATCTGAATGAATTAGAAAAAGGTCTGGAAAAGCTGGAATTTCAACGCATGTTCTCCGGTAAGCTGGATAAGAACAATGCCTATCTGGATATTCAGTCAGGTTCTGGTGGAACTGAGGCGCAAGACTGGGCAAATATGATTTTGCGTATGTATCTGCGTTGGGGCGAATCACAAGACTATAAAGTCGAATTGATGGAAGTCTCTGCTGGTGAGGTGGCGGGTATTAAAAGTGCCACAGTCCGGTTTGAAGGCGAATATGCCTTTGGTATGCTGCGGACAGAAACCGGTGTACACCGCCTGGTTCGTAAGTCACCGTTTGATTCTGGTGCGCGTCGCCATACCTCATTTGCATCGGTATTCGTTTATCCGGAAGTGGATGACACCATTGAAATTGATATCAACCCGGCAGATCTGAGAACCGATACTTATCGTTCCAGTGGTGCCGGCGGTCAGCATGTTAATACGACGGATTCTGCTGTTCGTATTACGCATGTACCTACCAATACGGTGGTGCAATGTCAGACCGAACGCTCGCAGCATCAGAATAGAGACCGTGCAATGAACCAGTTACGTGCGAAACTCTACGAACTGGAGTTGATGAAACAAAACGAAGTGAAACAGGCTGCTGAAGAGTCGAAGTCAGATATTGGCTGGGGCAGTCAGATACGTTCTTATGTGCTCGATCAGTCCCGCATCAAGGACCTGCGTACAGGCGTCGAAACCGGCAATACACAAGCGGTCTTAGATGGTGATCTGGACCAATTTATTGAAGCCTCACTCAAATCAGGATTATAAGCTGGAAACCCGAATGACAAATGAAACAGAATTGGACGAAAACCGATTAATTGCCCAACGCCGTGAAAAACTGGCCGACTTAAGAGAGCAGGGCAATGCTTTTCCTAACGACTTCCGTCGTAATGTAATGAACGCTGAATTACAGGCAGAATACGCAGAGTGGGATGCTGAAAAATTAAAGGCAAATCCATTACGCGTGAAGATTGCCGGCCGTATGATGACCAAGCGAGTCATGGGTAAAGCAAGTTTTGCCACCATTCGTGATATGTCAGGCAATATTCAGTTGTATGTCGCACGCGATGAATTACCGGAAGGTGTTTATGCGCAATTTAAAAGTTGGGATTTAGGCGATATTATCGGTGCTGAAGGCACACTATTTCGTACCCAGAAAGGCGAGTTGTCGGTGCATGTTGATCGTATTCAGCTTTTAACAAAATCGCTCAGACCGTTACCAGAAAAATTCCACGGATTATCGGATCAGGAAACACGCTATCGTCAACGCTATGTTGATTTAATCATGAACGAAGCCAGTCGTGATGTGTTCCGTATTCGTACCAAAATTGTTGATGGTGTTCGTCGTTACCTGATGAGCAAGGATTATCTGGAAGTGGAAACACCGATGATGCAGGCAATTCCAGGTGGTGCCACAGCCCGTCCATTTACGACACATCACAATGCGCTGGATATGGGCTTATATTTGCGTATTGCCCCAGAGCTTTACCTGAAACGTTTGGTAGTCGGTGGTTTCGAACGCGTATTTGAAATCAATCGTAACTTCCGTAATGAAGGTTTATCGACTCGTCATAATCCAGAATTCACCATGGTGGAGTTTTACCAAGCCTATGCTGACTACCATGAATTAATGGATTTGACTGAGGATATGCTGCGTACCATCACGCAAGATGTGTTGGGTACAACGCAAGTGCACTATCAAGGTTTAGACATTGATTTTGCCAAACCCTTTACCCGAATGACCGTGAAAGAGTCGATTCTGCATTTCAATCCTGAATTAAAAGCTGAACAACTGGATGATATTGAGTCTGCACGTGCAATCGCTAAATCATTAGATATCCCGCTGAAAGACAGTTATGGTTTGGGTAAAGTCCAAATTGAGATTTTTGAAAAAACCGTTGAACACCGTTTAATGGATCCGACTTTCATCACGGCTTATCCAACCGAAGTCTCACCATTAGCGCGTCGTAATGATAATGATCCGTTTGTGACCGACCGTTTTGAATTTTTTGTCGGTGGTCGTGAAATTGCTAATGGCTTCTCAGAGCTTAATGATGCCGAAGATCAGGCGGAACGTTTCAAAGCGCAGGTAGAAGAAAAAGACGCCGGTGACGATGAAGCGATGCATTATGATGCCGATTACATTCGTGCACTTGAATACGGTATGCCACCCACCGCGGGTGAGGGTATCGGTATTGATCGACTGGTGATGTTACTGACCGACTCACCCTCCATCCGTGACGTCTTATTATTCCCGCATATGCGTCCTGAATAGTTATATATTAGTTAATAAAAAAGGCGAGCTTTGACTCGCCTTTTTTGTTTCTGTTTTATTGCAGGGGGAGGTTGTAAGAAGCAGGAACCCCAACAGCTTTTTTATTCAGACGCTGGACATGCCCCAATCCGTTTTGCGGTAAAGTTCATCTTCATCACCATCACCCCCATCGGACTATTCATTTCACTGCTCATTTGACCATCCATATGATCACCGTGGAAATTAGTATGGCCGATAAAGTGATTTTTTATACCTTGAATATCACAGTCAACAGCAAAGTCAGCACTATCCCGCAATACCTTTACTTTTTGAACAATACACTGCTGAGGTATTTCCAACATATTCACACCTTTATCAATCTGAGCCTGGGTCAGACATTCCTGATTAGTGCTGGTTTGTGGTTGCAGTGACATCGGACCTTCGATGGTTGTCGTCGTGGTATGAGCCCAAATGCCAGGTTGGAGGTTAGGTGTTTCAGCAAGAACGGGGAAACTGATAGTAGTCAGACTAAAACAGATCAGTAACATACAAGCGCGTTGAAACATGAGACGTTCTCCTAGAGTTTTATTCATCACTGAATAATGAATCTCGCACATATTGCCGCGAGTTTCTCAATATAGCAATGCGTCTATGGTGAAATAGTGATAACCGGTTTGACACGCACCGCTTGCCAAAAATAACGTGACCAGTAGCTGTTGTGCATGCTGGAAATAGTAACGCCGATTTTGGTCGACACATGCAAAAATTTATCGTCTTCCAGATAAATCCCGACATGACTGCCCTTACGAAAAAAAACCAAATCCCCAGATTTGAGTTCACTTCGTTTTATCGGATGCCCCTGCAAGATTTGTTGCGACGTTGTTCTGGGCATAGTGATACCAAACAGTGTTTGATACGTCTGCTGTACAAAAGCAGAGCAATCTAAACCTGAGCGACTGTTACCACCTAAACGATAAGGGGTGCCATTCCATTGTTGATATTGACGATACAGCAGACTAAGCGTTTGTTGCTGATCAAGCGATGCAATGGTTTGTGGTGGAGGACTATAACTATAGTTGGGAGGACTCGTCTGACAAGCAGCAAGCAGACTGAGTAAAGACAGAATTATGAGGCGCCATAAATAGCGGTTTAACCGATTAATCTCTAAGTGGAGAATATGCATATCACACAGTTCTGTCTCTTTGCTTCCAAATAAACAAAAAGGGCAGTATGACTGCCCCTTATGCATAAATTTAGTTTTAAGGTTTGATGTTAAATAAAGCTAATGCTTCCAGATATTCTTCACTATTCTCATCAATTTCATACACAGTCAGACCTGTATCTGCACCCACTTTCTCGAAAGAAATCACTTTATTTAATGTGAGCGGGTCTAGTGCTTTTTCAGTATCAAATAAGCTTTGAAGGTAGGCAACTTGCACCACATCGACTAAATCAGGACCGGAAGGACCACTATTACGATTGAGATTTTTATGTTCAGCGGCGACCTCAACCAAACTTTGTGGAAATTCCCATTTGCGGAGGATTGCTGCGCCAATACGCGGATAAAGATTATCGATAATCTGGTCTAAACGCTGCGGATTTTCTAATAAACCGGGTTCGTCTTGGGCCTGCATTAGAATAGGGAGTGTGCCTATGGAGTGAATTAAGCCCGCTAACATCGCTTCATCTGTATTCATTTTGGGAAGTTTGCTGGCCAGTACCTGACTCTGCGCAGAAACCTTAGTGCTATGCTCCCAGAGTGTTTTTAAACGTTTTTCCAAACGTTTATTGGTCGCTTTAAACATTTGTTCCATCATCAGACTGGTAACGATATTACGCACCATAGTAAGTCCCAGTCTTGGCACGGCCATGTGGATACTTTCAATCGGGACTCGGCCACGGTATAGCGGACTATTAGCAACTTTTAATAAGCGCGCTGACAGGGCAGGATCGGTTACAATAATATCTGCCAATTGCACTGCAGTGGCATCTGGATCATCGACAACTTCTCTCACCTTCAAGGCCACTTCTGGCAATGTCGGTAGAAGAAGTTTACCGTCCTCAAGATCTTTCAGGATTTTGTTATAAAATAGGTCTTGCTGGCTCATAGTAATCGCTTCTGATAAATGAATTTGAAGTGTTTATTAATTTCAGTTATTTTGCTTAGTTTGCCGACAGTTTTTAGCTTATCGCAGGTATTCAGTTGAACGACGAATTTCCAAGAATTAAACGCCTTCCGCCCTACGTTTTCAACATTGTAAATGATTTGAAAGCAAAAGCACGTGCGCGTGGTGAGGATATCATTGATTTTGGCATGGGTAACCCCGATCGCCCTGCACCCGCACATATTGTAGAAAAACTGGTCGAGGCGGCGCAGCGGCCAGATACCCACCGTTATTCGGTTTCTCGTGGTATTCCCAGGTTACGTAAAGCTTGCGCGGGCTGGTACAAACGTAAGTTTGATGTCGAACTTGATCCGGAAACTGAATGCATTGTTACTATCGGCTCTAAAGAAGGTTTAGCGCATCTAGCACTAGCTACTGTCGGTCCTGGTGATGCGGTATTAGTGCCTAACCCCGCTTATCCGATTCATCCTTATGGCTTTGTTATCGCGGGCGCAGATATCCGCCATGTGCCATTGACGCCTGATGTCGACTTTTTTGCTGAGCTGGAAAAATCGGTTAAGGATTCTTGGCCTAAACCGAAAATGCTGGTCTTGAATTTCCCTGGTAATCCGACAACACAATGTGTTGATTTGGACTTTTTTCAACGGGTAGTCGACTTTGCCCGCGAGCATAAAATCTGGGTGATTCATGATCTGGCTTATGGTGAAATTGTATTTGATGGCTATAAAGCGCCGTCCATTTTACAAGTGCCGGGCGCGAAAGAAGTCGCTGTTGAGTTTTATACCCTGTCAAAAACGTACAATATGCCTGGCTGGCGTGTGGGCTTTATGTCTGGTAATCCGACATTAGTCGCTGCACTGGCACGAATGAAGTCTTATCTGGACTACGGTATGTTTACGCCGATTCAGGTTGCAGCCATTACCGCTCTGGAAGGGCCACAGGACTGTGTTGATGAAATTGTGGAAACTTACAGAAGTCGTCGTGATGTTTTATGTGATGGACTGAATGCCATTGGCTGGCAGGTAGAAAAACCCAAAGCCACCATGTTTGTCTGGGCGAAGATTCCTGAGAAATATCGTGAGCTTGGCTCATTAGAATTTAGTAAAAAATTATTGAAAGAAGCGAAAGTCGCTGTATCACCAGGTATTGGTTTTGGTGAGTACGGGGATGATTATGTACGCTTTGGATTGATTGAAAATGAACATCGTACACGTCAGGCGATCCGTGGGATCCGTGACATGATGAGAAAACCGTAGGGGGCAGAGTGCAATCAGTAAAAATCGGAATTCTGGGTTTAGGAACGGTTGGTAGTGGTACTGTCAACGTATTAACCCGGAACTCGAGAGAAATCAGTCGTCGTGCAGGCCGTGATATTGAAATATATCGCGCTGCTGATCGTGACCTTGATAAACCTAAAGGCTGTGACACTTCTGCTATCAATTTAACGGATGATGCTTTTGACATCATCAACGATCCTGAGATTCAGATTGTTGTTGAATTGATTGGCGGTACAGGTGTTGCTAAAGAGTTGGTGATTAAAGCCATCGAAAATGGCAAGCATGTCGTGACAGCCAACAAAGCGCTTATTGCCATACATGGTAATGAGCTATTTGAGCTTGCTCAGGAAAAAGGCGTCACAATCTCCTTCGAAGCGGCAGTTGCAGGTGGTATTCCGATTATCAAAGCCATGCGTGAAGGCCTGGCTGGTAATCGTATTGAATGGCTGGCAGGCATTATTAACGGTACAGGTAACTTTATCCTGACTGAAATGCGGGAAAAAGGTCGTGACTTTGCCGACGTTTTAGCGGAAGCTCAGGCGCTGGGTTATGCCGAAGCGGATCCTACGTTTGATATTGAAGGTATTGATGCGGCGCATAAACTTACCATTATGGCTTCCATTGCATTTGGTATACCGTTGCAGTTTGATAAATGCTACACCGAAGGTATCAGCCGTATAGCGCAAGAAGATGTGCTGAACGCCAATGAATTGGGTTACCGCATTAAACACCTGGGTATTGCGAAGAAAACCACAGCTGGTGTGGAACTAAGAGTCCACCCGACTTTGATTCCACAGCGTCGTTTATTAGCCAATGTAAATGGTGTGATGAACGCGGTTGTGGTGAAAGGTGATGCAGTTGGCCCAACACTCTATTACGGTGCAGGTGCAGGTTCAGAAGCCACGGCTTCAGCCGTTGTCGCAGATATCGTGGATATCGTTCGTGCTTTAACCACTGATCCTGAAAATCGCGTACCCCATTTGGCTTTCCAGCCTGATGCATTAAAAGACACGCCGATTCTGCCTATGTCAGAAGTGGTGACATCGTATTATTTACGTATTCATACCTTGGACAAGCCGGGTGTGTTAGCCGATATAACCCGTATTTTGAGCAATGAGGGCATCAATATTGAAGCTATCTTGCAAAAGCAGCCTGAAGAACATGAAGGCATGGTACCGATTATCATGTTGACCCAAGCTGTGGTAGAGAAAAATATGGACCAGGCCATTGCACAAATTGAGGCATTGGATACGGTGCCGGATTCTATTATGCGTATTCGCATGGAATCTCTCGGTGGTTAAGCCTGTATAAAGAATTCATTTAGAGGAAATTATTATGTCATTTCGACCACGTTACACTGGACTCATTGAGCGCTATCGCGACCGTTTACCAGTCAATGACGATACCCGCCTGATCAGTCTTGGTGAAGGCAATACCCCGCTTATTAAGCTCAACCACATTACCAAAGAGCTGGGTAAGGATGTCGATATTTATGTGAAGTACGAAGGTCTGAACCCAACGGGTTCATTTAAAGACCGTGGTATGACCATGGCTGTGACCAAAGCGGTAGAAGAGGGAAGTAAAGCGATTATCTGTGCCTCAACAGGTAATACATCGGCTGCGGCTGCGGCTTATGCTGCACGTGCAGGCATCGCTGCATTTGTACTTATCCCAGACGGCAAAATCGCACAAGGTAAACTGGCCCAGGCAATGATGCACGGTGCAACCGTTATTCAAATCAAAGGCAACTTTGATCAGGGCATGCAGTTAGTCAAAGAAGTCGCTGAACACGCACCAGTAACCATTGTGAACTCGATAAACCCATATCGTTTACAAGGACAGAAAACAGCGGCCTTTGAAATTGTCGAAGAACTGGGTCGAGCGCCTGACTATCACTGCTTGCCTGTAGGGAATGCCGGTAATATTACGGCTCACTGGATTGGCTACTGTGAGTATTCATGTAATTCAGGCGATCATGTCACCGATTCATGTGCTTATTGTGGTGGTAAATGTAAATATGCAGGTGGTGCCATTGTCGGAAATCGTCCTAAGATGATTGGTTATCAGGCGGCTGGCAGTGCGCCTTTCATGCGTGGTCATATGGTAGATGATCCTGAAACAGTCGCCACAGCGATTCGTATCGGTCACCCGCAAAGCTGGGATAAAGCTTGGCAGGTGAAAGAAGAGTCGGGCGGTTGGTTTGATGAATGCTCTGATGAAGAAATTCTGGCTGCGCAGAAGTTATTAGCTGAAAAAGAAGGCGTGTTCTGTGAGCCTGCTTCAGCAACATCTTTGGCGGGAGCTATGCGTGATATTAAATCAGGCAAAATCCCTGAAGGCAGCACTATTGTTTGTACTTTAACGGGTCACGGCTTAAAAGATCCTGACACAGCGATCAAACAAAGTACATCTGCTGTTGTAACCGTAAATGCTGAGCTTGATGCCGTGCGTGAAGCCATTTTGAACAATATGGCGTAATCGATATGACGCATTTCGCGGAACCAACCGAAACAGAGATTGCACGTGCCAAGTTGCCCCATGATATTTTTTTAAGCAACCTGATTGGCAATCATATTCTGGTGTTTACCGCGATATCTACGTTTGGTCCAACGTATATGAAGTATTTATTCCTGGTGCCATTAATTTCTTTTTTGGCACTGGGATATACCTACTGGCGATCGAGTCGGGTCAAACGTGAAGAGGGTGAGTTTGTTTGGGCACATTGGCAAGTAGCACGTCGCTGGAGTCGTTTTTTTCTGATGATTCTTCTACTGCTTGTCAGCGTGTCGACCCTAGGTGTGCTCGGTCATATGCATCTTGGCATGATGAAAGAAGCTGTCTATGCCATGATCGGTGGTCTTGGAATTTTGCCAACGCTGGTCAGTGTATTGGTGTTGATTGTTATTGAGTCTGATTCTTTGCATCATGCAAGGATGGGAACGCTGCCGAAATGGGCATTAAAACGGTTTTTGAATATTGATTCTGCACCAAGTCAGGACGATTAACGCGACTATCTAATTTAGTGGTCTCGATATTTATTTGACGACAACAGAATGAATTACTTTGTCGTATTCAAACACCACCTCAAACTTTGCATACTCCCAACGCGTAATTGGCGGCTGTCCGACGGCTGGACGAATGGTATCTGGTTCCCCAAACTGTTCTTTTACCTGAACCATTGTCATTCCTCGGGTGGGCCGGACAATGCCTGAGGGATCATTAGCTACCTCATAACTGGGATCCGTAATGGAAATCACTTCTGCCTGACAGAGGTTGGTAAAAAACAATAATGCGGTGCCAATAATTAGCAGAGAACGGTTTGCCATAAACGTTTCCTTATGTCTTTGTGCAAAAAGCATACTATGCCTATATAAATAGCTCAATGAGACTGTTGAGATAACGTTGCCCCTTTTCTGTCGGCCGAATTCTCTCGATAGTATGTTGCAATAATTCTAACTGTTCAGCTTTTTGCATAGCCTGTTTTATTGTAGAAATTGGCACGCCAGTATGTTGCTGGAAAAGCGGTGTGGGAACGCCATCAAGCAAACGCATCGCATTCAACATAAATTCAAATCCAACCTCATCCTCGCTGACGAAAGTTTGCTCAAGCAATCCCGCTTCTGTGCCTGCCGTATCGATATATTTCTGTGGCTGTTTTTGTTTAACACGCCGTTGAATCTGTTGTGGAGAAGCACTGCTGATTTTGCCATGAGCACCGGCACCAATGCCGATATAGTCACCATAGCGCCAGTAGTTAATATTATGGCGGCATTGATGGCCTTTTTGGGCATAGGCCGAGGTTTCATACTGCATATAACCCGCTTCAGCCAGACTTGCCTGATTGGCAAGCTGCCAGTCATAAATTGGATCGTCATCCGGAAGACTCGGCGGTTGAGCATAAAACAGCGTGTTGGGTTCTATCGTTAATTGATAGTAAGAAATATGCGGTGGCGCCAGGGCAATGGCGGTTTCAACATCATGCCTGGCTTTTTTCTCATCCTGTCCGGGTAAGCCAAACATCAGATCCAGATTAAAACTATCAAACCCTGCCTGATGGGCATATTCCACGGCTTTGATCGCTTGCTTGCTGTCATGGATACGGCCCAGAGCCTGTAGTGCATCCTGATCAAAACTCTGGATACCAATACTCAGCCTATTGATACCGACATCACGATATTCGCTAAAACGACCCGCTTCTACAGTACCTGGATTGGCTTCTAAAGTAATTTCAGCATCATGTTGCAAGGGCAGTAAGGCACGGACTGAAGAGAAAAGCCGA
This sequence comes from Methylophaga sp. UBA2012, assembly GCF_002335235.1. Taxonomy (NCBI): domain Bacteria; kingdom Pseudomonadati; phylum Pseudomonadota; class Gammaproteobacteria; order Thiotrichales; family Piscirickettsiaceae; genus Methylophaga; species Methylophaga sp. UBA2012. The sequence goes on along the minus strand of NZ_DDCG01000003.1, from coordinate 21,537 downwards.
TCATATGCTTCTGCTGAAAATAAACTGGGTGTGCCACCACCGATAAAGACCGTATTGATCGAGCGTCCCCAAATCAGGGGTAATTCTTGTTCCAGGTCACGTATCAATGCATCAATATAGGCCTGTTCTGGCAGTGATTGATGATTATCATGAGAGTTAAAGTCACAGTAGGGGCATTTACGTACACACCAGGGCACATGAATATAAAGACTAAGAGGCGGTAAGCTTGTAAAGTTGAACATTATTGTTGTTCCGGTTCCCAGCCTGACATCCATTTATCCAGATTGATAATGACTGGGGCTTTTCCATTTTCATAAAACCACGAGTCTACGGCATAACGGATCTGCGTTTGCGTATCAATCATCGTCGCCGTGTTGTGTGGCGCCTGACCCTGAAAAATACCTCGTGACATACGTGAAGCGGTAGTATGCCATGTTAAAACACCTGCATTTTCAAGCATACGCAGATAGACACTGGTATTGGTGGCCTCATCAACACAGTCCATCTGACCATAACGATTAGACGCTATCTGGTTACGAGCTAAATCATGCTGGCTGTCAATCTGCATTCCGACGAGAAATTCTAACCTGGCAATGGCTTGTTGAACTGCATGGCGTTCATCTTCAGCACTGTCGTTGTTGGCAAACAGTGTGAGAATGTCCTGCCAATCCCGCTTATTAATGCTCGCTTCACTGATTTTATAGCAGCTCATGCTGTGACAGACTGAAAAACGATCGGGAGTGGGCTGACCAATAAAAAAACGATAATCATTGTCCCATATATCATTCAGGCTCTGACTACTGCGGATCGGTTTTATAGGATGCTCAGCGTAGGGGGATGAACAAGCAGATAAAGCTAAAAATAGCGTGATGAATGGAGTCCGGTATCGAAGCATCACATTAAATAGTAGCTAAAAATGTGATCAAAACTGATGGCGATTGTATGGGAATTCTTCAACAAACCGATGCATTGCTTGGCCCCGATGACTGATCGCGTGTTTTTGTTCTGAGCTAAGTTCTGCTGCACTGCAGCCCGTTTCGGGAACAAAAAAGATGGGGTCATAACCAAAACCTGAATCCCCAACGGCTTCCGTCATTATTTGACCTTGCCAACTACCGTGAAATATCAGGGGTGTCGGGTCGTCAGCATGACGCATGAAGACAATAACGCATTGAAAACGGGCACTGCGCTCAGAGGCCGGCACATCTTTCAGTGCGTCTAACAAAGCAGCAATATTGTCTTTATCTGTGGCAGACTTACCGGCATAGCGGGAAGAATAAATGCCCGGCGCACCGCGCAGGGCATCTACTTCTATACCAGAGTCATCAGCAATGGCTGCCAGGCCAGTCTGTTTACAGGCATTGCGAGCCTTGATGATGGCATTTTCGACAAAGCTTAAACCGGTTTCCTCAGCCTCAATGACACCAAGATCGGCTTGCGAGACGATGTCGATTTTGAGAGGGGCGAGTATTTCTGCAAACTCACGAAGCTTGCCTTGATTGCCGGTCGCTAAGACGATTTTTTTCATGATACTGCCAGTACTTCCCGTTGTTTTTCCATCAGCTGACTGATGCCATGACTAGCCAGATCCAACATGGATTGTAATTCTTCAGCTCGGAAGGCATGTCCTTCAGCGGTGCCTTGTAATTCGATATAAGCGCCTGCATCGTTCATGACCACATTCATATCCGTTTCTGCAGATGAATCTTCATCATAGTCCAAATCCAAAACCGGTGTGCCGTTATAGATACCGACGGAAATTGAAGCAACTTGACCATGTAGGGGACTGGATTTCAGCTTTCTGGTGTTGAGTAAATGGCTGATGGCATCGTGTAATGCAACATAAGCACCCGTGATAGAGGCTGTACGAGTACCACCATCGGCCTGAATCACATCGCAGTCAATGGTAATACTGCGCTCACCTAATGATTTCAGATCAATGGCTGCGCGTAATGAGCGTCCGATAAGGCGCTGGATTTCCATTGTACGGCCGCCTTGTTTTCCTCTGGCCGCTTCACGTTGCATGCGGCTACCGGTAGAGCGTGGAAGCATGCCATATTCAGCGGTCACCCAACCTTCACCTGTTCCGCGTAAGAATTGTGGAATACGTTCTTCAACGGTTGCAGTACAAAGTACTTTGGTGTCACCGAACTCTACCAGTACTGAGCCTTCGGCATGTTTGGTGTAGTTACGGGTGATATTGACGTGTCTTAATTCATTGGCTTGACGACCACTTGGACGCATATTCGCTTTTCCTCAGTCAAATTTAACCTATTATACCTGCCCTAAATCACTGCCGCAGATGCTTTTTATCAATGGTTTTCTGTAAGATGTCAGATTAATTCAGAAATAGGACATGATTGTGACACGAAGTATGACCGCCTTTGCCCGCCATGAGGAGCAAACTGAGCTTGGCAGCTTGAGTTGGGAAATTCGCTCAGTAAATCATCGTTATCTGGAAGTGTCTTTTCGTTTTGAAGAAAGTTTTCGTCCGTTTGAAATGGCGATGCGCAAACTGATCAGCGACACGCTGAGTCGGGGTAAGGTGGAAGTCGCATTACGCTATCGTGTGCCTGAGCAAGCGCAGAATGCATTACAAATGAATGTCGACCTGGCTAAAACTGTTATGGAAAACTATCAACAGCTGGCTTCTTTTACTGATAATGCGGCGCCGATTGATATCTTACGGGTGATGCAATGGCCTGGCGTCATTCAGACTGAAAGTCTGGATCAGGATGCCTTACAAGCAACCGTATTGAATTCTTTAAAACACGCGCTGGATGATTTAGTGGCAACCCGCGAGCGAGAAGGTGCAGCGCTGGAACAGATGATTATTCAACGCTGTGAGCAAATCAACGATATTGCAGAACAAACTAAAATTCGTCTGCCAGACATTCTTGCCAGTCATCGACAAAAATTATCAGACCGGATTGCTGAGCTTGAGGTGAGTCTGGAACCAGAGCGGCTTGAGCAGGAAATGGTGCTATTGGCGCAAAAAGCGGATGTGGCAGAAGAAATCGATCGTTTACAGAATCATGTGAATGAAGTGAAACATACATTGAAACGGAATGAGCCTATCGGTCGCCGACTCGATTTTCTGATGCAGGAATTAAACCGTGAAGCCAATACATTAGGCTCTAAATCGATTGATACTGATACCACACGATACTCGGTTGATCTGAAAGTATTAATCGAACAGATGCGTGAGCAAATTCAGAATATTGAGTGATTGAAAATCTTTTCAATCAGACATAAAAAAACGCGGCTTTTGGCCGCGTTTTTTTGAGCTTTTACGACAATCTTACTTAGTCGCTGATTGCCTTCTACGGAAACCAACTAAACCAAGTAATGCTGGAGCAAACAGCCATAAAGCGGCAGGCACTGGCACTGCAGAGATAGGGGCTGTGTTGAACAAGGCGATATGAGAAATGCCCTGTTTAATAAAGGTTTTGAAATACAACTCTGAAATCGCATCACTGAATAAGGCGACAAGTGTCGTGTTGCCTGATTTGATCATGATGCCTTCAAATGTCAGACCGAGTGAAGTTGTATTCAGATAGCCAGTTGAAAACACATCTGAGGTGAAAAAGTCGGTGCTTTCTGTAGCCGCAGGGTAGGAACCCGTGCTGTAAAAATCTGATACATCGTAGCCAACCAGTTCAGAATAATTACCAGAAGCTTCAGCAGCATTAAACGCGGTGTTTAACTGGTCTTGTTTAACCGAGTTTGTTGTTGCCTCTGGATTGAGTTGGTATGCGTAATCCGGGCCTGTACCTGCGCTGAAGCTACCATCTGTGCTTACGTACTGATAAGCACCAGCAAAGTGCTGAATTGTGCTTTCTTTTTTATTTTTTGTCGCATAAATAACTTTGTCGCTGAGGTGAGCAGCGGAAGCTGAACTCGCGATGAAGAGTGACAGAGCCACACCTGCTAAAGTCTTTAATATTTTCATTTTCCCCTCCAAATGAGGAAGTAGTTAATCGCTGAACTAGTTTGCTTTCAAAGAAGTTATGAAGGAATCGTCGGTAATTCCACTAGTTTGTTACGCTGTGATAATTATATGCATGGATAATTATTTTTGTATTGTACCTTAGGTGGTTGTGTGCATAATTTGTTGTGCACAATCATTATGATTGATAATTGTGCCAATGTGAATTGGCTTAATAAAAATAGTTGCTTATGTTCATCATTTAGATCGGTTTATTTATAAAAATAGACGCAGCATTAGATCCTTCATGGTGAAACACAGGGCTTTTTGTCATAATTGCCCAATTATTCCTAACAGCGTTCAGAATTTTATGATGGGTAATCTTTTTATTGTGGCTGCACCGTCAGGTGCGGGCAAAACGAGTTTGGTCAATGCGCTTATTGCACAGCATGCTGAAATTAAACTATCAGTCTCACACACAACTCGCGCTCCTCGTGAGGGTGAGATCGATGGTAAGGATTACCATTTTGTCGATCAGCAAACCTTTTCAGCGATGCGAGATGCTGGACAGTTTCTAGAGTCAGCCACGGTATTTGATAACAGCTACGGCACATCTTCTGAAACAGTTGAAACCTTATTAAGTGAAGGTTTTGACGTCATTCTGGAAATTGACTGGCAGGGTGCGCAACAAGTCAGAAACAATTTCCAGCAAGCGATTGGCATATTCATTCTGCCGCCATCAAAAGCGACTTTGGAACAACGCTTACGAAATCGCGGTCAGGATAATGAGGATGTCATTTCCAGACGTATGCGTGATGCAGAGAATGAAATCTCGCACTATGTTGAATTTGACTACATAATCGTCAATGATGATTTTGAACAGGCATTGACCAGTTTGTCATCTATCATCGTTGCACAGCGTCATTCCTTAGCGATTCAAAAAAATATTCAAGCGGACTTAATCGCTGAATTACTGGCTCAAAGCTAAGATATTTCGTAAAATTGATTCTTTAAATTTTAACTGGGAAAAACCATGGCTCGTACTACTGTTGAAGATTGTTTAGAAAATGTTGATAACCGTTTCCAATTAGTCCTGGTTGCTTCAAAACGTGCTCGTGAAATCGCCATGGGTGATGACGCTATGGTCAGCATTGATAATGACAAACCTACTGTTCTAGCGTTACGTGAGATTGCTGCAGGTTTAGTTGGTCGTGAAATTCTCGAAAAGACCAATGCCCGTGAACATGCTGCTGAAAGCATCGTCAGTGACGAAGAATTACAAACGGAAGAATAAACGACAGTGAGTGCCAAGCCATCCGTTGCTTCTGAACTGGATTTTATCCAGGAGTCAGAACCCAAACTGACAATAGATGACTTGTGCTATGCGACGGCAAATTACCTGGAATCAGGCCAGGTCGATGCGATACGAAGAGCCTATCATTTCGCGGATAACGCACATGAGGGCCAAACTCGCCGCAGTGGCGAGCGATACATCACCCATCCGTTAGCCGTCGCCCATGTTCTGGCCATGATGCATATGGATTATGAATGCATCATGGCCGGATTGCTTCATGATGTGATTGAAGACACTGCGCTGACAAAAGCTGACCTGGCCGCTGAATTTGGTGAAGAAGTCGGTGAGTTAGTTGAAGGTGTTACCAAATTAGCAAAAGCCGCTTTTGAAACGCAAAAGCATGCTCAGGCTGAAAACTTAAGAAAAATGCTGCTGGCGATGTCACGTGATATCCGCGTTATTATCGTTAAGCTGGCAGACCGTCTCCACAATATGCGCACGCTGGGCCATTTACGCCCTGAAAAACGCCGTCGCATAGCCAACGAAACATTGGATATTTACGCACCTATTGCCCAACGCCTCGGCATGAATTTAATGCGTTGTGAGCTGGAAGATCTGGGGTTCCATGTTCTGTACCCAATTCGTTACCGTGTGCTTCAGGATGCTGTACGTAAATCACGGGGTAACCGCAAAGAAATTGTCACACAGATCACCGCGTCTATTCTGAACCGAATGGAACAGGAAGGTTTGAGTGCTGATATTCAGGGGCGTGAGAAAAACCTGTATAGCTTGTATAAAAAAATGGTCAGCAAACAACTGTCATTCTCTGAGGTGATGGATGTGTACGCTTTCCGTATTATTGTCGATGATGTGGACGCCTGCTATCGGATGCTGGGGGTGGTACATAACCTGTACAAACCGGTACAAGGTAAATTCAAAGACTATATTGCGATTCCTAAAGCCAATGGCTACCAGTCATTACATACCGTATTGTTTGGTCCATATGGTGTGCCTATTGAAGTGCAGATTCGTTCCCGTGATATGGATCATATGGCAGAAGCGGGTGTTGCTGCTCACTGGTTATACAAAACCGGTGAATCAGTGGGTAATAATTTAGCTCACCGTAAAGCACGCCAATGGCTGCAAGGCATTCTGGAAATGCAGAAAGGCTCTGGTGACTCGATGGAGTTTCTGGAAAATCTGCGTATTGATTTATTCCCTGATGAAATTTATGTGTCGACGCCAAAAGGGGAAATTCTGACCCTGCCAAGAGGTGCCACAGCGGTCGACTTTGCTTATGCTGTACATAGTGATGTGGGTAACAACTGTGTCGCTGCCCGTGTCGGCCGTCATCTGGTGCCACTCAGCAGTCAGTTGGAAACCGGTGAGTCTGTTGAAATCATTACTTCACCTGCTTCACATCCAAATCCTGCCTGGCTGAATTTTGTGGTGACGGCGAAAGCACGGACCAATATTCGTAATTATTTACGTCACTTGCAGACCGAAGAAGCGGTGTTACTCGGACGTCGTTTGTTAAACAAACACCTGACCGCGTTCTCGACTAATCTGGATGAAATTCCGGTTGAACGCTTTAACGAGCTGATTAATGAGTTTGAACTGAAACAGTTTGATGACTTGTTAGAGGATATCGGTCTCGGTAACCATTCTGCTTTATTAATCGCCCAGAAACTGGTGCATGAATCAACGCCGGATACAGAAGCACAGGCGCTGATGATCGCTGGTACCGAGGGCATGGTGGTGAGCTTTGCCCGTTGTTGTCATCCGATTCCGGGCGATCCGATTCATGGTTATGTCAGTAGTGGTCGCGGCATTATCATTCATCAGCGTGGCTGTAAAAACACCTCTAATCTCCGTGTGCAGAATGAGAAATGGCTGGATGTAGCTTGGTCACCTGATGTATCACGTGACTTCCCGGTCGATATTATGATTCATGTGAAAAACCAACGTGGCGTCCTCGCGACGATTGCGGCCGTGGTATCTGAGTCTGATTCCAATATCGACAATGTTGTCGTTGATGAACGTGATGGTGGCTACTCTGATTTACGTCTGACCATCGAAGTAGCCAATCGCCAGCATTTAGCGCGTGTTATTCGCCGCTTACGTCGCCTCGACATGGTAGAAAGAATTACTCGTATTAATTAAAACCAGACTTTGATGGAGAAATGAATGTCTCGCGAAATTATTCATACAGCGGATGCCCCTGAAGCTATTGGCACATACTCACAAGCAGTAAAAGTGGGTGATGTGGTTTACCTGTCAGGACAGATTCCATTGGTACCCGAAACAATGACTGTTATCGAAGGTGACTTTAATACACAGGTTAAACGTGTGTTTGATAATTTGTCTGCGGTAGCTAAAGCGGCTGGTGGTAGTTTGCAGGATGTGGTGAAGTTGAATATTTACCTGACCGATTTAAGCTATTTCGGTGCTGTTAATGAAATTATGGCGGAGTATTTTGAGCAGCCTTATCCAGCACGTGCAGCGATCGGCGTGGCTTCTTTACCGAAAGATGTGCCTGTGGAAATGGATGCAATTCTGCATCTTAATGCGTAATTATTAACCTTTAGGAGGTTAAGGTTGTGGTGGCGGATAATGGATTATCACAACCCGTGACTTCATTGAAAGGCGTTGGCGGAAAAGTCGCTGAACGTCTTGTCAAAATTGGTGTACAGCAGGTCCAGGATCTGCTGTTTCATCTTCCTCTCCGCTATCAGGACCGTACCCGCTTAATGCCGCTGGGTGCATTGAGATTGCAACAGGAAGTCCTTGTAGAAGGCACCATACAACTTTCGCAAGTCAAATTTGGCCGTCGTCGATCATTGTTATGCCATATCTCTGACGGAACAGGCTCATTGATCCTGCGTTTTTTTCATTTTTCCAAAGCTCAGCAACTGCAGCTGGAAAAAGGCCGGAAGATTCGCTGTTTTGGTGAAGTGCGTAATGGGCCTTCCAGTTTTGAGATGGTACATCCTGAATACCAGTTAATAGATGCCGGTAAAATTGTGCCGGTCGATTCTGAACTGACACCGGTGTATCCGACTACAGAAGGGCTGCACCAACTTTCCCTGCGCAAACTGATTACACAGGCGCTTGCCAGTCTTGAAAATGGCTTGATGCCGGAGTTAGTGATACCTGAAGCTCGTTGTCACAATGTGGCTGATTTTTCTCTGACTGAGGCCTTGAAGTTTGTGCATCAACCGCCGCCGGATGCACCTGTGCAGCAACTAATCGACCGGCAACATCCGGCACAAAAACGACTGGCTTATGAAGAGTTACTGGCTCAGCAACTGACCATGAAAAAGCTGCGTCAGCAGACACAACATCATCGGGCACCAGCATTAAATCCAGACCCAGCACAGCGCGAAGCTTTGTTAAATCAGTTGCCATTTCCGTTAACTAAAGCGCAGCAACGAGTATTGACGGAAATTGAAGCCGATATGATCAAGCCATTTCCGATGCAGCGATTAGTGCAGGGCGATGTGGGTTCAGGCAAAACCGTTGTAGCGGCACTTGCCGCTATTGATGCTGTCAGTGCTGGTGCACAAGCGGTGATGATGGCGCCAACAGAACTACTAGCAGAACAGCATTTCAAAACCTTTACCCAGTGGCTGACACCGTTGGGTATGAAAGTAGGCTGGTGCGCTGGAAAACAGACTGCAGCAGAACGACGACAGGTATTAGAGCAGCTAAAGTCAGGTGAGATTAAAGTGGCTGTAGGTACCCATGCCTTATTTCAGGATGAAGTGGTATTTAATCAGCTGGGTTTAGTCATTATTGATGAGCAACATCGCTTTGGTGTGCACCAGCGTCTGGCTTTACGAGATAAAGGCCGTGATGTGGATACCATGCCACACCAACTGGTGATGACGGCAACCCCGATTCCCCGCACACTGGCGATGACCGCTTATGCTGATCTAAGTGTCTCGGTGATCGATGAGTTACCACCCGGAAGAACACCTGTCACTACCGTCGTCGTTTCAGATGGCCGACGTCAGGATGTGATTGAACGTGTCCATGCTGCTTGCCAGCAGAACCGGCAGGTCTATTGGGTGTGTACCTTAATTGAAGAGTCTGAACATTTGCAGTGTCAGGCCGCCGAAGATACCGCGACTACCTTGCAGGAAAGTTTACCGGACTTAAAAATAGGGCTTGTGCATGGCCGGATGAAGTCAGCGGACAAAGAGCGTGTCATGTCAGCGTTCAAGGCTGGAGAGTTAGATATGCTGGTGGCGACCACTGTTATTGAGGTGGGCGTGGATGTGCCCAATGCCAGTTTGATGGTGATTGAGAATGCCGAGCGACTTGGGCTGGCACAGTTACATCAATTGCGTGGTCGGGTTGGACGGGGCCAGGTCGAGAGTCATTGTGTTTTGATGTACCATGCGCCACTGTCTGAGAATGGTCAGGCCAGATTAAAATGTCTGCGTGAAAGTAATGATGGTTTTGTGATTGCTCAGCGTGATCTGGAAATCCGTGGACCCGGTGAAGTTCTCGGTACTCGTCAGACTGGTCTGCCGCAATTTCGCGTTGCTAATTTACTGGAAGATCAGGAACTGTTAACGGTGATGGAACAGGCGGCCAATAAAATGCTGGAGTTAGCTCCGGAGAAAGCCGAGGCCTTAGTGACACGTTGGTTTGCCCACAAACTTGATTTTGGGCATGTTTAATTGGTTGGATTTTGAATGAAGCATTGGACAAACTGGCTGCCAGCTCGTAAGCCATCATTACCGTATGACTTACGCGAGTGGCTGACGGATAGCGGATCACTGACCAAGCGTCTGCAATCTGTCAGCGAGCAAGCAGTGAATGTCGAGTTATTACATTATGACTGGCATGCCGCCTTGCCTGAAGAAAGCCTGTTTCTTCAGCAACCATTTCGGCGTATTCAATTGGAGCGAGAGGTTTTATTGTGTGATGGCGACAGACCGGAAATTTATGCCCGAACGATTATTCCTCAATCCACCTATCAAGTCTTGCCGTCTCGGTTCGATAACCTAGGTACAAAACCATTAGGTCAGATGTTATTTGATGAGCCAACATTAAGCCGAAGTGATATTCAGGTCGCGTGCTTAACGTCGCAGCATTGGTTGTATCAATTAGCGACCGAGTGGTTGAATATTCGTCCTGATATTTTATGGGCAAGACGGTCATGTTTTTACTTGAATGGGAACCCAGTACTTGTGTGTGAGATATTTCTGCCATCAGAAAAATGGAGTCATGTGTGAGCAAGGTTCAACAACGTATCATGCCTTATATCCAGTTGATGCGACTGGACAGACCGATTGGCATTTTACTTTTGTTATGGCCAACATTATCGGCATTGTGGATTGCTGCAGAAGGCATACCTGATCTCACGGTGTTAGTCGTGTTCATCTTAGGTGTGATTTTAATGCGTTCAGCAGGCTGTGCGATTAATGATTTTGCCGACAGGGAAATAGATGGCAGTGTCTGGCGAACACAAAACCGTCCTCTGGCGACGGGAGAGTTAACGGCCAGACAAGCGGTGTATGTCTTTATAGGCATGGCCTTGGTGGCCTTTATTCTGGTGTCCTTACTGAATAGCTTGACCATCTGGTTATCGTTGGGTGGTGTCTTTCTGGCTGCGACTTACCCGTTCATGAAACGCTACACCTATTTCCCTCAGATTTATCTGGGCATGGCATTTGGTTGGGCGATTCCCATGGCATTTGCAGCACAGACGAATACGGTTCCGGTGATGGCCTGGTTATTGTTTCTGGCTAATATTATCTGGACAACGATGTACGACACATTTTATGCGATGGCAGACAGGGAAGATGATCTGTTGGCTGGGGTCAAATCAACAGCCGTGTTATTTGGTGATGATGACCTGATTATTCAGGGCATTATGCAAGTCGCCTATATCGTGGTGATGGTATTAGTCGGCCTGCAATTAGAGATGAGCTTTATTTTTTATTTGGGGTTGTGTCTGGCTAGTGCCCTGTTTGTCTATCAACAGTTTTTGGCAAAAGATCGACAGCCACAACGCTGTTTACAAGCATTTTTAAATAATAACTGGGTTGGATTGATTATTTTTATCAGTCTGGTCATTCATTACAGTATTTTGTCGGTGGGCAAATGAACGCGATATCAGAATTATCTTCTTCAAGTTTGCAGCAGCAAGCAGATGCTCTGGCAAGGGCAATGGATGATCTTAATCCCATGTTAAAGAAAATGCGTTTACTGGCTTCCAATGCGGTCAGTGCCGCTGCCAGGGCTGGTTCCGAAGGTGATGCATTTCGTGTGCTAACCCAAGGTATTCAGGAGTTAGGGCTGGAAATCAAACATGAAATTGATAATTCCAAAGAGCTATTGCTTGCACTCGCTGACAGTCAGTCAGAGGCTGAAAAGAAAAAACTCTTATTTGAAATCAAGTCAACATTGGAAGAATTACCAGCCGCAGTGGCAAAAGGCGATTATTTAGCTATTTATTGTTCCGTGGAAGCGGCGCATGCAGAGAGCCATGCGACACGATTTAATTCAGTTGCGCAAATGTTGAAATCCTTGATTACGGATCTCAGAGAAGAGATTGTTAAGCAAAAAACACTAATAACAAATATGCTTGAAGAAGTTTAGTCATCACTATCGTTATTCATGGAGGAAAACGATGCGAATGATTCTGGTGTTTATCACCATCATCATACCGACTGTTTGTTACCCCACATCGGTTTATCAATCACAGAATGAGCAGGGGCGGACTGTTTTTTCCGATCAGCCCTCTGACAATGCGACCTTAATATCAGTCAAGTCAAAACCCTATCGTTATCGCGTCAGTCTTAAACGTGTGATTGACGGTGATACCCTCGAATTACAATCCGGGCAAGTCATTCGTTTACTGGGCATCAATACCCCTGAGGTCCTGAGTCGTTATCGGGATGGCGAAGCCGGTGGTGAGCAGGCGAAAAAGTGGTTAAAAGAAATGTTAAGTCAGCCGGAGCTTTTTATTGAATACGATCAGCAACAGCGAGATAAATATGATCGTGCTTTAGCTCATTGTTTTTTGCCGGATGGACGTTATTTAAATGCCATGCTGATTGAGCAAGGTCTTGCTTCACTGACATTGATTCCACCTAATTTGCGATACAGCGATAAACTTATTGCTGCACAAAACAAAGCTGAGCAAGCTAAAAAAGGTCTCTGGTCTTTGTCTGACTATCGGGTAAAACGTCTCTCCGAGTTAAAAACTGGAAAGAACTACCGTGGCTGGCAGCGAATTAAGTTAAAACTCAAATCAATAAAATACGGCAAAAAGACGGTTTTTCTGGAAGCGAATACGCATTTCAGATTAGCGATCAAAAAGAAAGATATCACCTATTTTGGAGATTTAAAAAGTTACCTTAATCAAACGTTTGAAGTGCGTGGCTGGATTCGTCGACAGGGTAAACAGTTTTATATGAATGTCAGCCATCCTTCAGCGATAATAAGCCAATAACAATTAGCGTTTTGGCCAGTATTTTTGCATCTCCAGAAATACAAAAGAGGCGGACCAAGTAATCATCACTAATCCTGTCAGTGACTCCAGTCCGGTTAAAAAGCGGACATAACCCGTCGGTTCGATATCGCCAAAACCCAGCGTGGTATAAGTGGTGAAAGAAAAATAACTACAATCAAGCAAGCTGGAATCAATATTTCCCATCAGCGTGCCGAAACCATCAACCTGTATCATCAGGTAATAAGCGATAGCAAATAGCCAAATCTCAACGATATGAGCCACCATCACCACCATCACCGCTAGTAAAACACGATAACGATGAATAATATGCAAGGCAGGGAGGCGCTTAGCTAGCTGGTAAAGTGTTTCGTAGTGGATGAGTATGGTGCTGACAAAAACAAAAGTATTGATGACAAACGTCGTAAGTAACATTTAACGTGCCTGTTTGATTTGATTTCGACCTGATAATTTAGCTGCATAAACAGCCTGATCAGCCGCTGCTATCAGTGATTTTGTGTCATGAATATGACTATATTGACCAAGTGTTGCTGAGCCAATAGAGAGAGTGGCGTGTATGGCTTTGCCAGATGGAATAATAAATTCAGTTTTCTCGACTCGATGGCGAATTTGCTCTGCTATCAAAGCGGCATCTTCGGCGCTGGTATCCGCTAATAAAATGACAAATTCTTCTCCACCATATCGGGCAAGCACATCATTATTACGCAAACGGTCATTGAGTAATTGTGATACTTGTTTGAGCACCGCATCACCCGCTTGATGGCCGTAGTGATCATTAATACGTTTAAAAAAATCTAAATCAATAAACAAGCAGGTTAATGGACTATTTAGCCGTTTAGCCCGACTGACTTCTTCACTGAGCCGTTGATCGAAGAAACGACGATTATTAATGCCAGTTAAAGGATCACGCAGGCCGACTAATTTAATATGTTCGTGTAAACGGGCATTTTCCAGACAGGCTGACATGACTGCGGCCAGATGTTCCAGAAACTGAGTGCCAATATTACTTTCAAATCGGGTTGGATTGCGGCTGCCTAAATTCAAACTACCGATTAATACGTTATGCCTGATTAGTGGTAGTAAGGCGATGGAACCCAGCTCGGCTTGATCAGGAAATAAAAAAGCATGTTGATGAGGTGAGTAACGGATCAGGCGTGGTTTACGTAACGGGCTGAAATATTGATTTAATAAATGAGCTGATTCAGTAAATATCAGTTTGTCTAACCAAGTTGATTTGACGGGTTGAGCTTCGATCAAACGCTGAAAGTCATATTCAGGGTCATGCAATAGCAGGGTCACATCAGTCAGTTGAAAGCGCTCTTTGTGCTCTTCCAGCACGATCCCTAACAGCTCATGAAGATTATTACTGGCAAGAAGTGCTAGCTCATATTCCTGGAAATTGGTTTGTTTTCGCTCATTGCTTTTAGCGATGCGAAGTAGTTCATCCAAACGAGCTTGTAAGGTGGCGATATCTTGCATCCAAACGCCTTATGAGCCTAAGTGTGATTTAGTTAACACTAATAATGGCTTATTGCACGTGCAATTGTCCACACTTCTATTGTCTCTACGCCAGCTCGCTTTAATACACGTGCCGCTTCATGTGTCGTTGCACCGGATGTCATGACGTCATCGATAATAGCTACATGCTCAGGTACAAAAGAAGAATCATACTTAAAAGCTTGCCGCATATTTTTATGCCGTTGCTTAGCATTAAGCTGAGTCTGTGTTGCTGTTTTTTTGACTCGTTTCAGTAATTCTGGTCGACAAGGAATCTTCAATAACTGAGCGAGGGTATCGGCAAATAAAAGAGATTGATTGTAACCTCGTTGTCGGAGCCGGCTCGGATGTAGGGGTATGGGAAGCAAAACGTTCGGTGGCGTAGCTAATGAGTGATACGCAATAAATTCTCTGGCACAGATGTCTGCAAGCTGAATTTGCCGATGATATTTCAGCGCTGACATCATTCTGGGAACCGCCTGTTCATAGCGATATAGACTTAGGCTGGAATCCTGAATGGGTGGATTTTTCAAGCATTGTCCGCAAATCTGTCCTTGTTCTATGGGTATCGCGCAGTGAATACAACACTGTTGGATAACAGGTAATTCAGCGATACAGCTCTCACATAGTGCCTGACCTTCTGTCGCCAGCCCACAGAGTAAACACGGAATTGGAAATACTTTCCTGTATAATTGTTGGAATTGTTGTGTCAGTGAGAGCAGATTTGCCATGACATGACCTAATTTAATCCTTTAAATCAGTAAAGAGTCATCATGCCTGAGAATGTAGCAGAAACCCAAGCAACAATCCGCAACGACTGGAGCCAGCAAGAGGTTGAAGCCTTATTTGCTATGCCCTTTAACGACCTGATGTTTAAAGCACAAACTGTTCATCGTGCCAACTTTGATGCCAATGCGGTGCAGATTAGTACCTTATTAAGTATTAAAACCGGCGGTTGTGCTGAAGATTGTGGCTATTGCCCACAGAGTGCACATCACGAGTCAGCCGTCAAAGCTGAGCCTTTGATGCCGCTCAATGAAGTGCTGAAATCAGCCAACGAAGCTAAAGAAGCTGGCGCAAACCGTTTCTGTATGGGCGCCGCATGGCGTAGCCTGAAAGATCGTGACTTGGAACGCGTTGCTGAAATGGTTGAAGGCGTGAAAAGTATAGGCCTGGAAACCTGTGTCACTTTGGGCATGTTGGAAGAACATCAGGCAAAACGTTTAAAAGAAGCTGGTCTGGATTATTACAATCACAATCTGGATACTTCACCCGAATTCTACGGTGAAATTATTACTACCCGTACTTATGAAGACCGTCTGAATACCTTAAGCCACGTCCGTGATGCTGGTATCAATGTGTGTAGTGGCGGTATTGTCGGCATGGGTGAAGGTCGTCATGACCGCGCTGGTTTATTAATCAGCTTAGCTAACCTGCCAACTCAACCACAGAGTGTACCTATCAATCTGTTGGTTCAAGTCGAAGGTACACCATTAGATGGTGTTGATAATCTAGACCCAATCGAGTTTGTTCGTACCATTGCGGTTGCTCGCATCATGATGCCGAAATCATTTGTACGTCTCTCAGCAGGTCGTGAACACATGACCGATGAGTTACAAGCGATGTGTTTCCTAGCTGGCGCAAATTCGATTTTCTATGGTGAAAAACTGTTAACCACTGACAACCCTGATACCAACCATGATCAGCAATTGTTCAAACGTTTAGGTATTACACCTTGGGTTGGTGAAGAAAAAACAGAAGAACGCAGCTGTTCTTCTGCTGCATAACGACTCAATTTTCGAGTGGCCAAACTCCCTTGGCATAATGAACTGACCGCCGCTTTAGCTGAACGCAAAGCGGCGGGTCGTTATCGACAAAATCGTCTCAGAGTCGGTGAGCAGGGTGTGCATATTCACCTTGCTGACAAAACCGTTTTGTCCTTTTGCAGTAATGATTATCTTGGTCTTGCTGCCCATCCTGATATCAAACAAGCCTTCAAAGAGGCGGTAGACAAAGAAGGTGTCGGCAGTGGTGCCGCCCATTTGTTGACCGGTCATAGTTATTATCATCAGGCGTTGGAAGAAAAGCTGGCCGACTTCACGGGTCAACAACGTGTGTTGTTGTTTTCGACGGGGTATATGGCCAATCTGGGTGTGATCGATGGCTTGCTGAGCCGTGGTGATACGGTGATTCAGGACAAATGGAATCATGCTTCTCTTTTAGACGGTGGTCGTCTGACCGATGCCGATCAGTTACGTTACCCTCACGCGGATATGAGTCTATTACACAAACGACTCCATAATGCCTCTACAGCAAATCACCGACTTATCGTCAGTGATGGCGTGTTCAGTATGGATGGTGATATCGCTCCATTACCCGAGATTATGGCTTTGTCAGAGCAACATCGCGCCGCGGTTCTGATCGATGATGCACATGGCTTTGGTGTGATAGGTGAAGGTGGTCGCGGTACGGTATCTCATTACCAAATCACAGCAGATAAAGCCCCGATTGTGGTGGGCACCTTAGGTAAAGCCATTGGTACTGGCGGTGCTTTTGTCGCTGCCGACGAGCTAGTCATCGAAACCTTAATTCAGCAAGCACGCAGTTATGTGTATACCACGGCACAGCCGCCGGCGATTGCCGCGGCAACACTGGCCAGTCTGGAGCTGGTGGAAACTGAACAGTGGCGACGAGACAAACTTCAGTTGTTAATTCAGCAATTCAGACAGGGGGCAGAACAGCTTGGTCTGAAACTGATGCCATCGATGACGCCAATACAACCCGTTATTATCGGTGATGATAAACAGGCGTTAGACATCGGGGCGAAACTAGAAAAACAAGGCATCTTGGTGGGTGTTATCCGTCCACCCACCGTACCTAAAAATACAGCAAGGCTAAGAATTACTTTTTCTGCTGCCCATAAAGAGCAGGATGTGGACAGACTGCTTATTGCTCTGGAGCAGACGTATGCACATTAACAGCATAGGTCAGGGGCCTGATTTAGTTCTGGTGCATGGTTGGAGTATGCATAGTGGTGTCTGGCAGCCACTGGTTGATTTATTGGGTGAACATTTTCGTTGTCACTTGGTTGATTTACCTGGACATGGTCAAAGTGAATGGCATGAAGGGGATTTTGAGTTAACGCGGCTTTTAGACAATTTGTCGTTGGCTCTCCCTCAAGACGCTATGTGGCTAGGGTGGTCCTTAGGTGGCATGGTCGCATTGGCTATGGCGCAGCATTACCCTGATAAAGTCAAAAAGCTGATTTTGTTGGCAAGTAATCCACGCTTTGTGCAAACAGATGACTGGCCTTGTGCCATGGCTGCTGAGGTGTTTAATACCTTTTCAGCCAGTTTAGCTGACGATCAACAGCTGACCTTGCAGCGTTTTATTATGCTGCAAGCAAAAGGCGCGAATCAGCCCCGACAAGTGATAAAACAATTAAGCGAACAACTGGCTCAACAGCATGAACCCGAACCAGAGGCATTACAGGCAGGCTTAAAGTGTCTGGCTGAATGGGATTTACGAGAGGCGCTTGCCAGCGTAAATTGCCCCACACAAATGATACTGGCTGAGAATGATCACCTTATTCCGGTGTCATTAGCGGAATATTTACAGAAGTTGCAGCCAAAACTGCGTATTGAAGTGATGCCGGGATTAGGCCACGCGCCGTTTATTTCGCAGCCTCAGCAATGCCAATTAGTGATAGAACAATTTATCCATGAGTGAATATCGTCCCGATAAAAAAAGAGTGGCTCAGTCATTTTCTGCCGCCGCCGAGCATTACGATGATGTGGCTGTGCTACAAAGACAAACAGCAGATGAATTATTAGAGCGCTTGTCGTACATCACTATCGAACCACAAACGATAGTGGACCTAGGGGCAGGGACCGGACGTAATTTATCGTTATTACAAAAGCGCTATCCTCATGCCCAATTAGTCGCTGTCGATATTGCACCACAAATGTTAAAGCAGGCCGAAAAGCGTTATCGGCATGATCAAGGCATTAAACGCTGGTTACCGAAACAGCCACGTTTACAGGTATTGGCGGGGGATGCGGAAGCCATTCCCCTGGCTGATAACAGTGTCGATCTGATCTATGCCAATCTGGCATTACAGTGGTGTGATCCTAAACGTTGTTTCAGCGAGATCTTTCGGGTGCTAAAACCACAGGGACTATTGATGTTTACCAGCCTTGGCCCTGATACCTTGACGGAGTTGCGTCAGGCTTGGGCTGAAGTCGATAGCTATCCTCATGTGAATTTATTCTACGATATGCATGATGTGGGTGATGCCATGACAGCCAGCGGCTTAGCGGATTGTGTGCTGGATATGGAGCCTTACACATTAAGTTACAACGATGCAATGAGTGTGATGCGCGATCTAAAAATCCTTGGCGCACGTAATGTGAATGAAGGCCGCCGTCGTGGCCTGACAGGCAAACAATTGATGCAAAAAGTGGTTTCCGCTTATGAAACCTTTCGCCAAGCAGACGGTTTGCCTGCCAGCTATGAAGTCATTTTTGGGCATGCGTGGAAATTAGCTCAATCAGGCCAATGCCGAACGGATGACGATAGCGTTTATATTCCGATCAGTGAGATCAAACGATTATGACCAGCACACATTTTTTTATAACAGGTACAGATACTGAAGTAGGGAAGACCTTCATCAGTGTGGGCTTGGTATCTCTACTGCAACAACAAGGCTATACAACAGTTGGCATGAAGCCGATTGCCAGCGGTTGTGAGTGGTTAGATGGGCAATGGAAAAATGAGGATGCACTCGCATTAATCAAACAAAGTCAGACAGATTTAGCTTATTCACTGATCAATCCTTATGCCTTTGAACCAGCTATTGCCCCCCATATTGCGGCTGAGCGAGAGGGGGTAGCACTCTCTATTGCCAACATTAAAGGCAACTATGAGTTGATCGCTGAACAAGCAGACGCCGTCATTGTGGAAGGGGCGGGAGGCTGGTATGTACCCCTAAACGCAGAATGCACCATGGCCGATCTTGCTGCTGAACTTCAATTGCCGGTAATTTTGGTGGTGGCAATTAAACTCGGTTGTATTAATCATGCCTTATTGACCGTGGCAGCCATTGAACAACAAGGTCTCAAACTGGCTGGCTGGGTGGCGAATCATGTCGCTGAACAATCAGAATCAACTGAAATGATAGAGACCTTAACGAGCCGAATTGATGCCCCCTGCTTGGGAGTGATCCCTCATCTTAACAGCCATCAGTCGGCGGCCAGTTTCCTGCGACTACCTGAATAAAATCATTAAATTACTTTAGAAATCTCCTTTCCAAAATAAGTAATGTCAGGCACTATTTTTCATTGCTAGTTCAAAAAACTGGCCTCATAATTCAAAACTAATAAATAGAAATTTATTAATAATCAGAATGTTATAGTTTTAGTGAATGAGTTATAAGGTCGCCTGTTTAATATTTATTATGAGGCCAGTGGCCTCATAAAACAGACTGTTAAGTGAATTCTGAGGATGATTCGTGTTTAGAACTCCGAGAGATATTGAGACCAATTTTAGAAAATCGTTGGGAGCAATTGGTCCCTTAATGTGTGTCGCCGATATAGCCACACATGAGCTTGTAAATAAACGGAGTAACGATGAACTCTCTAAGCTAACGAAAAAATACAAACATAAGAGATTAAATTTAAGCCAAATAGATTTGGACGATGTAGCGCTTTATGTCAATCTGGCTCACATTGCCTACATTAACAGCAGAGCCGAGTCATTCTGTGCAGACGTAGTTCGTTACTCGAAAGAAAATAGTAAGGTGAGTGAGAGCTTCAATATTGATTCGGTAGATTTTCTAAGAAGGTCGGTTTTTCTAGTCTATGCTCGGAATAATGGCCTTAAAAAAACGAATACAAGCTTAGCGGAAAGTATTTATATAGACTTCGTTGGTGAAAATGAGTTGCTTGTTATCGATTACTATAGGCAGTTGCGTAATGTTGAGTTCCATGGAGGGGTTGATGGAGAGGCTGTTCCTCCACTAGATAAGCAGCAAACCGATGCTATTAGAACTATATATAATTTTTCACCGAATACATTTTCAGAACTCTCAATTAGAGACGTGATACTTTATTCACAGGCATGGCAAACCGCTGCAAAGCGACTTTGTAGCAAAGTTGTTAAAATTGACAACGATCTTCTGGGGAAGATTCTTTGTAAGTACGTGAATGACGACGATAGTCGTAGGCGTAATGCGCTAAGGCAGAAGTTAAAGCAGGATTACTTGCAGTCCGATGATGTGATTAATATACTTGAATCTAATGGTTGGGTAGCTTGAGGCAAAAGCGCCCTGGCCCCTCCTGTTTACAGGAGGGCATCCTTCGAGTGTGCTTTGGATCTCAGAGTTTACTCGAAGGGTAGATTGGGGTTCGAATCCCCACCCAGCCATCACTTCTTGTGATTATCACTACCGCACTGACATCCACTTAACAATTTGCTGTACTCGGACCCAACTACGCGCCGCAAGCTTGTGGTTTGCTGCGCAAACTTTACCACAAGCTTGCTCTACTCCGTTGGGCCGGTAAGCAAGATGTTAGGCATCAGGAATGTGTATGGACAACCTTATCGCAATTATTAATGGCTTCTTAGGCTCCTTGCTTGTTGTATTGTTTCTTTATAGATTGAAGCCAAAAATAGAAATTTCTCCATATATTGCAAAAAATTCGAAATCTGAATACGAGTTCAAAATCAGGAATAAAACCCCTTATTCTGTTTTGGACGTAAAAATTGAGCTTTATCTAATTACCCCAACAAACACTCCAAACGGACTAGCCAACTCTCTTCATAAATTTAGTTCAGCTGAGGTTCCAGAGTTGGATAGTTATAAGGCAAAGGAAGAGCTATTTGGTAAAGAATTTTTCTTCTGCTACCCCGGCACCTTGGAGACACACTGGAATGACGATAATCAGCACTTAATGCTAGTAGTCACATCAAGACACAGTCTTTCACAGTTTTCTAAAGTATCGAAACAAAAATTCTATAGAAAAGGCTCTACTATAAAAGCTGGAAAATTTGAGTCTGGAGAAAACTTAGAGGTTATAGAAAATGCCTAACAAGTTGCTCAAGTACGCTCCGGCACTTCGTGCCTCCACGGGATGCCAAAAGCTCAGCTTTTGCCGCCCCTTAGCTAAGCGTTAGATTTCACGGGAAGATTTTTGCATTACCCACGAGCAGCGGATAAAACAAATCGTCGCCTTAGCATACGAGTAAATCAATAGGGTCAGAGTCTGTACCATCCCCACAAAAATTATAGCGTTTCAAATAAGAAAGCACTTGATAAATGAAGTGCCCTGA
>NZ_DDCG01000017.1:58952-75651 GCF_002335235.1 Methylophaga sp. UBA2012 | reverse complement strand
ATAATTTTTGTGGGGATCGTACAGGTACAGAGTGTTTGATTCTGAACACTAAAATTCATAACACTTGTTGAAAAAGAACGGCATAATATTGCAGGCTTGTATCTGGTCCAGGCCCTGACTCTCAAGTCATTTCGCATTTAATCATTGGAACATCGAATGAAACGCATTGGATGGTTGCTTTGCATCTTATATAGTTCGAGCGCATTTTCTGCAGGCGAAGTCGAAATCCCTTTACTGGCTGAAACAACGCATCTTCAGTCCGCGATAAGTCGCGTTCTTGAATTTGATGAGAATGGCAAAGCGACACTCGGCGAAGATCCATGCAACCGGATTGATTTATCCGATATGAAAGTGGCGACAGCCGATACCCAGCTATCGGTCGATATGGCAGTGGCGGCAACGACCGGCGTTCGTGTGTTTGGCACTTGCCGGGGGCTAACGCCCTGGCAGGGCCGTCTGGCATTGAAACTGACACCACAGGTCACGGCATCAGGACTGGCCATAGAGTTTGTGCCTGCTGCGATTGAATTGTCTCGTCCAGATAGTAGCCCCGGCATTTTAAGTAAACCTGTGCAATTGATTGCCGATGCATTGGTATTGCCGCGGATGAAAAGGGTGAAAATAGATCTTGCTGGCCCACTAAACGAACTTGATGGACTGATTGAACAATTGCTGGGGCCAAATAGCACGCAGGGGATTGAACAATCCTTGGTTCAGCGAACGCATATTGCTCGGCTGCAGACTGAAGAAGATGGGGTTAGAGCCTGGTTGGCTTTTCAGGTTCGCGCTTCTGAACCGAGCGTTGGAAAGCCCGAACCCGTGCTGGACGTTAACGAAGTGGCACAATGGCAAACGCTTGAAGATGAATTTGATGGTTTTTTAACCACCATTATTTCAACACTGGCCGAGTCAACTAATTCTCATGATTTACGAATGGAATTATTTGCCATCTTGCTCGATGCGAGATACGCCATTGCCGAGGCACTAACGGTTGATAATCCTGAGTCTGATCCCGTTCGAGAGCTATTCCTGACGACATGGGAACGTTTACGCCCATTGATGAACGAATTGGAAGGCCTGGAGACACCTGGTTTGGAAGTGGATTACCGGCTTGCTGCCTTTATTGCAGGTGGTGATGCGTTGCGAGCGCTTGATGCTCTCGGGCCTGAATATGGTTTAGAAATCACTCGTGATGGACTACGTAGACTTGCCCGTTTACTGTTGGCTGGAACAGCGCCTCCGACGTTTACGCCATTGCCTTTGGAAGTCGATGAAGACTTTCGTGACTTGTTTGGATTTGATACTGGAAAGAAGTCTGTATCCCCATCAACTGAGTTATCACAACGTATTATTGATAGTTTTGGCCTGTTAGGGGGATGGTTGTTACCTACTGCCTATGCGGCAACGATGTCTCCCGCCGAGGCACTAAAGGGCCTGGTACCACAACGCGATAATCTTAATGACTATCTTGAACTGGTTGCCAGCTTGCTTCAGGAGCAGTCCAGCGCATGGCTAACTCAGAATAAAAAGATGCCAGCTAGATTAGCTGACAGGCTGGATCCCCTGGTTCGGGCCACTGCTTGGAAAGAGTCCTGCTGGCGCCAGTTTGCCGGTTCGAGTAAAGATCCTCAGGTGTTACGATCAGCGGTGGGGGCCGTGGGCATGATGCAGATTAATGGTCGGGTGTGGCGTAAAGTCTACGATCTTGATCGCCTGGTTGATGAAGTTGACTACAATGTAAACGCAGGCATCGATATTCTGACGCATTATATGATTGATTATGCGATACGCCGTGGTGAGCACGAACAGCCCGGCGGCGATGATAATCTGATAAAAGCAAGCTATGCGGCATATAACGGCGGACCAGGACAGCTGGCGCGTTACCGTCGTGATGATACACCAGCAAGATTAAAATCCATCGATAATACATTCTGGAGCTACTACACCAGCTTCAATTCAGGTCAATTACCTGATGTTTCTACCTGCTATGTGGTTGGTAACTAACTCGCCATTAGCCTGCAAAAAAACGCGGACCAGCAAGCATTCCAAGCAAATATTTTAACTATCTCAATACAGAATGACGCGTGTTTTTATTGTTCATTTTTTGGTGGGCAATAATTAAAACACGACAGGAAGAATATCAAGCAAACAATAAGACTAACTTTGTTTGATTTAGATTGATTACCTCAGAAGTATTATGTTCGGATGAGTGCCAGAGCACCCATCCGAACTCGCTGTAGTGAACTAATTATCTGACGGGATTTTGTATCTTGATAACCAGTGGGCATAAGGGGCTGGTAAGACCCAGGCGGGTTGATCTTTACCTAGCTCTTTGGCTGCCTGATATGGCCAATTTGGATTTTCCAGATGGGCTCGCCCTATCATGGCTAAATCCAATTGCTCGTTTCGAACGGCTTGATCTGCCAGTTTCGGCGTGCCAAAGCCCCAAGCTGATGAAACAGGTATTTCGGCTTCATTCCTGACTCGTTGAGCAATCGGTGCCATAAATGCCGGACCCCACGGTATATTGGTGTCTGGAATAGTAAACCCAACACTGACACTTAACATATCGAGTCCGAGTTGACGCCATTCTTTGACTAATTGAATTGATTCACTGAGTGTGTCTTCATCTTTACCATCAAATTCAATCACACCAAAGCGAGCGGTTAACGGCAAGTTTTCAGGCCAGACCTCTCTCACGGCTGACAGTGTCTCACGAGAGAAGCGTGCTCGATTTTCATCGCTTCCTCCATATTCATCTGTACGTAAATTTGAATGTGAAGAAGTAAAACTTTGTGCCAGATAGCCATGGGCAAAATGCAGTTCGAGCCATTCAAATCCAGCTTCATAAGCACGACGTGCAGCTTGAACAAAATCATGCTGAACGCGCTTGATTTCATCAATGCTCATTTCTTTGGGGACACGAGGAAGCTCTGCACCAAATTCAATAGCCGATGGCGCAATTGTTTGCCAGGCACGTGAATCAGTTTCAGGGATATGATCATCACCTTCCCACGGCACATTAGCACTTGCTTTACGGCCGGCATGAGCAATTTGAATGCCTGGCGTGGCACCTGCTGATTTGATGAGTTCGGCTATCTTACGAAGTTGCTCTGCTTGCTCATCATTCCAAAGACCCAAACAGTGAGGCGTGATTCGACCTTCAGCTGACACAGCAGTGGCTTCTACAATGACCAGACCACTTCCACCTCGGGCTAGCGTTGCATAATGTGCTTTATGCCAGTCATTAACTAAGCCATCATCCGCCATGTACTGACACATTGGCGGGATCGCAATCCGATTTTTTAAGCTGATGTCTTTTAATTTAAACGATGAAAATAAGTCTGCCATGGTGATTTTCCTTTTTTTGGAAGCATGTAATTTCTGTTGTTCTAATATATTCGAACTATAGAATTAGATCAAGCAATATGCTAAATTTCTGCCATGAGAAAAATTAAACAACCCACCATAGAGCAGGTCGAATTGACCGATATTATGTATGCTCTTGCTGATCCAACACGGTTGGAAATTGTCACGCGTCTTGCGAACGCTGGAAGGCAGCTAACCTGTGGTGAACTTGATCTTAATCGACCTAAATCCAGTATGTCTCATCACTTTAAGATCTTACGTAGCGCTGGACTAGTTGAAACCGAGGTTAACGGTACTGAGCATATGAACTCGCTTCGTATGGAAGAGATTGAACAAAAGTTTCCAGGTGTGTTGAGTTCTATACTCAAAACACTGCAAGATAATTCGGACAAGGCGACAGCGTCAGAGAAATGACTGTCGGTTAATCTTTATTGTGTTGACACAAAAAAGCCCTACTGAAATCAGCAGGGCTTTTTTGTTTTCTATTTTAGCGAGATCAGCATTTAGCCATACTAATGCTTACCTTCAGCAAATTCCTCAATGGCTTTGCTACAAAAAGCATCTAAATCATCTGGTTTTCTGCTGGTCACTAAACCTTGATCGACCACAACCTCTTCATTTATCCAGTTGCCTCCGGCGTTTTGAATGTCGGTTTTTAGACTAGGCCACGAGGTAAGCCTTTTTCCTTTGAGGATGTCAGCTTCCACCAGTGTCCATGGTGCATGACAAATTGCGGCAACAGGCTTGTGTTGGGTAAAAAATGCACGGACAAAATCGACAGCATTTGAATCCGTGCGAAGCGCATCCGGATTGGCTACTCCGCCGGGGAGTACTAGACCATCGTAGTCACTAGCAGATACATCTGAGATGGCTTTGTCCACGGCAAATGCATCCGCTTTATCGAGGTGATTATAGCCTTGGACTTTTCCTTCTTCGAGCGCGATGAGTTCTGTGTCTGCACCAGCAAGCTTGATTTGCTCCCAAGGGGTGGTCAGCTCCACTTGTTCAAATCCATCGGTTACCAGAAACGCAATTTTTTTGCCTTGCAGGGTAGTTGTTGTGTTTTGCATTGGCTTGTCCTCCTTATTTAGCTGAGTGCTAAATTTCTTAAAAGTTCATTCGTTTAAACTCTTTTTTCAGATTAAATGCCATAGTGTTTTAAAATCGATGTAGGTATTTTCCCGTCTTAGTTCAGGGTGATCCATTAATCTCACTTAATGAATTTTCTTGGCGCATAATGCTTTAAGTCAACCGGATGACGCAGGCTGAATTCGGGAACGCTAACTATATAAGAGAGCTTTTCATCACCGTTTATTTATATTGATGTGTCCAATATATAAAGTGGTAATGGAGGAAAATCAAAAGCTCCGTTCAAAAGCGCTTTCCACTTATGCTCGATGCAGAGCCGAGCAAATAGCGTCTTATTCTGTTCTGCGATCACCTGGAGCAAATTTATGAACCTCACTCTCAAGAATAAACGCGTGCTTGTTACCGGCGGTAGCCGAGGGATTGGCGCGGCTATTGTCAAACGACTTGCAAACGAAGGCGCTGATGTCGTCTTTACGTACAGTAGTTCACCTGACAAGGCCATTGATGTTGTTAATGCAGTTCAATTGCTTGGACGAAAAGCGGTTGCTATTCAGGCTGACAGTGCTGATGCCAGTGCAGTGGTTTCTGCTGTTGAGCGAACGGTGAGTGAGTTAGGGGGGATTGATATTCTCGTGAACAGTGCAGGTGTTTTAGCGATGGGGCCTATTGATACGCTTGCACTGACAGATTTTGATAAGACCATTGCTGTGAATCTTAGAGCAGTGTTTGTGGCAACTCAGGCTGCAGTGAAGTATATGGGGGAGGGGGGACGTATTATTAATATCGGTAGTTGTAATGCAGAAAGAATGCCTTTTCAGGGAGGCAGTATTTATGCAATGAGCAAGTCTGCACTTCAGGGATTGGTTCAAGGGTTAGCGCGAGATCTTGGACCCCGTGGCATTACAATTAATAATGTCCAACCTGGTCCAATTGATACGGATATGAACCCTGATAAATCTGAGTTCGCAGATATGCTCAAACAGCAGTTCATTGCTATGCCTCGTTATGGCACAGTTGATGAAGTCGCTGCTATGGTCGCTTACCTTGCAGGACCAGAGGCCTCATATGTTACTGGAGCAAGTCTGACAATCGATGGTGGCTTTAATGCCTAACAATATAGTTAACCACGGTTTATAAACTGCTCATCGCCGAGGGGCTTCCTTCGGCGATGAACAATAAAACGCACGGATAATAGCTGTTTATTTGCTGACATTAAATTAAGTCGAATAAGGACTTTGATTTTGCTTACTCATCACCAATAACTTCACGAATACGTTGAGCGATATAGCCTACGTGTGTTTCCAGTGCGAAGTGACCAGTATCCAGTAACTCGACCACGGCATTGGGATTATCTCGCTTATAAGCCTCTGCACCAGGTGGGATAAAGAAAGGATCGTGTTTACCCCAGATAATCAGTGATGGAATTTGAGTGTCTCGGAAGAACTGCTGAAACTTGGGATAGATTTTCAGGTTATTTTGATAGTCAAGAAATAGGTCTAACTGAATCTCTTTATTGCCTTCACGTTCAAATAAAAATGTATCCAGATAATAGGCTTCTGGTGCTAACAACTCCTCATTTTCTACCCCATGAGCATATTGCCAGCGCGTACCTTCCAGATTAAGAATAGCATCATGAACTACCTGACGATTTTCAACATTAGGTTCAGCCCAATATGCTCGAACAGGTGCCCAGGCTTCACCGAGACCTTCCAGGTAAGCATTACCATTTTGTGAGATAAAGCCGGTTACACGTTCCGGATAAGCTAATGCCAAACGCAAGCCTGCCGGTGCACCATAGTCAAATACGTACATGGCGTATTTATCCAGCTTCAGCGTATCAACGAATTTCACCAATGTGTCGCCCAAACTATCAAAGTTATAAGTGTAGTGTCGAGTAGCAGGCACTTCAGTGAAGCCAAAGCCAGGTAAGTCAGGCGCAATAATATGAAACTTATCAGCTAATAAGGGAATGAGTTCACGGAACTGATGTGATGAGCTTGGAAAGCCATGAAGAAGCAATAAAATGGGTAATGTTTTATCTCCGGCTTCACGATAAAAAATACGTACGCCATCAGTCTCGACAAATTTGTAATGAATTGGGTGGTGTGTATTTTTAGTCATCATTTCTCCTTGTGTAACTAATAAAAAGTATTTTTACAGGTTACCTGTGTGGTGCAGTATGAATAGTAAAAAGTAACTAGTCAAGTGCTATTTAACTGGTTACAATATTGCTAAGGTACAAGAGGGTGTGAAATGACTGATTTAGCTGGAATAAAGAAAGAACCTATTGTGATTGCTGACCACCTAGCATTGGATATGTTGAATACGGTGGCTATTGTGGATAAACAGCAGGCTGATTTTTGGCAAACGGATGAAGATGTGGTTTATTGGCTAAAGACGGTAGCAGGCATTAAGCTGAGATCTTATCAATCGTTTAAGCAAGGCGAGATACTTGAGACCGCCAGAGAGTTAAGAGAAGTCATTCGTAAGCTGGTGGTAAAAAAGAAAGCAGATTCGCTAAACAGTATTAAACCCATAGAACCCTTTCTAGATGCATCGCTGAGCTGGATCAGTCTGCAAAAAAATGCAGAAGGGCAATGGCATCAACACCGTTGTTATAAGCAGGATACGGTCAAACAAGTTTTCGGTCCGATAACAGAAGCGGCCGCTGCATTATTAGCTGAGGTAGATTTTAATCTGGTCAGAGTCTGTGAGCATGACGAGTGCATTCTCTGGTTTCTGGATCGCACCAAAACACATAAAAGACGATGGTGCAGTATGGCTTTGTGTGGCAATAGACATAAAGTGGCTAAACACAGAAAGCAAAAAGCCCAATAAATTTTATCAGCTTGCCTGGCAGAATCCTCGTAACTCATACGGTTATATGAGACTTTTGTCAGTTATTGACTCCAATATTTCAAAATTTCACTTTTTTCAAAAATCATACTTTTGGCTGATAGTTTTTAATGCCACATTTCTTTATGCTCCATCCGCTAATGAGTTTGTTAATTAAATATTGCCAAACATCACGCGTATCAAAGCGGAAAGCCTCATGAGCAATGCCCACATAAGCTGGATTACACAAGTAAATGGGATATGAGAAATAAATAACTACGGTCTACTTTAGCCATATTTACTGAGCCTTTAGGTGATGACGTTAACCAGCTCTTGCCGACCCAGCATAAAAAATCAATCAGTCTAGTTTTGCCAAATAGAGAGGCATGCATCTGACACAAAGAAAGTTATTTTTACCTATTGCTAATTGATTAATAAAAATAATAAATAAACTGAGAGCCTGAAAAATGTTGAGTGAGCCTACCTGCACTTGAAGGCATCTTAATTACAAACAATGTTAAAAATAAATAAGAAATACGATGAAATCACCGAATCAAATATTCACAAAAGCACCTCGTTCAAAACTAAAACCCCTGGTTGCAGCTATGTTGCCGTTGATGGCTTTCGGCATCCATAATCCAGTTTTGGCTGCTGTGATTGACTATACCAATGGCGAAGAGAAAACCGATGCTATTGCCTTGACTGATAACTCAACCCAGCTTCAGGTCACGGCAGGCACAGCAACGCAATCTGGGAGCATCGGTGGTGATTTTGATCTCGAAAAAATTGGCGCTGGCACCCTCATATTCTCTGGAATGAATTCTTATAGGGGTGACACCAACATTTCTGCTGGAACATTACGCATAGCAAACATAGGGGCTATTCCTAATACAAGCGGCACCGTCAACGTTTCAGCAGGTGCGTTCTTCGATATCGCCACATCTGTTTCAATCGACGATTTTACCGGTGCTGGAACCACGTCCATTAATACCAGTCAGACCTTAACCATAGGAGTTAATGGCTCAGCTAGTTCGCAAAACATTGAATATTCCGGAGTGATTACCGGCGCGGGCAACTTGTATTCATATGCAAATCGAACCTTATCAGGTAATAACAGTTACACAGGGACAACCACTGTCGATAAGGGGACAGTCATCGTATCAGCAACCGGCGATATCAATGAAAGTTCGGCAATATCAATTACAGCCAACGGTACTCTTAATGTTGATGGTGGCGGCAATGCAGCAATCGGTGACACAGTTGCTATAACGAATGCGGGTAATTTCATACTGACAGGCAGTGATGAAACCATCGGTTCCATTACTGGCGCAGGTAATATCAACCTCAACAACAACACCTTGACCACAGGCAGTGATGGCACATCGACAACTGTTTCTGGAGTGATTTCAGGTCCCGACGGCCGTTTAACTAAAGAGGGCGCTGGTACATTCACTTTATCAGGCGCCAATACCTACACTGGCGCTACTACCATCAATGCTGGCACACTACAGGCAGCCAACGCCTCGGCGCTGGGTAAAAACAGCGCGGTAACAGTCAATGGTGGTTCACTTGATCTAACCACCGACCTAAGCATCGGCTCATTAGCTGGCGCAGGCAATGTCACGTTAAATGCAAACACACTCACTACGGGTAGCAACAATAGCTCAACAACCTATTCGGGCGTTTTATCCGGCAACGGAGCATTAATTAAACAAGGCACGGGCACAACAACCTTATCCGGCACCAACACCTATACCGGCGGCACCACCATTAACGACGGCGCTATCCGTATTGGCGCAGCAGATAATCTGGGGAGTGGCGCGCTGACCTTGGATGGCGGCACTTTACAAACCACGGCGAGCTTTACCAGCAGTCGCGGCACTACACTGGGTGCTAGTGGTGGTAGCTTTAATATCGATGCCGGCACCACGCTGAGTCAAAGTGGGCAGATCACTGGTAGTGGCAGGCTCAGCAAAACGGGTGAAGGCACGCTGACCCTCTCCGGCACCAACACCTATACCGGCGGCACCACCATTAACGACGGCACTATCCTTATTGGCGCAGCAGATAATCTGGGTAGTGGCGCGCTGACCTTGGACGGCGGCACTTTACAAACCACGGCGAGCTTTACCAGCAATCGCGGCACTACACTGGGGGCTAGTGGCGGTAGCTTTAATATCGAAACCAGCACCACGCTGACACAAAGCGGAAATATCAGCGGCAGCGGTAGGCTCAGCAAAACGGGTGAAGGCACGCTGACCCTCTCCGGCACCAACACCTATACCGGCGGCACCACCATTGACGACGGCACGTTACAGATTGGTAATGGCGGCACCTCAGGCACGCTGGGTACTGGGAATGTCACCAACAACAGCGCCCTGGTCTTTAATCGCTCCGATGACTCTAGCTATACCGGGGTCATTAGCGGTACGGGGACAGTCAGCAAAGACGGTGCAGGTACGCTAACTCTCTCTGGTAATAACACCTACAGCGGCACCACCACTATTTCAGACGGCACATTACAGGTTGGTAATGGCGGTACCTCAGGCACGCTGGGTAATGGGAATGTCACCAACAACAGCGCCCTGGTCTTTAACCGCTCCGATGACTCTAGCTATAACGGCGTGATTAGTGGTACGGGGACAGTCAGCAAAGACGGTGCGGGCACGCTGACCTTGTCTGGCACCAACACCTACAGCGGCGGAACCACCATTAATGACGGTACTATCAGCATCGGTGCATTGGCTAATCTGGGTAGTGGTGCGCTGACCTTGGATGGCGGCACTTTACAAACCACGTCGAGCTTTACCAGCAATCGCGGCACTACACTGGGTGCTAGTGGTGGTAGCTTTAATATCGATGCCGGCATCACGCTGACCCAAAGCGCGAATATCAGCGGCAGCGGCAGCCTCACCAAAACAGGTGAGGGCACGCTGGTTCTCAGCGGGTCAAACAACTCTTTCACAGGTGGCACCGTCGTTGCTGATGGCAGGCTGATAGCGCTAGATGGTGGCGCGATAGCGAAAGCAGGAAACATCACCAACAATGCCATCGTTGAATTTCAGATAGGCTTAAACGCCAGTGAATATCACTACGATCAGATAAGCGGAACAGGCAGCCTGATCAAATCCGGAGCCGGCAATGTTGTCCTAAATGGCAACAATACCTATACCGGCGGTACAACCATCTCAGAAGGCATTTTATCCATCGGCGGAACAGCCGGATCAATAACAGGCGATATCCTTAACAACGGTGAGCTAAGGTTGTTGCGCACGAACGACTACACCTTTGCCGGGGATATCAGTGGTACGGGTAGTGTCTCCAACTATCTTTCAGGCACGACAACCCTAACTGGAAATAACACCTATTCAGGCATTACCTATATTCGGGACGGCATCCTGCAAATCGGTGACGGTGGCACTTCGGGCACGCTAGGTACTGGAAATGTCACCAACAACAGCGCTCTGGTCTTTAACCGATCCGATGATTCAGGCTACGCAGGTGTGATCAGCGGTACCGGTTCTGTAACTAAAGAAGGCGTAGGCAACTTTAACCTCACCGGCACTAATACCTACACCGGCGCGACTACAGTCAACGCAGGTATCCTGTCAGTGAATGGCTCAATCAGTAATTCCACGACTACCGTGAATAGCGGCGGAACGTTAGGTGGTACAGGTACCGTGGGTGATGTCTTTATCAATGGCGGTACGTTTGCTCCCGGTAATTCCATCGGCACCATCAATGTGTCGGGCAATGTGGATTTTAGTGGTGGCGGTAACTACGATGTAGAAGTGGATGCAGCAGGGAATAGCGATAAAATCGTTGCGACAGGTAGCGCTACGTTAACCAGCGGTATTGTCAATGTGAAAGCGGCACCAGGCACCTATGCGTATGCCACAGACTATACTATTCTCACCGCCAGCGGCGGACTGGGGGGGACAACCTTTGATAGTGTGAATGCGGATCTGGCCTTTTTAACGCCGACCTTGAGTTATGATGCCAATAATGTGTTTCTTAAGTTGACTCGCAACGATGTCAGCTTCAATGATGTGGCCAGCACGCGTAACCAACAAGCTGTAGCACAGGCTGTGGATAGCAATATTAATGATCTGAGCAGTTTAGTCAGTCAGATCACGCCCTTATCCAGTTTAGCTGCAAGACAGGCTTTTGATAGTTTAAGCGGTGTTCAGCACAGCAATAACCAACTCATCAGTCGTTCTGTAAGTTCACAATTTAATAAGCTGTTGCTCAATCACGGCAGTCAAAGCGCGTCTGGTTCACTGGCTTTTAATGCCCAGTCGCCTAATGCAACAGGTTATAACTCAGGTTCAGCATCCCAACTGCTTGAAGCTCGTGGCTGGTGGACACAGGGCTTTGGCAGTTTTAATAAGATTGACGATACCAACAATGCTCGCGGTGCTGATTATCAAACCACTGGCTTGGCCTTGGGGTTCGATGTCGATTGGAATGATTTTGTGATGGGGGTTGCAGGCAGTTATGCCCGCACGGATGTGGATCCTTATTCAGGCAACAGCACCATTGATTCCTACCAAGCCGCTACCTATGGTAGCTGGCAACAGGATAAGCTTTACGTTAATGCTAGTGTCGGACTGGGGCTGCATCAAGTCGATGCTTCGCGTACGGTCATCATGGGGTCTTCGGTCAGTACGGCTAAAGCTGATTACGATAGTTTTGACATCAACAGCACGATTGAAACAGGCAAAGACTTTGCTCTCGGAGCAGACACTACATTGACACCGTTTGCTGGCGTTTCTTATCTCTACAACACGCGGGAAAGTTTTACTGAGAAGGGGGCTGGTAGTGCTAATCTGAAGGTGGATAAGGAAAACGACGAGAGTTTACAGACTTCGATTGGTTTGCGTGTCAGCCACAATATCCAAATGAAGAATAACCGTGTTCTTACCCCGGTCGCTAGTATCGCTTATGTGCATGAACATATGGATAGCGTTACTGAGGTTGATGCCCGTTTTAACGGCGTGCCTTCATCAAGCTTTGTAGTGGAAGGTCCGGACCTGGATAGGGATCGCTTACAACTTGGCTTGGGAATTAGTGGTGAATTAACTTCAAGCACACGTTTGGTTTTAGGTTATTACGGTGAGTTTGCTGAGTCTCATCAGAATAACGCCTTCTCAGCCACACTGGATATGGCCTTCTAACGTTATGTTGACTCAATCCTATCGGAACATCTCCTGATAATGACAGTCCAGAATAGTGAGTTGTTATAACCACAAAAGGAGATGGTATGAAACTTAAAACGGCTTTTCTGACGTCATTGTTACTGACATCAACGGCTTTTGCTGCAGATGATATTACGGTCGATATGACCAATCTCAATACCGGTGAAAGTGTCGGCACAGTCACTATTAGCAGTCATCCATACGGTACCTTATTTACGCCACACTTAAAAAATCTGCCTACGGGTATTCATGGGTTCCATGTGCATGAAATTGCTTCTTGTGATGCTAAGAAAAAAGACGGTGAGTTAGTTCCTGGTGGTGCTGCAGGTAGTCACTATGATCCATCGAATACTGGTAAGCATGCTGAACCATGGAGTTTTGAAGGTCATAAAGGCGATTTACCTGCCTTGTATGTTGATGAAAATGGCAATGCCACCTTACCGGTATTATCACCAAAACTTAAACTGAAAGAATTACATAATCGTTCATTGATGATTCATTTGAACGGGGATAACTATTCGGATAATCCCAAGCCGCTTGGCGGTGGTGGTGGCGCTCGGCTAGCCTGTGGTGTCATCCACTAAACAGTTTTTAGAGAACCCGCTATGCTGCGGGTTCTTTTTATTTGCTCATATAAGCTTTTAGTTTCAAATCTATATCGTTGCTGATTGGCCACTCTTTCGATACTCCATTGACTTCTAAACATAGCAATTTTTTACTATGCCGCTTAATATCAAGTAGTTATCTATTAGTGTCTGTAATTGATAGAAGTAGATAAGTAACACTTTAACGAGGTTCTCATGAGTCATCATCAAATCAATACTATCTTGAGATACATGAGAGCCAGTCTTTATAGTTTATTCATTCTGTTGTTTTTTCTGGGTAGTTACTTTCTCTATTTGATGGTGCAGTCATTCCATCACTTGAATGACAATGCGATTTCATCATCCCGAACTGTTTCCGACAGTGTTTTTTATAATGAGCGTGAAAGTTTAGGAAAAGTGGTTTATGACTACAGCTTCTGGAATGATGCGGCTGAGGCGCTTTCTGGTGTTGATGATACATCGTATTATGAAGATAACTTTGATAGTGATTATTTATTCAATACCTTTAATATTAACCAAGTCATCATCTATGAACGCGACGGGAATCTTAAAGACAGTATCGTAAATGGCGTAAGAGAGGAGGTTAGTAGCCCGGTTTATACTGAGCCTGCTTTTGCACGGATGTTTGATCAAGCCATACAAACCGATTACGAATCGCCTGAGCCTATCACGTCGTATATCAGTATTTCTGGTCAAATTCATGTTATCGCTGCATCCGCTATTGTGCCGGATAAACAGACTGACACATTGAATAAAGGTCAGCTTTATGGTGTCTTAATGATGACTCGCCAGCTAGATAAGTCTCTCCTGAATAAATGGGAAAGACAGTTTCATTTAAATGATCTCAGTATCCAAACCTCTAAAAGCCTATTGAAAAAAAGCTATATCGCTAAAGACATTACAGATATTGAGGGAAATGTTATAGCCCGTGCTATATGGAAGCCTCATCAGCCAGGAAAGAAGTATATAACCGAGATATTGCCGATTACCGGAATTATTATTTTGTGTGTGGTTATTATCCTGAT
Organism: Methylophaga sp. UBA2012; assembly: GCF_002335235.1. Taxonomy (NCBI): domain Bacteria; kingdom Pseudomonadati; phylum Pseudomonadota; class Gammaproteobacteria; order Thiotrichales; family Piscirickettsiaceae; genus Methylophaga; species Methylophaga sp. UBA2012. The sequence goes on along the minus strand of NZ_DDCG01000017.1, from coordinate 61,530 downwards.
TGTATTTTCTACGTTTATGAATAAATACATCAAACACACTATGTCAGCTGCCAGACAGCTTGAAAATCATCGTGATGAGTTACAGCAATTGGCTCATTATGATTCGGTGACAAAATTACCTAACCGGCTTTTAGGTATGGATCGTCTTGAACAGGCGATTCTCGCATCATCACGTTACGGTTCGTATACCGCACTATTGTTTATTGATCTTGATGGCTTTAAAGAGGTCAATGACAGTTTAGGTCATGATGTCGGTGATGAATTGTTATATGAAATCGGACTGCGTTTAGTGTCTTGTGTGAGAGAGGGGATTGATACTGTATCTCGTCTCGGTGGAGATGAATTCATCGTCACCCTGACACAGTTACAAAGTAAATCTGATGCTATCAGTGTCGCTGAGGATATTCTGATGATCATCAAGAAAGATATTGTTATCAATGATAAGAGCATTGTCATTTCAGCAAGTATTGGCATTGCCATTTCACAAGGCGATGACCTTGATGCAAAACAAATGCTTAAACAAGCTGATATTGCAATGTACAAGGCGAAATTGGCAGGGAAAAATCAGTTTATTTTAGATGATGATGAGTGGTTCTCTTAATCAATGCTACAGCGGCTCCTATGTGTTCAAAAACCACTGTAGGGCACTGAACCTTAAATCACTTTTACTCGGCTTGACGGCATATATCTATAAATCCTCATGAATAATAAGACAGCTGGCGGTAATGGCACTGCACTGACTTTGAAGTAAGTGCAATCAATTTAGAAGGGGCATCACCCACAGCAAACTCATCCTGTTGTGGTTCCACAACCAAATAAATATTGCCGATACAATCAATCGCCGCACTTTAATACTCACAAAAAATAAACGCTAAAAGGAGGACTGATGGTGAATATTGTTGTGCTTACCGGTGGGCCTGGAGCAGGAAAAACAACGGTATTGGAACAATTAAGAAAAAAGGGGTATTCATGTTCAAATGAGGTAGGACGGGAAGTGATTCAACAACAACTCAAACAAAAAGGAACGGCATTGCCCTGGAGAAACAAAACCGCTTTTCGTGATGCTATGCTCAAGCAAGAGCTGAGTCGTTATCGCCAATATAATCATCAGCAAGGCCCGGTTTTTTTTGATAGGGGCATGCTGGATTCGTTGGCTTACAGTCGGCTGGAAGGGCTCGAACTAGACGAAAAATGGTGTCATTTGTTTGATGAGCTGACGGTGCATAAAACCGTGTTTTTATTTCCACCTTGGCAAGAAATTTTTACGAATGATGCCGAACGTAAACAAGATTTTAAAGAAGCCATCCGCACATACGAGCATATGGTGAGCGTATATAGTGAGTATGGCTATACATTAATGGACGTACCTTGTGTGTCGGTTGATGAACGCACGCATTTTATTTTGAATACATTGGCTGAGTGAGGATTACTTATCTGCTGAAGCCTCGGCGGATATTGCTTGCATCTTCACACCGACGGCAGGTTCCCATTCTTCTAACAGCGTTAACATTCGGGCAATGTATTCCTCATTCTCATAGTTTGGCACACCCAGCTTATGGGCATCAGCCACGGCGAGCATCAGTTTTTTCTCATGATCATTAAACACATCGATCATTTTTTCTGCTTTATCCCGAACGATACCGAGTGCTTCAAAGGCTGAACGCCCCATACGTAAACTACTATCGTGTGTTTCCCGAATAATATCGCGGCAACCATGCGCGTAGAGATCATAAACATGATTATTATCGGTTGCACGACTGACAATATGCACATGAGGGTAGTTTTCAGAGACATATTTAACCAGTTTTGAAATTTTGTCGGTTTCATCAATGGCGACAATTAATAATTTAGCTTCATCAATACCGGCAGCGGTTAATAAGTCGGGGCGGGTGGCATCACCAAAATAGGTTTTTAGTCGAAATCGTTTCAGAATTTCCAGACGTTCTGAACTGTAGTCGATGACGGTGGTATCAAAGCCTGCAGCCCGTAGAAGTCGGTCGATCATTAAGCCCATCCGACCCGAACCCGCGATAATGATATTAGCCTCGCTGTTGATTTCATCGGCTTCTCTGGCCTGAGTTTTATTGTATTGCTTTGCAATGACTTTATCGTAAATGATAAACAGCAATGGTGTGAGTAACATGGATAACGCCACAACTAATAATAAAAGTTCAGAAATATCGGCGGGGATAACACCGTTGTGAACCGTGAACGAGAGCAAGACAAAACCAAATTCACCGGCTTGTGACAGACCGAGAGCAAACAGCCATTTATGTGCACCATGCAGTTTGAATATAAGCGCTAAAAGCATCATGACAATGGCTTTGACGGCGATCAACCCCAACGTTAATGAGACAATCAACAGGAAATTATCAGTGAGCAAATGGAAATTAATTCCAGCACCGACCGTCATAAAAAACAGCCCCAACAGCAAGCCTTTAAATGGCGCGATATTGCTTTCGAGTTCGTGTTTATAAGCAGAGTTTGCTAATACCACACCCGCTAAAAAGGTACCCAAAGCGGGTGATAAACCGACTAAAGACATCAACAAAGCAATGCCAATAACAAACATCAAGGC
>NZ_DDCG01000017.1:0-58807 GCF_002335235.1 Methylophaga sp. UBA2012 | reverse complement strand
TTCACAGCCACCGCCTTGATGTTTTTTAATGCCAATAACAAACATCAAGGCGGTGGCTGTGAATAGTTCACGCAAGTGGGCGAGTGAAATAAAGCGGAATATAGGTGAAATCAGGTAATTCCCTCCTAACACCACGGTGCCAACAGCCGCGATGGTAACCAAAGCCACTTGCCAGCTATTCAGACCATCGATCAAGCTCAGGCTTTGCCCGGTTGCAGGAGCGAGTTCAGAACTGGCTTGATTAATCACGTTTACCAGCTCCGGTAGAGCAAGCAATGGCACCAATGCCAACATTGGAATGACGGCAATGTCCTGCATTAAAAGAACGGCTAAGGAAGCCTGGCCACCATCAGATTTTAATAGTCCTCTTTCCGTCAGCGTTTGCAAAACAATGGCTGTGGAAGATAAGGAAAAGATAAGACCAATAGTGAACGAGACTGACCAGGGTTGATCCAGCATGATGCCAATCGCTGTGACCGCGCCAGTGGTTAATAAAATCTGGCCGCCACCCAAACCAAGTAAACGAGCACGCATGGACCAGAGTTTTCTCGGCTCTAATTCCAAGCCAATCAGAAAGAGCATCATCACCACACCAAATTCAGCGATATGCTGTATGGCTGAGACATTGACATTGAACAGTGTTAACAGCGGGCTGATGAGGATACCAGCAATCAAATAGCCTAGGACCGACCCTAGTGAAAAATGAGATGCAATAGGGACAACTAATACACCTGCAGCCAGAAATACAAAGGTCAGAAGCAGGATGTCAGTCATCAGTTATATCCATAAAACAGAATAGTAGTAAGTAAGGAAGAACGCTTTGCAGAAGTGGTCTCAAACACACGATATGGTCGTCTGCTTGACGACGCTACATCTGTTGAAAATATAGCATATACGATTTATTGCAAATGACTTTTTAGTGATGCATGAACCTTGGCTGGATCGATGCGAGCTTAGTGGCTCAAGTGCTTAGAAAATTAGCTGAAAATATGGGCTAAGGCCAGGGATATTCAGCTACGGTTTTGCCTTCAGCTTTGTATTTTTCGGTAATTTCTCGGCGATAACTCACTATATCGGCAATCTTTTCGGCACGCAGTTTTGTTACTTCCTGTTCGGTGAATGGAGTGTAAGGAATCGTTTTATCTCCCCAACGCTCAGCCACATAATTGATGACTTCAGCAATTTCTTTAGAACTTAACCCCGTACTGACCACGCCAGGTACATGCATAAGGTAAGCCCGTCCCTTCGCATCTGAAGTAAAGGTTTTTATCAGCTGTAGAGGAGGGATACCACCTGTTTTTGAGCCAGTGCCATCCATTGCATGACAGCCGGCACAACGCAAAATGTAATTCGTCGAGGCATTGTAATGTGCTGGTTCGGCCATTACCGACGTCACTGACAGCATCGTGATGACTAAACCTAATAACTGTTTGAAGCGTTGCATCAGCATATTAATTTTGTTTCCGTATCTCACGTAGTTTTGTATGGCTCATGGGGCTCGCTTTTAGTTTATCGATAAGCGCGACATCCGGTGATGTTTTACTGCCGTTTAAAGTGACCAGTACATACTCAGCAATTTTGGCCAGATCCTCACTTGGAATCATCGATTGTGGCGGCATCACCATGGCGCGGTATTTGGTACCGGCAACAGTGATGGTGCCACTCATTCCAGCGGTCATGACGCCAGCAATATACTCATTGCCTTTGCTACCAAGACGTTGCCAAAGTTCAGGGTTTTGCAAGGGTGGGGCTAAGCCTGGCGTGCCCACACCTGCTTCGCCATGACATGCTGCGCAGGTATTGGCAAACAAGGCTTGACCACTGTCAGCAGCAAAAGCGCTCGATACGCTACTGCCTAGCAGCAAAACACATGAAATGAGGCGCTGGCGATAATTGAGGTTATTCCTCATCAGCAATACCCACGAGAAGTGCGACCGTGCAGTAATAGCCTTTATTATCATTGGCCATACACCAGTTAATATCATTGTGCAGCCCCATACGATAACCGGGTTTTTCACCTTCACTGGTAAAGCAGTAAGTGCTGCCCACCAAGGCTGCTTTACCGCAGCAATCGTTGTAAGAGACCAAATAATCTTTGCCATCATCCGGGTTAAGACAGGTGCCTACCCATGAGACTTTTGATGCTTCAGAACCAGGTGGGCATGAGGTTGTGGTGCCACCTGAGTCATTACATAAAGTCCCATCCAGCGAGCAATAACGCCAATAATCACATGAGGTTTCATCGGCCACCTCAGCGGCTTCAGCCCGACCCATGGAACGATCGAAGGGAAGAACAGGTATCATGGCACTGGCGACCATTAATCCGCCGACTTTTGATAAAAAGCTTCTTCTTCCGTGTGTTTCAGCACTTTTACGGGCTTGCTTTTCTGCTCGGTTATCAAGCAATTGGAGCATTTTTTCTAGTTTAGTCAACATGGATGTCTCCTTGGTCTAATAAGTATTTTTAGTTAATCGTGTTTTGTTTGGCTAAGTCTTGGATAGAGGCATATCCTGTTTCTGCCGCATTAAATAAGCTATCCAGTTGCTCGCGCGTATTGACTAAACCTTTGGCAAGCACAACACCGTCTTTATTGAGTAACACTGCAAATGGCAGTCGTGAAACCCGGTAGGTTGTGCCTAAAGGCTGTGATAAAACATAAGGGAAATTAGTAATATCGTGTTTTTGAATAAACTCGCGATGTTTGGTCGCATCACCATCACTGGCTAAAATCACATTCAGCGAGCGAGCTTCACTGCTTTGAATTGATTTAATGGCCGGTAACAGCTTGTTACAGATTGGGCAGGTGGGAGATAAGAAAAACACCAGCGTGCTTTTATCACCTTTATAACCAATCTTCACATCACCGCCGTTTAAACTTGTTAAATCAAAACTGGGGCTGGCTGAACCAATTTCTGGGCCTGAGTCGTTAATCATGGCGCCCACCGGCGAAATTCTTTCAAACAAAATGCCAATCTGGCGTGTCATAGCGAAAACCATAATCGTCAGCATAATCACGATGATGGAGAGAACGGCGACAAGAAAAATAAGTGTATTAATCATGGTGTGTATTTACCGGTTTAAATGATGTGAGTGATGAAAGTTGGCCAGTAGTTTTTCAGCGATGGTGAACATGAGAAACAACAGGGCACCACAACTGACCGCGATGAATGTATCGAGCATGTTTATATTAGTGACCGGTGAAAACAGGGCCGGTATGGCTATCAATACAAGCAAGCAATTACGTAATACCAGGTCATAAGATAAATACATCACTGGCCCGCCGCAGCCGCATTCAATTTGGGTATTGCCTCGGCGGATATTGATCAACATAGCAATGGCATAGCCCAATAACAGCAATATTGCAGTGCTCATGGCAACAGTATTAAAGGCAGGAATCATCAGTCCAAGACTGATCATTATCTCAATACTAATGAGCAGATAAGTGACGGGCTTGATCCATGCCTCTGGTAAGAGGTCATAATTCATCACATAGCCAGAAAAATGCGTCACATCGGAGAGTTTATGCAAAACCGAGATGACGAATAACAACAGCAGAAATGTTGTTGCTGTTATCGAGGTCAGATGTAAAAGCTGAAGCGTATCCATTATTTGTCGATCCAGATAGTATCGTAATACCCCACATCTTCAGCCTGGTCTTGCTGTAGTGTTGCAGCGAAGCCAGCTTTTGGATCGATGGTGAAGCGGTAGACCACGCCCAGTTCAGCATCATGAGCAAATAACAAAGGCTCTTTATCATCTGTGACCGCGAGAGAAGCGATGCCAGAGTCTTCTATCTCAACAGCCGTACGTGACAGCACTTTTTTACTATCCAGACCAATCGCCCAGATTTCTTTCGCTCCATCTTTATGGCTGCCGTCATAGGCATCAGGATGCATAGTTACAAACAGCACATTATTGGCTTTGTTGTAGGTCATAATGGCAACACCACCGGGTGCCCAGCCACCATCGATACCTTTTACATAGGAATAGCTATCAACCAGTGCTGGTTTTTCTTTGGTATCAGACACGCGGTAGAGCGTGCCATTAAATGAAGTAAACAATAGATCGCCATCAGCACGCACACTGTGAACATAAACAGGGTCCGTATCGGCATCAAATATTTTTGCACTTTTTACTGGCGCACTGGCTTTGCCATCATCTGAGAAGGAATAACTGGTTAGCGTACCATCACCACATAATGTGCTATAACGATTACCTTCCGGAGCGGGGTAAATTCCCACACAGCCTGGGTTAGGAATTTCGGTCAACACTTTGCCTGCTGTTAAATCAACCACGGTGACCGACGTGGCTGGAGTCGCGTTTTGCACATAGGCGTAATGACCATCAGCAGAAAATTCAAGATAACTTAGCTGTGGCGATGACTGCGCCATTTTGGGAGAAATAATGATTTCACGTTTCTTGACGAGACTATCTGCATCAAACTCTTCTAATACAGCTTCCGTTGGCCCCGACATGATTCTTTTGGCGTAGACCGATGTCGTGTAGGCTGTTTTTCGGTCTTTACTCATAGCAAATTGAGAAACAACCCCGGAACTCAGGCTGCCTTTAATGGAGGTCAGATCTTCAGCGGAGAGAACATGAACCCAACTGGAACCATCCCAGCTTTGATCCAATACAAAAATATTAGGACCAGGCCGGATAGTAGGCTCAACGGTTAATACTTCAGGAACAAACTCATCTTCTGCATAACTCAATGTTGTGCTTATTGCGCCTATCAACCCCAAACTCAGCATCAACATATTTTTATAGTGCATGATTTATCTCCCGATTAACTGAAAAAAATTTATTACATCAAATGAGGCATTAAATATGCCAAGGTGTTTAGTTAATTCAGATTAATAAGTGTTTATCTTTAATAGGTTGATTGTTAAAACTATTTTTTTTGTTGATAAGCACTGAAATACAGAAATGAAAGTCGGCTGTATAAATTTATGCTTTATATCTGTGCATAAGCCACGTTGAGTGCACTTTTTTGAGTGGTTTGCGTGTTTAATAAAGTGGCTAAGCTTGAAACATTGGCCATGCAAAACTGTATGACGTCTTATCGCAGTGTTTTTTTTAATTGAGGTTTTTATTCAATGATTATTATTTACGGTATTAAAGAGAGGCTTAATCCAATTAAAGCGCAGTTATCAGATGTTATTCATCGATGTATGCAGACTGTGTTGGGATTACCTGAAGATAAACGGGCTCATCGCTTTATTCCGATGGATAAAGATGATTTCTATTATCCCGGCGGACGAACAGACGCTTATACGGTGATAGAAATTCATATGATGTCAGGGCGACAAGTTGATACACAAAAACAATTGATTAAGACTTTATTTCAAGAAATTGAAACACGGCTTTTTATCTCTCCCAGTGATATTGAGATCACTATTCACGAACAGGCACCTTATCAGTGGGGATTTCGAGGTATGACAGGAGATGAAGCCAGAGATCTCAATTATAAGGTGAATGTCTGAGCATCAAAGCTCACGTATTTATTGAATATTGATATGATCCAGCCTTTTTCATTTGGAATGTAAACAATGGCATCTTCACCGTATATCACTGCCGAAGGCTACGCAGAGCTGAACCAAGAACTCACTGCGCGTTGGGCACGACGCCGTGATGTGGTGAAAGCGCTTTCAGCGGCGGCAGCTGAGGGAGACCGTTCTGAGAATGCTGAATATATTTACCGTAAAAAAGAATTACGTGAGATCGACCGTCGAATTCGTTATTTGCAAAAAAGATTACCTGATTTGAAAGTGGTGGATCAGGCGCCCGATAATAAAGATCATATTTTTTTCGCTGCCTGGGTCACTGTTGAGACAGAAGAGGGTGATGAAAAGGAATATCGCATTGTCGGCCCGGATGAGATTGATGCCTCAAAAGGCTATATCAGTATCGATTCGCCATTAGCGCGAAAGTTACTGGGTAAGACGATAGATGATGAGGTAGTCATTGAGGTTGCTGGTCAGAAAAAAGTCTACTTTGTCTTGGCAATACGCTATTAGTTCAGTGATGTTTTTTCTAAACGTCTAATTCCATTTTTAGTTTGAACCATGAATTTTCTTGCATCTGCTATTTTTTAACAATATGATACGATATATCATAAATTAAGAGGTGCTTATGAAAGACAATATTGCAATTGCTTGTTCAGGCTTGTGCTTAGTGCATTGTGTTATTACATCGATGTTAATGGGGTTAGCGGCATTAGGTGCTGTCAGTGCCTGGCTGGACTCACCCTGGATACATCAGGTGATGTTAGTACCGGTTATCTTATTTGCTCTGTTGAGCTTACCTTTTGCCTATATCAAGCATGGTAATCATGTACCCATGATTCTAGTAGTTCTGGGAATCAGTGCCATGGTGTCGACCTTTTTTCTGCCCGAGCATTATGAGTTCTGGATTACGATTCCATCGGCGCTTGCGATTATGAGTGGGCATTTCTGGAATCGTAAGTTAGTCACTAAAAAATCCTTAGTGATGGAGCCAAGTAATGGATGAAAAAGCCTTGTTGGCTATGGACCAGGCTGACTATATGAATGCTGAGCAGTTAGCTTTTTTTGATGCCAGGTTGCTTGAGTTGAGGCAAGAGACACTGGATGAAATTGAAGCATCAAAGGTGGACATTAACGATGAAAGAGTCAGTGATGTATCGGATCGAGCGACTCTGGAAGACGAGGCTCAGCTTGCATTAAGACTGGCCGTTCGTAAGCGTCAGCTGATTCCTAAAATTGACAAAGCCAGGCAGCGGATACGCCAGGGAGATTACGGCTATTGCATAGAAAGTGGGGAACCGATTGGCATAGCACGGCTATTGATTAGGCCAACGGCAGAATACAGTACCGATATCAAGAATATAAATGAAAAAAGAGAACGACGTTATGAAGACAAACGATAAGCGCCTGCCAGTGACTGTTTTGTCAGGTTTTCTTGGCGCAGGCAAAACCACTGTACTCAACCATATCCTGAATAATCGTGAGGGTAGGAAAGTCGCGGTTATTGTGAATGATATGAGTGAAATTAATATTGATGCTCAGCAATTAAATAACGAAGTGGATTTTAATCGGGCAGAAGAAAAGCTGGTTGAAATGAGCAATGGCTGTATTTGCTGCACTTTACGTGAGGATTTGCTGATTGAAGTCAAACGTTTGGCAGATGAAGGTCGGTTTGATTATCTGGTGATTGAATCAACCGGTATATCCGAACCCTTACCCGTCGCCGAGACGTTTACCTTTGCCGATGAAGAAGGGGAGAGTTTATCGACGATTGCCCGGTTAGATACGATGGTAACGGTGGTCGATGCCGTCAACTTTTTAAAAGATTTTCGTGAAGCGCAGTTATTACAAGATACTGGCGAACATCTCGGTGAAGACGATATGCGTAGTGTGGCGGATCTGTTAATAGAACAAGTCGAATTCTGCGACGTGATTCTAATCAGCAAAACTGACTTATGTAGCACCGCAGAGTTGAATGAGCTGACATCCATACTGAGAAGCTTAAATACGCTCGCCGAAATTATTCCCCTGAAACATGGCCAGGTACCACTGGAAAAAGTCTTGGCCACACATAAGTTTGATTTTGATAAAGCGTCACAAGCACCAGGCTGGTTACAAGAGGCCCGTGGTGAGCATATTCCTGAAACGCAAGAGTATGGCATTAGTAGTTTTTCATATACAGCACGCAAGCCTTTTCATCCGCAGAAGTTTTATGAGTTTCTGCATCAGGAGTGGCCGTGTGGAAAATTAATCCGGTCTAAGGGATATTTCTGGTTAGCCAGTCGCCCGCAGTTTGCCGGGCAATGGAATCAGGCCGGTGGTATTGCCCATCATGGTTTCGCGGGTATGTTCTGGAAGGCTGTCCCTACTGAACGCTGGCCACAAGATGATGCATCAATTGAAGTCATTATGGAGAACTGGCAAGAACCCTTTGGTGATATGCGTCAGGAGTTGGTTTTTATCGGACAGAATCTCAATGAAACTCAGGTCAAAAAGCAATTAGATGCTTGCTTATTGACGGATGAAGAACTATTAGCGGGTAAGTCAATGTGGCAGACATTACCTGACCCCTTTCCAGCGTGGCAAATGCAATGACAGCATTAAAAAGGCAAGAGGTTGAGTTTCCAGGTAACATTAACTATGTATCTGAAGTGTATGATTTATCAAGTATATATAGTGAAAATATTAACTTGGCTTTATGGCGCAGAAATAGAAGTTCAGCATTGCTTGATGATATTGCTGGCTTAGTGAATACCCATTCAAGTTTTGCGCTCAGGGCGGTGTTGAAACCCAGTGAAGTGAAAGAATGGTTGAGGGCCTCATTAAAACAACAGGCATTTACTGCACTGGAAAATGATATGACGTTTCTGGCGGAAGTGTTTGCAGATTTATTTGATTTAACGCATGTCGGCTTAAGACTGGAGTTATTAGATAAAACAATGTGCCCACGCTTTCATGTCGATAAATTATTATGTCGCCTGGTCACAACCTATACAGGTGATACAACACAGTGGTTACTGGAAGATAATGTCAATAGAGACAAGCTTGGTGCAGGAGCGAATGGTCAGCCTGATGAAAGCTCAGGCATTTATTGGCATGAGGATGCCATACAAAAAGCCATGCCAGGTGATGTTTTATTGATGAAGGGGCAGGGCTGGACTGAGTCCAGAGTGGATGGTTTAGTTCATCGATCGCCACTAGCCAGTCCAGATAACCGACGTTTGTTTCTCGGTATTGATTTCGCATAGGAATAATTCATAGTCTGTTTCGGAGTTAGTTCCTGATAGGATGGTTAACTGTTAAAATTCCGTTATGATTGACCTGTCATCGTTAATGTTCGCGCCTGATGACCGCTACACCTTTAAGTGATGTTATGGATAAAGAGAAAGCAATAAATCAAGCTGAAAAAAGTTGTATTGAGCATGGAGGCAAACTGACACCTAAACGTAAAGTGGTGTTGGAGCTTCTTCTTGAAAATGCTCATCCTCAGTCTGCCTATGAACTCGCTGATCTCTATCAGCAAAAATTGGGTGAAAAAATTCCAGCAATGTCAGTGTATCGAATGCTCGAATTTCTTATTGAACAGGGCCTGGTCCATAAATTGGCCTCAACCAATAAGTTTCTTGCTTGCTCTCATATTACTTGCACACATAAACACGAAACACCACAGTTTCTGATTTGTGATAATTGCCAGTCAGTCAGTGAAGTTGGGGTCGATACTAAGCTTATTGAAGCATTAGAAAAAAGCATTCAACAAAATCACTTTCAATTAAATAGTCCCCAGTTGGAATTACATGGGCTATGTGAGCACTGTCAGCAACAATAAAAACCCAGAAACGCTGGGTTTTATTTATAATTAAATTTGATATGATATATCAATATCTTGAGAATGATTATCAAATAATAATAGGTCATGGACACGAAACTACATGTTAGAAGTCAGTAATTTGAACAAATATTATGGAAAGAACCATGCTGTAAATGAGTTAAATTTTACAGTAGATTCTGGTGAAATTTTATGTCTGTTGGGTGCTAATGGTGCTGGAAAAACAACTACACTCAATATGTTATTAGGATTTGTTAAACCAGATTCTGGTCGTGCTGTTCTGGATGGTATCGATATGTATCATCAGCGGACTGAGTGCCGTGAGCAGATGATGTATATCCCCGAAAATGTTCATCTCTATCCGAGTTTTTCTGCCGTAGAAAATATCAGCTATCTCGCTGAGCTTGCCGGTGTAAAAGTTATTCAGTCAGATATCAAGGATGTGCTGCTTAGAACAGGGATTACAGAAGCACAATTAGAGCGAAAAATCGGTAGTTTTTCTAAAGGCATGAGACAAAAAGTGGCGATTGCCTTTGCACTGCTAAAACATGCCAAATTGGTTTTGATGGATGAACCCACATCCGGGTTGGATCCTGTTGCCACTCAAGAATTTATCGAGGTAGTCAATACCATCAAACAACGCGGTACTGCGGTTTTGATTGTCACCCATGACCTGCTATGTGCTCATCAATTAGCAGACCAGATCGGCATTATGAGTCAGGGGAAATTAAAACAGCTAATAAAAAATGATGATCTGACGTTACCTGATCTAACAGAACAATACTTTGAGCAATTCTCAGCTTAATTTAAGGATTATTTTAGTGAAAAAAACACTTCCCTCAACACTGGTTGTGACAAGTTTATTCCCAGTACTTCTGATGGCTGATAGCGATTTACCTGCTGAAATTGCACCGATGGTTGTTACAAGTGATGCGCCCGATTATGTGAAAGATAATCTGGCGGGTTCTGTGAATGAAATAAGCAAAGAAGAGATTCAGATACAACAAGTGACTAATGTCATGGAGTTATTTACGCGGGTACCTGGTGTGTATTTGGCTCGCTATAACCAAGGCATTGTTGACTCTGAAATAGGTATCAGAGGTTTTTCTGCTGAGGGAACGACTCCTCATGCGGCAACACTGATAGACGGGATTCCATCTAACACACACTCTGGTTTCAGTGAAATGAATCAATTATTTCCAGCTGATATCAGTAATATTGATGTTTATAAGGGAAATAGTGATCCACGATATGGATTATTTAATATTGCTGGCAACTACAATATCGAAACACGTAGTGATATTGGCCGAGAGGTCACTTTAACTGCAGGTAGCTATAACGAAAAACAAGTACAAGCCTATGCGGGCGAGCAGACTGGCAATTTAAGACATAATTATTTCTTTGGTTACCGCGACGCTGACGGCTATCGAGATAACGAGAAAACTGAAAAATACAGTGCTTCAGGCCGTTGGTTCTATGATTTTAATGATGATACCTCACTCGGTTTTATCGCACGTTTTTCAGGTATAGATGCCGATGCAGCCGGTTTTCTGGATCGTGACGTGGCAAAAAAACACCCAACGCGATCAGCTGATTATGCTGCTCAGGATGGTGGTCAAAAGCATACCAACTCATTTAGTTTGCATTTTGACCACGCTTTCTCAGACAGCCTCGACTGGTCACTAAAATCGTATTTCAATCATTATGAACGTGAGCGTTGGGTTAGATTTAAGCAAGATACCGCTTTACAGAACAGAAATGATGAAGAAGATCATTATGGATTTATCTCTACACTGAGCTGGGAAATCAATCCTGAATGGAAAGTCCAGTGGGGTGCAGATGTACAAAAGCAAGAAGTATTAGAGCAACGCTTCGGTACTGACGGATTTCAACGCGAACGCGATCGCAATGCGGTGAACCGTGATCGTCATTATGACTTTGTCAGCTACGGTAGTTATATACAGATCTCAAACTCTCCGGTTGACTGGTTATCCTGGAATGCTGCCATGCGTGCAGATCGACTGCGTGGTGAGTACTGGGATAAGGATTTGAATTCAATCAGTAAAAACGAACGCAATATCTATGATTTTGGCACCATTGTTCAGCCTAAATTTAATGTGTTTATTTATCCGACAGATGATGTCACCGTGTTTTTTAACTATGGCCAAAGCTTCCAGCATCCGGTTGGAAAAAATGCCTATACAGCTGGTAATACTTCAGCACGTGATGTGTCGATGAATGATGGTTGGGAGCTGGGCAGTAAATGGGCAGCTCTATCAACTTTAGAGTTGAGTCTTTCTTATTGGGAGCAGCGAGCCAGTGATGAATATATACAGCTAGTTGATGGCTCATTTAGCAATGTGGGAAAAACCCTGCGTCAGGGCGTGGATTTGAGCTTTAGCTGGCAGGCTAATACGCAAACAACAGTTTGGGGTAATGTTTCAAAAATAGAATCAGAAATTCAAACACCCGGTGCAACGGATGGTAATCAGTTAATTGGCGTGCCAGATTATACGACTTCAGTTGGTGTAAATTACCAGCTCACACCAAAGCTGATGTGGCAAACCACGCTGGATTCGCAAAGTGGTAGTTATGTGAACTCAGCTAATGAAGGCGGAAAGTTTGGTAAATACAACCTCGTTAATACCAGTCTGAACTTTGACGCGGGCTGGGGCGATATTAATTTCCGGGTCAATAATTTATTCAATGAATATTATGAATATGTTTACGACTGGGGTACTGATGGTACTGATACGATTCATTCGCCCGGAAATGGTGTTAATGCATCATTATCTGTTTCATATCGCTTTAAGTAAGTAGGTCAGTAAAATGGTTTTTTCTATTGCTCGTCATGAGCTTAGCGAGTTATGGCGACACAAAACGTTAAAAGTTCTATTGCCATTGCTGATCTCTCTCACCTTGCTGGTCGCTGTCAGTCACTGGCAGCAACAGCAGGATTTTATAGCGGTTCAGCAACAATGGCAGCAAACCAACGATGAAAAGTGGGAGGCTCAGCCTGATCGTCATCCACACCGGGCTGCACATTATGGGGCGATGGTGTTTCGCGTTATTTCACCACTGAGTTTTATGGATGCTGGGGTGAACCCGTTTGTAGGTAATGTGTTGTTTCTGGAAGCACATCGACAAAACAGCAGCCAGTTCAAGCAATATCTGAGTAGTCACAGTTACATGCAATTGGGCTATTTATTCGGGGCGACCTTGATATTAGTGGTGTGGCCATTGGTACTGATCGCTCTGGCCTATAAGAGCATCAGTGGTGAGCGTCAGCAGGGCACGCTACGTCAAATTATCTCGCTGGGTGTGAGTTTCAGGCAGATGATTGTCGGTAAAGCGCTGGCATTTTTATTTATCTCATTACTTTTCCTGGCATTGGTGTTTTCGGTCGCTGCTATCTTTTTAGTGATGGCTGAGGTGGAAGCTGATGTCTATGTACGTTTTGCTATGTTATTTGTGTTGTATTTTCTGTATTGCGTGATATGGGTCAGCCTTATCCTTTTCGTTTCAACGCTGTCTCGCGCTAATAATCAAAGTCTCTCAACATCCTTACTATTGTGGTTAGTGATGGTGGTGGTTTTACCAAAGCTGGCCTATGCCGTTGCCGAGTGGCGTTATCCACTTCCAGATAATGCAGTGTTTGATATTCAGACAGCTCAGGCCGTTGCCAAAGTCGGGGATTCTCATGATCCGGATGATCCGTATTTCAATGATTTTCGTGAACAAACATTAAAAAAATACGGTGTTGAACGTGTTGAAGATTTACCCGTGAATTGGAAAGGCTTGTTGATGCAGGAGGGTGAGCGTATCACCAGCGAAGTCTTTGAAGAGCAGTATGGACAGCTTTTGAACCAGATAGCTAAGCAAAATGCCTGGGTATCACGCTGGTCACTGTTCTCGCCTTTTTTAGTGACAAGTCGTTTATCTAACCTGCTGAGTGCCACCAGTTACCAGCAGATCAGACAATACGAACAAGCCGCTGAAGCCTATCGTTATCAGTTGATTCAGTCATTGAATGATTTACATATCAACGAAGTGGATATGGCACATGATAATAGTGACCATCGGATCTCAAAATCTCATTGGGCTGAGCTTGCAGAGTTTGACTATCAGCCAGCTAAATTAGATGAGGAGTGGACATTTATGTCATCGTCAGCTGCCATGATTGGACTTTGGTTGCTGAGTTTATTGGCAGCGATTATGGTTATTAGGCCGAAGGTGACCATAGTATGAGTCTGTTTTCTTTTGAATTTAAATTATTTTGGGCGAATCGGCTGAACAAATGGTTGTTACTGACTTATCTCGTTGCTGGTGTGATTGCCATTGCGTTAAGTCAGGCAAAAATTGAACGTGAACTCGACCATTACCAATTTTCTCAAGCCCATTATCAGGATGATATTCAACATTATCGTGATCAGTATGATAAAAACCAGCTTCTTCCGGGCTATATGGGCTATTACTTATTTCATCCTGTGTCACAAACGCCGCAAGCCTGGTCTGCCATATTTCGTGGTGAACGTGATGAAACTGCGACGCATCTTCGGGTGAGGTTATTAGGCTTACAAAGTCAGGTCAATGCAACTGCACCAGGCAATGTGGATGCTCAACGGTTTGGGCAATTTGATTTGTCCTTCCTCTGGTTATATTTGATGCCATTACTGATAGCCGCAATGAGTATCAATGTCTTAGCAGATGAAAAGAATACCGGACGCTGGCCCATGTTAGTCGCCCAGGTTCCCAAAGGCACCCGGTTGATCTTCAGAAAAATGACAATACCGGCGTTGATGGTACTGTTCGTCAATGTAGTTTTGTTAGTTGTTGCCACGGTAATCACATCAATCAGTCTTGATAGCAATTGGTTTGGCGTATTAGCTCAGATTATGCTGTATCAGCTGTGTTGGTGGTTTATTTGTGGCTGGATTGTGTTTTTGAATAAAGAAGCCAGTTTTAACTATCTGTCATTTATTAGCATCTGGCTGATTTTTACTTTTGTCGTACCCGGTTTAGCTTATCTTTATCAGATTCAACAACAGGATGCCGGTAAAAATGCGGCTATTGTATTTGAACAGCGTCAGTATATGAATGATAGCTGGGATAAAGATAAAAAAGCAGATTTTGCTGCGTATCTCGCTCTATTTCCCCAATGGACTCCTACGGCACCATTGGGTGATGAATTTGATTGGCGTTGGTATTACGGGCAGCAACAAATGAGTGATGTGATTGTGGCTGATTTAGTTAGTCAGCGCCATCAGACACAGTTAGCGAGCTATCAACAAGGGCAAGCCTTTTCCTGGTTTTCGCCAGTGATGAGTATGCAATATGGTTTTAATCGTTTAGCCAATGCGGACACGCTGGCCAAGCTCGATTTTAATCAGCAGATTGAACAGTACCATCAACAAATACGTCATTTTTTCTGGTCAATTTATTTCCCTGACAAAGCCTTCGAAGAAGCAGACTTTGATGAAATTCCTGCGTTTAACTACAGCAGTAATATTGGATCGGGTTTATGGCAAAGCCTGCTGAAACTACTTGTGATAACTGCTGTATTTGCTGCCTTGATGTGGCGCCAGCTACGCCGGTTTCATGAGCACTAAACCGCGGAGAAGCGTACCTACCAATATCATTACCGGCTTTTTGGGCGTGGGTAAAACCACATCCATTAATCATTTATTGGCAAAAAAGCCAGTCTCTGAACGCTGGGCTGTATTAGTGAATGAATTTGGACAGATAGGACTGGATAAAACGCTGCTCGAAGCGGAGTCAGCTTCTCCTGGTTTACTCATTAAGGAAGTCCCCGGCGGGTGTATGTGTTGTAGTGCTGGCTTGCCTGTCACAGTGGCATTAAACCAGATTTTACGTGAAGTAAAGCCCGATAGATTATTGATTGAACCGAGTGGGCTGGGGCATCCGAAAGAAATTCTCGAGATACTCTCTGGTCAGCAATATCAGAGTTGGATTGAGTTAGGCGCGACGATTACCTTAGTTGATGCCCGTCATTTCAATGATGAACGTTACACAACTCATAACATCTTTTTGCAGCAACTAGCGGTGGCTGACCTGATTGTCGTCAATAAATACGATAAGCAAAATCCGGCTGACTTGCTTCAGATGCAGACTGTTTTAGCTCAGTCTGAAGCTCAGGCCACTCCCATACAGATGACAGAGTGGGGGCAATTATCTCCTTCATGGCTGGATATACCATCCTTATTTAAACGCGCCATCTGGCAAAAAGTGACTCAGACAAAACAACAGCAGGACGTTATCAATCAGTATTCAGAAGCTGGCATTGTGGTTTATGAGCACCAAAAAGAGAGCTGGGCTAGCCTTGGGTTTCGTTTCGATAGTCGACATCAATTTGATGAGGCGGCGTTATTGCATTTTTGTGGGCAGCTGAACGTAGCGCGTATTAAAGCTGTTGTAAGTACTCAGTTAGGCACACTTTTTATCAATCAGGTGAGCACAGAGCTTAATTTTAACCAAGGTGATGCCGTGTTAACCGAAAGTCTGATCGAATTTATCAGCATCACTGCGTTATCAACTGAAGCTATAAAAGCCGGATTATCAGACTGTCTTATTTTTAAGCATCAGTGAGGTTTTATGTATTCGTGTATAAAAAATGCTCGTGCCTATGATCCTGTTCAAAACTGGCATGGGGAGATACGTGATATCTGGTTCAGACATGACAGAATCTGTGACACACCCGCTATAGAGCAACAGAAAAAAGCCACTATCTATGATGTGAATGGTGACATCGTGATGGCGGGAGGGATTGATATTCATAGCCATATCGCTGGTGGCAATGTGAATACGGCACGATTACTTCTGCCTGAACAGCACCGGAAACACTTAATGAGACAAGCAGCAACACCTTTTGCCAATGCACGATGGTCTTCGTTTGAAACGGGGTATAAATATACTGAGATGGGCTATAGCATGGTGGTAGAGCCTGCCATGTTGCCAGTGAATGCGCCACAAGTGCATGCCGAATTTGCTGATATTCCTATTATTGATACTGCGGCCCTGGTCATTCTCGGTAGTGATGATTTATTGGTCAATTTAATAAGGCAGGGTGCCAGCCAATCACAAATCAATGATTATGTTGCTTGGACGCTGCATAAAACCAAGGCTTTGGGATTGAAGGTGATCAACGCCGGTGGTTCTCAGGCATTTAAAGAGGGTGCCGAGACATTCAATCTGGATGATGTATTGAGTGATTACGGTATTTCGTCTCGTCAATTATTACAAACCCTGCAAACAGCTGCTGTGCAGACTGGCTTACCGCATCCTGTTCATGTTCATTGTAATAATTTAGGTACACCAGGCAACATTCAGACGATTGTGGATACGATGGAAGCTGCACAGGGATTGCCTATGCATTTGGCGCATGTGCAGTTTTATGGTTATGGCAACGAAGGTAAATTTGGTTTTTCTTCAGCTGCGGCACAATTGATGGCAGCGTTTAATCGCTATCCCAATATTACGATGGATGTCGGGCAGGTGTTATTCGGCCAAACCGTGACCTTATCAGGTGACGTGATGGCTCAGTTTGCTCGCCGTGGTGATGCCAGCCCGAATAAATGGCACGTCTGGCATGCTGAGAATGAGGGTAGTGGCGGTATTGTGCCTTATCAGTACAAACAAACCAGTTTTGTGAATGGTTTGCAGTGGGCGATAGGTCTGGAGATTTTCTTATTATCTGAAGATCCATGGCGACTCTTCTTTACCACTGATCACCCAAATGGCGCGCCATTCACGCGTTATCCTGACTTATTACATTTACTGATGAGTTATGAATATCGAATGTCCTGTCTGGAAAATCTGCATCCTGAAATTACCGAGATGACCTTATTAAAAGATCTCAAAAAAGAATTCAGCCTGTATGAAATAGCCATTATGACGCGAGCTGCTCCAGCAAGATTGTTAGGGCAAAAAGACAGGGGCTCATTGGAAAAAGGGGCGAAGGCTGATATTGCGATTTATCGAGATCAGGAAGATAAAGCGGCGATGTTCCGTCATGCTGAAAAAGTGTTTAAGAACGGTGAGCTTGTGCTTGATGATGGCCGGATAACACAACGCACCAATGGCCGTACAGTTACGGCTTCTGTTGGTTTTAATCAGCAAATTGAACAGACCGTGCAAGATTACTTTGATCGGTTTTACACAATGAAACTAAGCCACTACGGTATAACTGATGCCTTTATGGAAGAGCAGCACAGGGATTATTTAGCGACAAATGTATCAGGCCAATATTCCGCCTGAGCTTAATAAAAAAAGGGCATGGTATTTACCATGCCCTTTGACTTTAGAAGTCTAAACGTAATCCAGCAAATACCGTTCTTGGTGCACCGACAGAGATGCGATATGCGCCGCCCGACGCTGTGTAGTATTCTTCATCCGTGATATTTTTGACGCCTAAGTCTACTCTTAGAGTTGAACTGCCAATAGCCGGGAAGTAGTACCAAATACCGGCATCAACCAGTGTGTAGTCACCTAACTCAAAGCTATGTTCGCTATCACCATAGCGATTACCGACATGGGTAATACCACCGCCAATACCAAATCCACTTAAGGGATTATCTACGCCTTGGAACTCATAACTTGTCCATAGATTAGCGGTATGTTCTGGCACATTAGTGGGACGGTTACCATTGGTTTCAGTATCTTCGCTGACAATTTCGGCATCAAGCAGCCCGAGTGATGCCCGGATATTCCAGCCAGAAACTGGGCTCCCGGTAACACTGAATTCGACACCATTGGTATCAATGCCCCCAGTCAGTTCAGCTTCGCCATTAACACTTTCATAGACATTTTCTTGTTTAATATCAAAATACGCCATCGTCAGCAGAAGTCTGTCATCAAAGGTTGACCACTTTACACCCGCCTCGTATTGTCTGCCTTCCTGTGGTGGCAGGGCAGTTTGTTGCTGCTGACCCGTATAGACATTTTGTGCCATGAACGTATCAGCATAAGAGGTATACAGTGATACTTCTGGAATAACGTTCCAGACAATCCCGGCACTTTTTGTGAATTTACTATCACGCGGTGTATCGGCTGTGGTGACGACACCTGAACTAAGTACACGACGTTCAAAATCTGCCGAATAAAACTCTTCTCGAAAGCCTAGCGTGATGGTGATGTCATCAGAAGCTTGCATATCAAGCTGAGCGAATGGGCCGTATGACTTCATATTGACATCACGGTGATCACGGCTTGCTATTTCGATATCGTTGATTAAGCTATAGCTGTTTGGATTGGTTACGGTGCCACCTGTTTGATTGCTACCTGCAAAGTTAATCCATTCTTCATCCTGTTCGTGATATTCAACACCGCTCACCAGTGTCATTGGCAAAAATAAGTCAAATTCGCCACGAGCTTGTAAACGTGCAAAAAAGGTATTTAATTCACGATCTTCATTCCCTTGAACACGACGCGTTATGGTTCCATCGGATGTTACCGCTCCTACTTCAACATGAGTATCGTCCGCTTTTTCACTGTTATAAAACAGTTTGGATTCGATATTCCAACCGCTTTGCTTGATGGGGAAAACAGTGTCGATTTCTACCAGATTGGATTCCACTTCATTAAAGCTAAAACCGGCGTCATAACTTGTATCGCTAGACACATCAGCAATTTTCCGTTTGCCATTTGCTAGAGGTACTGTAATCAGACCACGGTCAAACGATCGTTTTTCTTTACTGTACTCATAATTCACATTGATATATTCGCCCTTATCACCAAACCAGGATAGTGAGGTAGATAAAAAGCGTCTGTCGATATCTGAGTTGTCACGAAAGGTTTCACTGTCTTCCCATGAACCAGTGACTCGATATGCCAGATTATCGCTATCGGCAATTGCGCCTGTTGAGTCAAAAACAGCACGTTGCTGACCATACTCATCAAAGCTGGTTGAGAGATGATTTTCATTCTCTAGCTGAGGTTTTTTAGTGATAATGTTAACAAGACCCCCCGGCATCATTTGTCCTATATCTGCCACAGGGCCTTTGATAATCTGAATATTATCAACGGTGGCGGGATCGATACGTCGGCCTGTTTTGAGGCGAACACCGTTGCGGTAAATATCCGCAGGTCGTCTGAATCCCCTGATCAGATAGTCTTCGCGGGTGCCGCCATAGCCGTCAGAGTTGACCACGTTTGGTGATAACTTATACACATCTTCCATTTCACGCGCTTGTGAGTCTAATAACAGTTGCTCAGGGATAATATCGACACTGCGCGCCATTTCTGTCACATCTTTAGCAATACGGGTGCCTGTTTTAACCTCACGACTGTCATAACGAAATTGGGGGGTTCCCATGACCATTAACGCATCCAAATCAACGGAGTCAGTACTATCATCCAGCGTGAAGTTTTGTTGTTGCTTTGGTGCCGGTTTTCTTTCTAAATAATAGCTATTGTCAGCAGATTTAGTGAACGTGAGTCCGCTGCCGGCCAGAATCAGGTTTAACCCTTGTTCGGTTGCATAGTCGCCGGACAGGCCTTGACTGGATTTACCGCTGGTTAATGCAGCATCTGCTGAGAGTAAAATCCCGGCACGGCTGGCGAATTGGTTCAATACCGTCGCTAAATCACCTTGTTGAATTTCATAATGTTGCTGAGCGTTGTCGGCAAAAACGCTCTGGGGCTGGTATAACAAACTACCGCTCAGAACGATGGAGCTTAAAATGATCTGACGGGCTTTGCGTCGTTTATTAATCGGTACCGCAGCCATCTTTTGGTTTTTCATCTTTTTCCTCATCTGCTTTAGTGTCTTTGATAGCTATGCCGGACAGCAGCAGAAAAAGGGAAGCAAGTCATAAAAAAATTAACGTGTTTTATCGATACGCCATATTTTTTCGTTGACCTGCCAGATATGTACAGGCAATGAGTGCTCAACGGCCGTTAACACTCTGGGAATATTATTGAGTGGGTAGCTGCCCATCAGTCGCAGTGTATTGAGTTCGTTTGGACAGATAATCATTGATTCCTGGTAACGATTGAACTCAGTAATAAAGTCACACAGGGGCATATCGTTGGCGAGCAATATGCCGTTGGTCCAGGCTTCATTGACCGGATCTATAGGCAATGAGTTTGTCAGTATCTTTTGTTGATTAAAAATGGTTTGTTCACCAGCTTGGGTGATGATCGCCGTTGGCTGTTGGCTTGGCGCTGTTTTTACAGCACCTTCGAAGACGCTCAGCGAGGTTTTATTATTTTCATAACGAACATTGAAACGCGTACCCAGGGCGGTGAGTCGGCCATCTTTTGTATCTACTACCAATGGACGATGATGATATTCCTTATCTTTACCACTGCTAATAAATATTTCACCTTTATGTAAGATGATTTGACGTAAATCAGCACTGAATTGAGTATCGACCCTGCTATTGGTATTAAGCCAGAGCTGAGTACCATCAGCCAAGTGAATCAGGCGTGTTTCTCCCACGGCTGTCTGAAAATGCCTTTTATCCATTTCTGAATAAAAAGGAGTGAAAAAAGAGAAAGTTAACAGTGAAACGATGATGACCAGTACAGCACTGAAAAGAGAGGTCGTTTTAGAGGTAAAAAACCGCGAGGGTGTCTGTTTAATAACGTATTGTGATGTAGATGAGTTTGCCGCTTGATTAAATTCTGCCTGAATACCTTCTATTTGTTCCCAGGCCAGTTGATTCGCGGGGCGCTGCGATAGCCATTCCCGCCATTTTTGTTGATCTTCTCTGCTGACATTTTCGCTTTGTAATATGGCGAACCAGGTTGAGGCTTCCTGTAATACCTGATCTTCAATAATGGCCTGATGTTTGGGATGCATATTTATGAATAGGCGTTTTTAACACGTAAGCATTGCAACATGGCATCAGCCATATACGTTTTTATTGTGCGTTCGGAAACACCGAGTTTGTCACTGATTTTCCGATAGGTAAGGCCTTCTATCTGAGATAAAATAAAGGCATCACGAACAGGCTTTTTCATATTTGCTAATAAGCTGACTAATTCCATTAATGTGTCTAAAGCGATAGCACGGTGTTCTTCAGATGGGCAAAGTTCTTCCGGATATAAAGCCAGCGCCTCAAGATAGGCTTGCTCTACATGCTGGCGGCGCCAGTGATCATTAACCAGGCCGTGTGCGATGGTGGTCAGATATGCGCGTGGCTGTTTAAGTTCGTTAATCGTTTCAGGTTTAAGCAATAATCTGACAAACGTCGATTGCACCAGATCACGCGCTAACTCATCACATTGAAGCTTGTTACGTAGCCAACGGTGTAGCCAGCTCTTGTGCTCAATATAGAGAGCAGTGACTTCTTTATCCTGTTGGTAGGTAAGATTGTTCAAGACTAGCCTTAATGTTAATGTGAATTATTATCATTATTTATTAAGGCGTGCTGACTGTCAAACTGCGACGGTTTTATGCCGTCGATATTCTATCTATTCTGTTTTTGGGGAAATACGGTAGATATCACCAGAGTCACTGCTGATCAGCAATGCACCATCGGGTGTTTCAATGACATTTCTAATTCTACTGGACAGTGTGTTTAATAAACGTTGTTCATCAGTGGCTTCATTCTTATCATTGAGGCTGACAATATTCAGATGTTGCAAGCTGAGTGCGCCGATGATGAGCTTTCCACGCCATTCTGGAAATAATGTACCTTGGTATTGGATAAGACTGCTGGGTGCGATGGAGGGGATATAGGTTTTAATGGGCTGTTCCATACCTTCCTCGTGAGTACCATGTCCCACAGAAAGCGGTGCCCAGTATTCTTTGCCATAAGAAATTTCAGGCCAACCATAGTTTTTGCCGGCTTCAATTAAATTGATTTCATCGCCACCACGAGGGCCATGTTCAATTTCCCATAACTGCTGGGTTTGCTGGTTATAAAACAGACCCTGAGGATTTCGGTGGCCATAACTCCAGATTTCCGGCAGGGCTTCATTTTTGCCAATGAAGGGGTTATCAGCTGGTGCCGTCCCATCCATATTGAGGCGTAAAATCGTGCCGGCATGAGTCATTAAGTTCTGCGCATTGGGACGTTCACCGCGTTCGCCGACTGATAGGAAAATATGGCCATTGCCGTCAAACGTAATGCGTCCACCGTAGTGTACATCGTTACCGGTACGCGATTGTGTCACCAGTAATTCCTGCCAATGGGTGAGAGTGTTGTTTTCAATTTTCGCTCTAGCCAGAGAAGTGGCACCTTCGTCATCCACATCTTTGGCATAACTCAGATAAATCCAGCCTGTTTTTTCATAGTCTGGTGAGCGTTTGACATCGAATAAACCGCCTTGGCCCTGCACCAGAATATCGACGGGTAAGCCGGTAATTTCATGTAATCGTTTTGTATCCTGATGAAATTGATACAAGTGTCCATCGCGCTGGCTGATCAGCAAAACATTATCACTCAGATAATCCATGCCCCATGCGACAGGAATATCAGACAGTATTTTTTCAATATTAAGATCTTTATCCCGACTGATATCGGCAGCAACAAATGAGCTGCTAATGAGAAAAGCGAAAGCGGAGAGCGTCTTGACCAGGTTCACTGTCATTTCCTTAATAAATTACAGACTATGAACTACATGAGAGCATTGAGCAGCCGGGTTTGTTCCTGGCCCAGTCAGGACGTTTTGCTGCATAGCTTTCATATTGTGGTTGTTCATCATAGGGGCGACGCATTACCTCCATAAGTTCATTGATTAGGCTTGGTTCGCCTTGTTCAGCTTTATCGATGGCAAGCTGCGACAAATAGTTACGCAAAACATATTTGGGGTTAACAGCATTCATCTTTGTTTTACGTTTTTCGTCACTGATGCCTTCTTCCTCAACACGTTTGAGATAATCTCTGACCCAGTTGGCGATGTCTTTTTTATCTGCCTGACTGAGTGCATCAGGTGAATAAAAAG
This sequence comes from Methylophaga sp. UBA2012, assembly GCF_002335235.1. Classification (NCBI taxonomy): domain Bacteria; kingdom Pseudomonadati; phylum Pseudomonadota; class Gammaproteobacteria; order Thiotrichales; family Piscirickettsiaceae; genus Methylophaga; species Methylophaga sp. UBA2012. The sequence goes on along the minus strand of NZ_DDCG01000017.1, from coordinate 35,562 downwards.
CCACCATTAAGGGTGAGAGAAGCTCATCATCGGTTTTATTTTTATCAGTGACTTTTACATCAGCGAGGTGCCGATAGAACAAGGTCATATCGGTTTCGGTGAGTTGCATAACGCGATTTAGATCCTGATGTAAGGCTTCATCTGCAGGCTTAAATTCAGCCAAACCTAATTTATCGGCACGCATTTGTTGCCATTTATCTGTATAGACAGTGACATAGTCATTCAGAATATTTCTCAAAGCTTCAGCATCATCAATTAGTGGATAGATGGCGTTAGCCATTTGCAATAGATTCCATTGGGCAATTTGTGGTTGTGCACCAAAACGATAACGCTTACCGGTTGCGTCAGTGGTGTTGGGCGTCCAGTTGGGATCGTAGTCATCAATCCAGCCATAAGGGCCGTAATCGATAGTCAGGCCGAGCACGGATGTGTTATCTGTATTAAACACACCATGCACAAAACCCACTCGCATCCAGTCAACCACCATATCGGCTGTGCGTTCACAGATTTCTCGGAACCAATCTAAGTAGCTCTGTTTACTTGGCGTACCTAAGTGAGGATAAAACGTATCAATGGTGTAATCGACCAAGGTTTTTAAGGTTTCGCTGTCGCCACGGGCACTAAATATTTCATAACTGCCCAGACGCAGAAAGGAGGGCGCAACTCGGCAGACGACTGCACCAGGTTCGCTCTGTGGCCGGCCATCATAAAACATATCCCGAATCACATCGTCACCTGTGGTGATAAGGCTCAATGCTCGGGTTGTCGGAACGCCAAGATGGTACATGGCTTCACTACATAAAAACTCACGTACGGATGAACGCAACACGGCCAGACCATCAGCTGTACGTGAGTAGGGCGTATCTCCTGACCCCTTAAGTTGCAAGCTCCAGCGCTGGCCTGACTCACCAATAACTTCACCCAAATTGATAGCACGACCGTCGCCTAGCTGACCAGCCCAATTACCAAACTGGTGACCGCCATAACATTGGGCATGGGGTTGCATGCCTTCAAGTTGTTGGTTGCCGACAAAAACCTGCTTGAATAAGTCGCTGTGACAATCCTCATCACTAAGCCCAAGTTCTTCGGCCATTTCTGCTGAGTAGGCTATCAACGTCGGTGATGTTGCTTTTCTTGGTGTGACATAGGAAAAGCAAGCACCGAGCACTTGCCTGCGGAAATTACCTGTTTCTGGATCAGCAGGTAAACGCTGAATAAATTGATTATCAAACTGCCAGTCAAGCAGGCTATTTGTGATGTTGCTTTCATTTGTCTGTGTCATGTCACCATTACACCAAAGTTAGGCGAAACAAAAAACCTGTTAAACGTGTTGTTAATCAACACAAAAACACTAATTTAGCTGAGGGTTAAATTCGACAGCTGGATTCCATATCCGTTGCCACACCCAGTGAACACCTTCCTTACGGTGATTGCTGCTTGCGAATCGGTTCGGAATGCTGGGTATATATTGGTGCTGACCTTTTTCTGCGATGTTAAAGCGGAAAAAATAACTGGGCTCCATCCCCATGCGTAAATCTGAAGCCACGATATGATCACCTTGCAGTTCGAGTTTGAATAAGCCGTTGGTGAACCAGTCTATGCGTTTATAAGCCGGGTAATGTTCTACTTTATCAATGAGCTCAGCACCACGATCATATGTTTTGAAAATGATGGGCTGACGACCCTCGAATACAGAATGAAAGCCCTCAAAGTAGTGTTCATCATTGACAGCAATCACTCGCCACAAAAGCGTATTAAAAGCGGTTGCAGAGACTTGCATATGATCGACCTCAATACCTTGCTCTGCAAAAGCAGTTTCAGCTTCATGCTCAACCCACTGTTGAGCAAGCAGTCCCCAGGTTAGATACACACAGCTAAAAGCAAAGGTATAACGCATGAGTTTCGTACTGGTGATTTTATCTGGTGCAATTAATACCGTTAAAAAACCAATTAAAAGCGGGATGGAGTAGGTCGGATCAATAATGAACACACTGCCACCAGAAACCGGACTCGGCATTAACGGCCAAAATAATTGCGTACCATAGACGGTGAGCGCATCCAGCCCTGAATGGGTAATTAAGGCCAACCAGGTTATCAAAAACCAGCTGAAGTAGCTGAAGGTTTTATCAAAACGATGGAATAATATCGCGAGTAGAGGAGCGACTGCCGTCTGGACAAACCAGGAATGACTCCAACTTCGGTGCATTGTCATTGAAGCCAGATCAGTCTCATGGGGAATAAAGATATCTAAATCGGGTAACACGGCAATTGCCGCTCCCCATAACACCGCTTTTCGTGGGGATTTTTTACCAGCAACCATATAACCTACGGCACCGCCGAGTAATGCTTGTGTTACTGTATCCATCTGATTTTTATAACCTTAAAATATGTAAGTTGATTAATGTGAGATTTTACGTTTTGCCAACGGTTGCGGGAAAATATTCCCTGGGCTACATTCGGCTATCTTAAATGATATCGATAATCTCTGAATTCAAGACGCTGAGCTCAATATGAAAAAGAACGCGCCCCTAAGACCACTATCTCAAGCAGAAATTCAACCCATCATCAATGCGTTAAATTCAGGTCAGTTAGCGATGGCGGAAGCCATGTCGAAAAAACTGCTTAAACAGTTTCCTAATGCGTTTGTTTTACACAACCTCTATGGCAATGCCTTAGCGGGACAAAATAAAACAAAAGAAGCGGTTGAGGCTTTCCGTAAGGCGATAAAAATCGATCCCAGTATTGCCGAAATACATTTTAATCTAGCGGCGCTTCTCACCAATATGAACCGTCATGAAGAAGCTATCCAGAGTTATAAAAAAGCCGTCAGTCTTAAACCGAATCTCGTCGATGCTTATTATAATATGGGTATCGCTCATCAAGCCTTAAAACAATATCCGCAGGCAAGCCAAAATTATCAAAAAGCCATTGAGCTTGAACCGGGCTTTTATGAAGCCATGGTGAATCTGGGCGTTGTTTTGCAAGAACAGGGCATGTTGATTGAAGCCATCAACACATACAATAAGGCTTTACATATTCATAACGATGCACAGATTTATTTCAACCTCGGCACAGCCTACAAAAATCAGGGTAAATTAGGTGATGCCATCGCTGCATATAACAAGGCTTTAGAGCTTAATCCGAATTATGCCGATGTGTATCGCAGTGTCGGGGAAGTCTTGCGTGATCAAGGCCGATATGACGAATCGGTTGCTGCCTACAAACGGGCCTTAGAACTCAATCCTGATCTACCGATGGCTAACTACAGTCTGGCTGTGTATCTATACGATAGTGGCGATCTGGAAGGTGCATTGGAACATTTTCAACGTTCGCAATATGCTGACTGGCAGGAGCGATCCTTATATTGTCTTTATAAAACAGGGCAGTTTGAGGAGTTTAAGAACGGCCTTGATGCATTAAAGCGAAGTAAAGATAACTCGCCATTTTTAGCCACATTAGCCGGGCATTATGCTGAAAACTTTGGCACCGAGAATGACTACAATTTCTGTAAAAATCCACTGGATTTTGTGTTTCATACCGAAATCCCCGAGCTTAAAAATAATAGCGAGTTTTTAGACCAGCTTTTACAAGATATTTATACCTGCGATGTGGATGAAAAGTCTCAGGGACGACTCTACAACGGCGTGCAATCTTCCGGTAATTTATTTAAACGCCCCGAAGCATCATTTAGACAACTGGCAGAATATGTTGCTCAAGCAGTAGAACGATATCGTCAGACTTTTGCCGGAGAAAACTGTCAGTTTGTTAAAGCTTTCCCGAAAACCACCGAGTTCGCCAGTTCCTGGTATGTGAAAATGAAAAGTGGTGGTCATCTGACCTCTCATATTCATGAAGAAGGCTGGGTCAGTGGCTCGCTGTATTTATCATTACCCAAAAATAAACAGCATGAACATGAGGGAAGTATCGAGCTAAGCACCCATGGTGACGACTATCCGAAAAAGCATGACAACTTTCCAACAAAGACTATTGCTCCGGAAGTCGGTGACCTGGTGATGTTTCCTTCATCCTGTTTCCATCGCACCATCCCATTCAGCTCAGATGAAGAACGTATCTGTATTGCGTTTGATTTGAAACCGGTGTGATAGCAAATTAAAAAAGCCAAAAGGATATTGCTTAATGCAAAATCAATCATTATCACCCAGCAGAATTCTTGAAATTTTGCTGTTTTTACTTTTTGTCGTTTCGCCGTTTTACATTACGTCGAGTATCGGTGGTACAGGTTTTGATTTACCTTTTAATATTTCGGTTTGGTTTGCTGCAACGTTGGTTATTGCTTATATGCTCTGGCATATCGCTAGTAGTGACACGATTACCCTACCCAAAAATTACCTTTATCTGTTGATGTTGCCAGCGGGAATTTTATTATCCGCCGTCATTGCCGGCGTGGTTGAACCCGTCACCTGGTTATTCAGAATTTTATATATCCTTGCCGGTGTTATTTTCCTATTTGGTTTGTTTCAGTTTAAAAGCCTGTCGGTTGAGCGGGTATTGTTCTTTATTGTGCTATCAGGCTTGCTTGTGTCCATCTATGGTGTTGTTGAAATTCATCAATGGCAAGCTTTTATTGGGGATTGGATACCTAGATCTAATGACACTTTACCAACCACTATTTTTCAGCAGGTGAATGTCACGGCCAGTTATTTAGTCACTGGAATTTTGATCGCTGTATTTCTTTCATTTGATAAGTGGACTGAGAATAAAAAAATAATTCAGAGCGTACTATTTGTAACTATTGCGTTGTGTATATATGTAGTAATTTCATCTGGATCAAGGCTAGGACTCTTGTCTTTAGCGTTGGGAGGATTACTGTTGATTATTGGGTCACTTGAGTCAATAGCCAAAAGAAAATATAGCTCTATATTGTTAATTTTGATATCTGTTCTATCAGTTTGGATTGCTACAGCTGATTTTGCAGAAAAAACGACTGGGTTAAATTACGCCCTTGATAAAACTTATCAACTGACAAAGGCTAATCATACCGATATAAGAGCGATTTTATATGGTGTTTCTATAGATGCAGTGAAATCATCACCACTTGTTGGTCATGGCATCGGAAGTTTTGGTAAAGAGTGGGTAATTAATGCAAGTAACTGGTATGAAAATTATCCATCTGTAGAGAACATGCCTTACACAATCGACCATCCACACAATGAGATATTGATGTGGGCAGTGGAGGGGGGCGCAATAGCTATTTCTGGCATTTTGATTGCTATCTTTTCAACAGCTTGGGTAGTGATACAGTTTTATGGGAAGACAAGTCTTGTCTTCTTTGCTTTATTGCTACCTATATCGATTCATACCCAGTTAGAGCAACCTTTTTACTTATCTTCCCTTCATTGGTTTTTATGGCTTTTCCTCATTTACCTCGCGCTAAAACACATAGTGTTTAATATCAATAATGGTCTTAGCAGAATGGCCAAAGTAACTTTAAAAAGTTTAGCTTTGTTTTTCTTATTTGCGACATCATTGTTTTTATATCAAACAGTAAAGGCTCAGAAAGACATAGCAAATTATGTGCTCGATAAGCAGGTTGAGCATCCCCTTCAGCAAGCATTGGTTAATCCCTATTTTCAGAGCAAGGCAAGAGATATGGCCAACCGTAGCGTGCTTTATCATGCCATTGAAAATGGCAATAAACAAAAAATTAGTCAGTTGCTGACTAACATACAAATGCAGTTGAAAAACTCGCCAGATTTGAAGTTATACGAAGACATGATCAATGGGTATGAAGCCTTATCTGAAAAGCAGCAGAGCTGTTCAATAGCTGAGCAGGCATTAAACTTTTACCCTTGGAACGTTGGTTTAAAAAAATATTATTCAAACTGCCCTCAAGAGTGACGTAATTTGTCACTTATTGACATTTAGTGGTCGCTTAAAAATATCTTGATTAAATCAGTTTTTATTAAGTTATTGATAAATATTATTAAAATAATTGGCATGATAACTGTAATAGCTAAACGCAAGCACAGTGCTTAACTAAAGTAATATGGAGATAAATAATGAATAAAGTCCAACAAGGTTTTACATTAATCGAACTGATGATTGTTGTAGCTATCATCGGTATTTTGGCGGCTATTGCTCTGCCTGCTTATCAACAATACACACAAAAAGCGCAGTTTTCAGAAGTCATTCTTGCGACATCTGCTGCAAAAACAGCCGTTGAAATTTGTGCACAAACTAATGCATCAACTTCACCATGTATCAGTGCGAGTGCTGGTTCAGTGAAAGCAGCAACAGATGGTGCTGCCGGTGGTGCTAATGTTACTTCTGTGGTTGTGACTGCCCCGACAGCTACTAGATCTTTAATTACTGCTACAGGTGCAGGTCCTGTTGCGAATGAGACTTATATTTTAAGGGGAGATCTTGCTAATGGTGCTGTTTCATGGTCTATTGATTCTAGCAGTACATGTGATGATAAAGGTCTTTGCTAAGCTTAAATTATTAGAGAAAAAAGCCCCGCAATGCGGGGCTTTTTTTTGCCTGAAATTTAAGTGAAGCTTATTTCACTCTCATTCCTGGCTGAGCACCCTCATCAGGATTCAAGATAAACAAGTCTTTTCCACCCGGCCCCGCTGCCAAAACCATACCTTCCGATAAACCAAAACGCATTTTGCGTGGTGCCAGATTAGCGACCATGACGGTTAATTTACCGATAAGGTCTTCTGGCGAGTAGGCTGATTTAATACCTGCAAATACGTGGCGTTCACCTAAGCCAATATCTAAAGTGAGTTTAAGCAGCTTATCCGCACCTTCCACATGTTCTGCATTCACAATTTTGGCTATACGTAAATCAATCTTGGCGAAGTCATCAAACTGGATTTCATCGGCTATTGGATCAATATTTGTATTGCTTTTTGTTTGTTTCTCTGCCGGTTTTGTTTCTGTCATATTTTCTTTTGATTCTTCAATGATGGCATCGATTTTTTCTTTTTCGATACGTGTCATCAACGGTGTGAATTTATTAATCGTATGGCCAAGTAGTGGTGATGCAATATCAGTCCAGTTCAATGGTTCGATATTGAGGAAGGATTCAGCTTGCTCAGCAGTTTTCGGTAATACCGGTTTTAAATAAGCGATTAATACACGGAATAGGTTAATGCCCATGCTGTAAATGGCTTGAACCTCTTGCTCTTTACCTTTTTCTTTGGCTAGCGCCCAAGGCTTCATTTCATCAATATATTGGTTAGCACGATCGGCGAGCGCCATAATTTCACGCATGGCTTGACCAAACTCTCGTTTTTCGTAGCGTTCAGCTATTGGTTCAGCCTGATTGACAAAGCTATCAAACAAATCCGCATCGGCTAGTGAATCACTTAACTGGCCATCACATTTTTTACTCAGATAACCGGCGCAGCGGCTGGCGATATTGACGACTTTACCCACTAAGTCAGCATTAATCCGGGTTTGGAAGTCTTCCAGACTTAAGTCAATATCATCAATACCACTGCCGAGTTTGGCAGCAAAGTAATAACGTAGATATTCTGGGTCAAGGTGATTCAAATAGGTACGAGCTTTAATGAAGGTACCGCGAGATTTCGACATCTTCTTGCCATCGACGGTCAGGAAACCGTGTGCATAGATATTATCTGGTTGACGGAAACCTGCACCTTCCAGCATCGCTGGCCAGAACAGGGCATGGAAATAAATAATGTCTTTACCAATAAAGTGCACCATTTCGGTATCGCTGCCTGGTTTCATAAAGGCATCAAAATCAACGCCGGTACGATCACAGAAGTTTTTGAAACTGGCTAAATAGCCAATCGGCGCATCCATCCACACATAAAAGAATTTATTCTCTGTATCCGGGATTTCAAAACCGAAGTAGGGCGCGTCACGTGAAATGTCCCAGTCTTGCAAACCGCTATCAAACCATTCGCTGAGTTTACGTGTCACTTCTGGCTGAAGATGATCACTGTTGGTCCATTCTTTTAATGTTTTTTCAAAATTACCGAGTTTGAAAAAATAATGCTCGGATTCTTTGGTAATCGGCGTAGCGCCAGAGACAGCAGATACCGGGTTTTTGAGTTCGGTGGGTTCATAAGTGGCACCACAGACTTCACAGTTATCACCATATTGATCGGCAGCACCACATTTTGGGCATTCGCCACGAATAAACCGATCGGGTAAGAACATTTCTTTTTCTGGATCGTAGGCTTGGCTAATGGTTCTGGCTTCAATATGACCCGCATCTCGGTTAGCCAGATAAATCTGACTGGCTAAGGCTCGGTTTTCATCACTGTGGGTACTATGAAAATTATCAAAGCCAATATTGAACTCAGAAAAGTCAGCCTGATGCTCTTTGCTGACATCGCTAATCAGTTGTTCTGGTGTGATGCCTTCATTTTGAGCACGCAGCATAATCGGTGTGCCATGTGCATCATCTGCGCAAACATAAAAGCATTGGTTGCCACGCATTTTCTGGAAACGTACCCAGACGTCAGTTTGGATGTATTCCACCATATGGCCCAGATGTATTGAACCATTGGCATAAGGGAGAGCGCTGGTGACCAGAATTTTTCTTTGCATGTGTGAACCGAAATTAACCGTGAGAAAAACGATAAAAGATACCAGAATTAGGGTGTTTACACCACGTATCAGTCAGCTTTGTCGATGCGATTTATCCGTATGTTGAAAAGCATCAGGCTTTGCATTAGATTGAACCCAACACGCAATATCTAATTCACGCTTTCTCGGGGTTATCAATGGAGCTGATTTTACACAACATTCATGCTGACTCGGTTGAGTTGGCATTAGAAAAAGCTCGCCAATATCGTTCTTTAAATGAGCCTGAGATTGCCGAAAGCATTTGCTTGGATATTTTGCACATCGAGCCTGATAATCAAAAAGCCATTGTTTTGTACATTCTGGCTTTGAGTGATCAATTGCATCATGCAGGTAAAAAGACGCAAGTGAAATCGATTGAAGAAGCCATTGAAAAGTTACAAAGCCGCTATCAGCAATTTTATTATACCGGGCTGCTTCACGAGCGGCGTGCACGCTTTATGCTGACTCAGAGTATGGCGAGAGTGTTCGCTTATGACTATTTTATAGAAGCTTTACAGTTTTATCAGAAGGCGGAAAAGATAAGGCCGGAACATAACGACGAAGCCACACTTCGCTGGAACAGCTGTATCCGTACCATTGAAAAAGAAAACCTGAAACCTCGTCCTGACAGTAAGGATGCCAGATTGGATATGGAAAGCTGAGCATGACGTTATTACAGATTCAAAAACGCACGATGACTATAGCAGGAACGGTATTAAGCGTTTATCTCCTGTTTCATATGTTATCCAATCTCAGCTTCTTTTTTGGCGATAGCTTTAATCAGTTTTATCAGATTTACAATTCAGCCTGGATACGTTGGCCTGTGTTAGCCATCGTTCTATTCTGTTTGTGGATTCATGTTCGGGCAGCAGTAAACATACGCCGGAAAAACAATCAGGCTAGGCAGGTTGGCTATAAAAAACATGACAAATTTTATATCCCGGCAGCACTGGTTACGCTGAGTATCATCTTATTATTCTTATTTATTGTTATTCATATTATTCAATCTTTATATGTGAATCCGGATGATGTCAGAAGCTCAGTAATGAGTTGGTTTAGTTCTGTAATAATCACGCTGTTTTATCTGACTGGTGTGTTTATATTGGTTATGCACTTACAGCACTCCTTGATTAATGTTCTCCAAACCTTAGGAATTTCAGCAAAAATGCACCATATCGCTATTCATTCGACCATAGCGTTTTTGGGAGTAGGGTTTGTTTCTATTCCTGTTTATGTATGGTTAATGTCATGAGTGAGTTTGAGTTAGATAGCCACGCGCCAAAAGGGCCATTACAGGATAGATGGAAACAGCATAAATATAATTCTCGTGTTGTCAGTCCGGCGAATCGTAAAAAATATACAGTGATTGTTGTTGGAACTGGGTTGGCTGGCGCTTCTGCTTCTGCTTCATTAGGCGAAATGGGCTTTAATGTAAAAACCTTTTGTTTTCAGGATAGTCCGCGCCGAGCTCACAGTATTGCTGCCCAAGGTGGTATTAATGCGGCCAAAAATTATCAGAATGATGGAGACAGTGTCTGGCGTTTGTTTTACGACACGATTAAAGGTGGCGATTTCAGAGCTAGAGAATCTAACGTTTTCCGTCTGGCTGAATTAAGCACCGCCATTATCGATCAGGCAGTGGCACAAGGCGTACCTTTTGCCCGCGAATATTCGGGATATCTGGCAAACCGTTCGTTTGGTGGTGCTCAGGTGTCGCGGACGTTCTATGCCAGAGGACAAACCGGGCAACAACTGTTACTGGGTGCCTATCAGGCCATGAGCAGACAGATTGCCGAAGGTACAATTACCCATCAGTCTCGCTGTGAAATGCAGGAGCTGATCATGGATGGTGACAGAGCCGTTGGCATTATCACTCGTGATCTGGTTACCGGCGAATTAGAAAGCCATATTGCTGATTGTGTGGTGTTATGCACGGGTGGTTACAGCAACGCTTTTTATCTGTCGACCAATGCCAAAGGCTGTAATACCTCGGCTATTTGGCGTGCCCATAAAAAAGGGGCTTTATTTGCCAATCCCTGTTTTACCCAGATTCATCCCACCTGTATTCCACAGCATGGTGAATTACAGTCAAAACTGACATTAATGAGTGAATCTCTGCGTAATGATGGCCGTGTATGGGCGCCTAAAAATAAAGCCGATTGTGATAAACGGCCTGAAGATATTCCAGAACAAGATCGTGATTATTTTCTGGAACGCATGTACCCGTCATTTGGTAATTTGGTACCGCGCGATATTGCGTCACGCGCCGTCAAGCTCATCTGTGATGAGGGCCGTGGTGTCGGTTTTGAAATTGAAGGCAAAAAACTGGGTGTCTACCTGGACTTTGCTCAGGCAATCAAAAAACAGGGATTAGCTGCGGTTGAAGAAAAATATGGCAATTTGTTTGAGATGTATCAGCGAATAACCGCTGAAAATCCGTATGAAACCCCAATGCGGATTTATCCTGCTGTGCATTACACCATGGGCGGCTTGTGGGTTGACTATAATCTGATGACAACCATCGATGGCTTGTTTGCCGGAGGCGAAGCGAATTTTTCAGATCACGGCGCCAATAGATTGGGCGCCAGTGCATTAATGCAAGGGCTGGCCGACGGCTATTTTATTTTGCCTACGACCGTAGCGGATTTTTTAGCCAAGCATAAGCCTGTTAAATCAGAAAATTATTCAATGCAGATTGATGAAGCCATGTCGTCAGCCAAAAGCCGAATTGATAGCTTAATGAATGCACCTGAACCATCTGTTACCCCCGATGAGTTTCATCGTCAATTGGGACAGATTCTCTGGCATGCCTGTGGTATGGCAAGGACAAAATCATCACTTGAACAAGCCCTTAAGGAAATACAAACGCTGCGCCAGCAGTTTTGGCGGAAAGTAAAAATTTCTGGTTCTGAAGGCGGCTTAAACCAAACCTTAGAACGCGCAGGACGTGTTGCCGACTTTTTTGAATTGACGGAATTGATGTGTATTGATGCACTGGACAGGGAAGAATCCTGTGGCTGTCATGCACGCGAAGAGCATCTGACAGAAGAGGGTGAGGCCAAACGAAACGATATGGATTATTCCTACGTGGCGGCCTGGCAGTATAGTGGTGATATCAGCCACCCAACACTTTATCGTGAATATCTGCATTTTGATTTCGTTCGACCCAGCATAAGAAATTACCAATGATTTTTAAACTGAATATCTGGCGGCAATCTGGACCCGATAAAAAGGGTGATTTCGAGACATATGAAATTGAGGCGAGTGAAGATTCTTCATTTCTGGAGATGATGGATGCTCTGAATGAAAAGTTGATTCTTCAAGGGGATGACCCGATTGCTTTTGACTTCGACTGTCGTGAGGGGATTTGTGGCTCATGTAATCTGGTTATCAATGGCACACCGCATGGTAAACAACGGGCAACGACCACCTGTCAGCAGTACATGCGTGACTACAAAGATGAAAAAGAATTATGGATAGAGCCATGGCGAGCCAGCGCTTTCCCGATTATCAAAGATCTTATCGTTGATAGAAGTGCCTTTGATCGTATTATCCAGGCGGGCGGATACATCCCCATCCGCACTGGTTCGGCCTGTGAAGCAAATACTTTACCCATAGATAAACAGGTTGCAGATGATGCATTTGATGCGGCGACTTGTATCGGCTGTGGTGCCTGTGTCGCTGTCTGTCCAAATGCCTCAGCTACATTATTTGTTGCAGCAAAAATCTCCCACCTATCGGTCCTCCCACAAGGAGGTATGGATAAACAGCGACCAGCTAAATTACTAAAAGCCATGGAAGATGAAGGTTTTGGTAGTTGCAGTAACTATCGTGAGTGCGAAAGCGTTTGCCCGAAAGAAATCAAAGTCAGCGCGATTACCACCATGAATCGCCTTCTTTACCAAAATCGTTGATGCATTCTACGGAGTGTTATCATCCCTCACTAGAGAAAACGAATGGTTACCATCGGATGACAGAAGAGCAAAGTAAAGCAGGATTATCGGAATCTATTACTGTGGGCTGGCGCGAGTGGTTGAGCCTGCCGCAACTTGGTCTCACCAGAATCAAAGCAAAAGTGGACACCGGAGCAAGGACCTCAGCTATCCATGCCTTTTCAGTTGAAGAGTTTGAGCAGGATAAGCAACTCTGGGTTCGATTTGGCGTGCATCCTAATCAGGGAGACAATGACACTATCAAATGGTGTGAAGCCTTAGTCATTGATCAGCGCAATGTGACGGATTCGGGGGGGCATACGGAAAAGCGTTATGTGATTCAGACTGAGCTATCACTGGGGCAAAAGCAATGGCCTATAGAAGTCACTCTGACAAACCGCGATAATATGCTGTTTAGAATGCTGTTAGGTCGAACCGCCATGACTGCCGGCAATCTTATTGTCAATCCTGCCATGTCATTTATGACTGGCCAAAGTGTTCAGGAGCATGATGAACAGCCTGTTAAAGAATTTTTTGATGGAGAAAGTTGATGAAAATCGCCGTTCTTTCTCGTAACCCCAAGTTATATTCAACCCGTCGTCTGGTTGAGGCCGCAGAGGCTCGTGGTCATGAAGTACATGTATTAGATGTGCTTCGCTGCTATATGAACATTACTTCATTAAAACCAGAAGTTCACTACAAAGGTGAAATTCTGACAGGTTATGATGCGGTCATTCCGCGGATTGGCGCTTCTGTCACTTTTTACGGTACTGCTGTGCTGCGTCAGTTTGAAATGATGAATGTGTATCCGCTCAATGAGTCAGTGGCTATTAGCCGCTCACGAGATAAACTACGTGCGCTGCAATTGCTATCCCGAAAAGGGATTGGTCTGCCAGTGACCGGATTTGCACACCGACCGGATGATGTTGATGACTTAATCAAAATGGTGGGCGGTGCACCTTTAGTTATTAAGCTGCTGGAGGGAACGCAAGGTATCGGTGTTGTTTTAGCAGAAACAGAACAAGCGGCAGAGAGTGTTATTGAGGCCTTTATGGGAATGAAGGCCAATATTCTGGTTCAAGAATTTATCAAAGAAGCAGGCGGTGCCGATATTCGCTGTTTTGTGGTGGGGGATAAAGTGGTCGCCTCAATGAAACGTCAGGGAAAAGAAGGCGAGTTTCGCTCTAATCTACATCGTGGTGGTAGCGCTAATTTAATCCGTATTTCTCCCCTAGAGCGAGCAACCGCAGTTCGTGCCGCAAAAACGATGGGGTTGAATGTCTGTGGTGTTGATTTATTGCGTTCAAATCACGGTCCGGTTGTAATGGAGGTGAATTCATCACCAGGCCTGGAAGGCATTGAAAATGCCACCGGTAAAGATATTGCCAGCATGATTATTGACTTTATCGAGAGAAATGCACGTTCAGGCAAAACAAAAACGCGGGGCAGGGGCTAAACATGTCCGATGTGCTGGTGCTGGCTGGTGAAGAAGTCAGATTAGGACAAAGTAAGATTATTGATGTGCCTTTGCCTGATCTCTACATGCAAACAGCATTGAGTATGCCGGTACATGTCATTCGTGGACGTCGTAAAGGGCCTATCCTGTTTGTTTCAGCCGCGGTACATGGTGATGAAATCAATGGTGTTGAGATCATTCGCCGTTTGGTGAAAAGTAAAAGTCTTAAAGGTCTGAAAGGTACAATAATCGCCATCCCCGTTGTCAATGTGTATGGTTTTTTAAATCAGTCTCGTTATTTACCAGACAGACGTGATCTCAATCGTTGTTTTCCTGGTTCGGATGAAGGTTCACTTGCTGCCAGATTAGCGGATTCTTTTATGAAGGAAGTCGTCAGTCAGTGTACCCATGGTATTGATCTGCACACGGCTGCCATCCATCGCGATAATTTACCGCAGATACGCGCTGATTTATCCAATCCTGATGTTGAAATGATGGCCCATGCTTTTGATGCGCCGGTGGTGGTGAACTCCAGTTTGATTCAGGGGTCATTACGTTATGCCGCTGCGGCTTATGATGTGCCGGTTATCGTTTATGAGGCTGGTGAAGCCTTACGTTTTAACGAAATGGCTATTCGTGCAGGTGTTAAAGGCGTGTTAGCCGTGATGCGTCACATTGGGATGCTAGCCATCACAAGACAAAAAAAGCGTCCTCACGAACCCTTTGTAGCACGCAGTAGTGTTTGGGTCAGAGCACCTGAAAGTGGTATTTTCAGAATGCTGGTGCCTATGGGGGCCAGTGTCAATAAAGGCGATCTACTAGGCATGGTGGCCGCACCCTATGGTAAGGGAGATTCGGAAACTGAGGTGCTGGCAAGCAGTTCTGGTATCGTCATTGGTCGCACAAATATCCCTTTGGTCAATGAAGGGGAAGCCTTGTTTCATATCGCAAGGTTTAATAAACCGGACGAAGTCGCTGATAGTCTGCTGGCTTTTCATACGGACTTGGATCCAGCGACAGACACTGCAGTGCCTGATGAATTACCCATAATTTGAGCCGATGTCACTGTGGTGTCATCTCGGTAATGTAATAATTGAAATAATTCTTTGCTTTTTCACTGCAAACTAGTGAAAATCGCGCCCTTTAACTAACCAAGACGGGAATAATCGTCAATGCAGAAAACGCCTTTTCCTCCTATCGATAACGAGCTGGATTTAAGTACTGAATGGAGTGCTGAACATAGTGCTCGCTTATATGGTGTCAGGGACTGGGGAAGCGACTACTTTGATGTGTCAGAAGATGGTAATGCTGTCGTCACCGTGCAGTTTGGTGAGAAAACCATACAGGTACCTATCATTGACATCGTCAATGGCATGCGTGAGCGTGGACTGGATATGCCAGCTGTGTTACGCATTGAAAATCTGCTCGATCAGCGCATCACTCAACTTAATGAAGCATTCTCACGGGCGATTGATGAAGCAGGTTATAAAAATCATTACCGTGGCGTATTTCCTATCAAAGTTAATCAGCAGTGTCATGTTATTGAAGAGATTGCTGACTACGGCAGTCGTTACCATCATGGTCTGGAAGCGGGCAGTAAAGCGGAATTAATTATTGCTCTGTCACAGCTACGTGATCATGACAGTCTGATTGTCTGTAATGGCTACAAAGATGAAGAATTTATCGATCTTGGTCTTTATGCTCGTCAAATGGGAATCAAGTGCTTCTTTGTGCTGGAAACCGCCATGGAGCTGGACATTATTCTTGAGCGTAGCCGTGCTCTGGGTGTTGATCCCTTAATTGGCGTGCGTATTCGTCTGGCTTCTATGGTGGAAGGTCACTGGAATGAAGACAGTGGCGATCGCTCGATCTTCGGTTTATCTACCAGTGCTCTATTAGGCGTGGTTGATAAGCTTAAACAAACCAACATGCTGCACTGTTTACAATTGCTTCATAGCCATCTGGGATCTCAAATTCCTAATATCCGTAATATCCGTACTGGTGTGATGGAAGCCTGTCGATTTTACGCTGGCCTTATCGAAGAAGGCGCTCCAATGGGATATATCGATATGGGCGGTGGTTTGGCTGTTGACTATGAGGGGGCCAGAAGTAACAGCACGCATAGTATGAACTATGGTTTGGACGAATATTGTTACAACATTGTAGAAGCCTTACAGGAAAGTCTGGACCCATTGGATATCCCACACCCAGTGATTATTTCTGAGTCTGGTCGTGCGCTGGTGGCCTATTCTTCAATGTTATTATTCAATGTGCTTGAAGTACGTGAGCATAAAGCTGAACCGATCCCTGCCGAAGCCCCAGAAGATAGTCATGACCACATTATCAATCTATTTAGTGTGCTTGAGTACGTCAGTCCGGAAAATTTGCAGGAGTGTTATAACGACGCTTTGTACTACCGTGATGAAATGCGTGAATTATTTCACCATGGACAAGCGACCATTCGTGAACGAGCATTAGCAGAAAACCTGGCACTCGCTATTCTGGAAAAGATTTCTAATCTGCTGCCACAGGCAAGACGCGTGTCTCAGGAGCTGGAAGCATTACCCGAATTGCTGTCTGATATTTACTATGGCAATTTCAGTCTATTCCAGTCATTACCGGATATCTGGGCCATTGATCAGCTTTTCCCGATCATGCCAATCCATCGATTAAACGAAGCGCCGGTTAGAGATGCAGTTTTAGCGGATATGACCTGTGACTGTGACGGTAAGATCGATAACTTCATCTCACCAACCGGAGTGAAAAAAACACTACCGCTGCATGAACTGAAACATGGTGAGGAATATTATTTAAGTGTTTTCCTGGTCGGTGCGTATCAGGAAACCTTGGGTGACTTACACAATCTGTTTGGTGATACCAATGTCGTCAGTGTGCATATCAATGAGGAAGGTGGTTTTGATTTCCGTCGTGAGTTCCATGGTGACAGCATCGCCGACGTATTAAGCTACGTTGAGTACGATCCTAAACACATGTTAGAACAATTCCGTCGCATTGCTGAAGAAGCGGTGCGTGATGGACGAATTTCGGTGCCGATGCGCCAACAAATGTTGCATGCTTTTAAAGAAAGTATGCATGGCTATACTTTTTTTGAACGTTAATTGAGACGAGTTAAAGGAATTCAGCAATGTCTAAAGTCCTGATTATTGGTGCCGGCGGTGTCGGTGGCGTAGTCACACATAAATGTGCACAGTTACCAGAAGTATTCTCTGAAATTGTTTTGGCAAGCCGAACAGAAGAAAAATGCAAAGCTATCGCTGCCCAATTGGATCGCCCGATTAAAACAGCGAAAGTGGATGCAGACAATGTCGCTGAGTTAACGGCATTGCTTGAACAGGAAAAACCTGACTTAGTGATTAATGTCGCTTTGCCATACCAGGATCTGACCATCATGGATGCGTGTCTGGCAGCGGGTGTGGATTATCTTGACACAGCCAACTATGAACCTTTGGATACTGCCAAGTTTGAATATAAATGGCAGTGGGCTTATCAGGATAAGTTTAAAGAGGCTGGTTTAACAGCATTGCTGGGAAGTGGTTTTGATCCCGGTGCAACCAATGTCTTCACCGCCTATATTGCTAAACATTATTTTGATGAAATCCATGAACTGGACATTATCGATGTCAATGGTGGTGATCACGGTTATCCGTTTGCAACCAACTTTAACCCGGAAATTAATATCCGCGAAGTGACTGCTGAATGTCGTCATTGGGAAAATGGTGAGTTTGTTGAAACACCTGCTATGTCGAAAAAAGCGACATTTACCTGCCCTGAAGAAGTCGGTACCTACAATATCTATCGTATGTATCATGAAGAGCTGGAATCATTAACTAAAAACTTCCCGACCTTAAAACGTGCTCAGTTCTGGATGAGTTTTGGTGACAGTTATCTGAAACATCTGGAAGTGTTGGGTAATGTCGGCATGACTGGCATTGAACCGATTGATTATAACGGCCAGAAAATCGTACCGATTCAATTTTTGAAAGCCTTATTACCTGACCCATCTACCTTAGGTCCACGAACTAAAGGTAAAACATGTATTGGTTGCGTGGTAAAAGGTATTAAAGACGGCAAAGAAAAAATTGTTTACCTCTATAACATCAAAGATCATCAGGATTGTTATCAGGAAGTGCAATCTCAGGCGATTTCTTACACCACAGGTGTACCTGCCATGATTGGTGCCAAAATGATGTTAGAAGGCAAATGGAAACAACCTGGTGTTTGGAATATCGAACAGTTTGATCCCGATCCATTTATGGAAGACATGAATAAATATGGCTTGCCATGGAATGTGATTGAGCTCGATAACTTTAATCTGGACGACTAATCTCGATGCAGTTTACTGATTTTGGCAAACTGGATTTATCCCGTTTGCCATCACCTTGTTTTGTGGTTGATGAAGTTGCCGTTGAGCGTAATTTACGCATTTTGCATGATGTCGCAGTGGCCAGTGGCGCGAAAGTATTAGGTGCTTTAAAAGCCTTTTCAATGTGGTCACTAGGCGATTTAACCCGCCAATATCTCAATGGCACCTGTGCCAGTGGTTTGCATGAAGCTCGCCTGGGGTATGAAGAATATGGTGGTGAAGTGCATGTGTTTGCTGCAGCGTTTAGTCAGGCAGATATTGATGAGCTGTTAACATTTGCGAATCACATTGTGTTTAATTCATGCAGCCAGTGGTTGCGGTTTAGAGATCAATGTCTGGCCGTTCAAAAACAGCGTCCTGATCTGGAGTTTGGTTTACGAATCAACCCTGAACATTCAGAAGGTGCTGTGCCTATTTATGATCCATGTTCGCCAGGATCACGTTTGGGCATAACTTTATCGCAGTTGGATGAGAGCGCACTGGAAGGCATTAGTGGGCTGCATTTTCATACGCTGTGTGAGCAAGGATTTGAGCCTCTACAACGCACGGTCGCTGCTGTTGAATCAAAGTTTGGTCATATCCTGCCACAAATGAAATGGGTCAACTTTGGTGGTGGTCATCATATTACCGCTGAAGGTTATGATATTAACGGGCTGGTGGAATTAATTCAGGCATTTCAAACACGCCATCAGGTGCAAGTGTATCTTGAACCGGGTGAAGCAATGGCCATCGGTACAGGTATTCTGAGCTGTGAAGTATTAGATATTACCTGGAATAAACTGAATCAAGCCATTCTTGATACATCAGCCACATGCCATATGCCGGATACCCTGGAAATGCCATATCGCCCCGATATTCGTGGTGCTGGTGAAGCAGATGAGTTTGAATATACCTATCGTTTAGGTGGATTAACCTGTCTGGCCGGTGATGTGATTGATGATTACAGCTTTAAAACACCCCTCGAAGTCGGTCAGCGGCTGATTTTTGAAGATATGGCGCATTACACCATGGTCAAAACCACCACATTTAATGGCACAAAATTACCAGCCATTGCGTTGTGGAACTCAGAAACCGATGCCTTACGCATTGTGAAAGAGTTCGGCTATGACGACTTTAAACACAGATTATCTTGAGTTGATACAAATGGAAGATTATCCAATTTTTCTTGGTTCAGAAATTGAACAGCCAGAACCCGAACAAGCGCTATTTCATGTGTTACCTGTGCCGTATGAGAAAAGTGTGTCATATGGTGGCGGTACAGCTTTGGGTCCTAACGCTATTTTGCAGGCTTCATGGCAGTTAGAAGAGTGGGATGGCAAGAGCAAACCCTGTGACGAGGGAATTTATACGTGTGAGCCGGTGGATTGTAGTGTTGCGCCACAACAAGTGATCGACAATATCGCTAAAGCAACAGCTGATATCGTAAAGAACGGTGGAATGCCGGTTGTGTTGGGCGGTGAACACACAGTCACGTATGGCGTAATAAAAGGCTTGCGTGATGCTGGTATAGAGGATTTTGGCATTGTGCAGATCGATGCACATGCCGATTTACGTCATGCCTACGAAGGTGACTTTCTGAGCCATGCCTCAGTGATGAAACGTGCTGTGGATATGGGTATTCCACTTTATCAGCTGGGTATTCGCGCTTACTGTGAAGAAGAAATGGCCTTCCGCGAAGAATTTGGCGTGTTATATCAGGATGCCGACGAGTTAGTGCCTAATCGGATTCAGTCCATCGAGCTACCTGACGATTTTCCACAAAAAGTGTTTTTTACACTGGATATTGATGGCATGGACCCTTCCGTTTTTCCATCAACTGGCACACCAGTGCCTGGTGGCCTTGATTGGTATCAGACACTCAACTTATTTGAGTCGGTTGCAAAACAGCGCGAAATCATTGGTTTTGACATTATGGAATTTGCCCCTATTGAGGGTTTCCATGCCTATGATTTTTCTGCTTCTTTGCTGACCTATAAATTGATGGGTATCGTGCAAAGAAATCGTCATTAATTAATAGGGCTTGTGCGCGACTCAAAAAACGAATGAATCAGATAGCCTGGTTATAGGCTAAGGATATGAGGCAATTAACAAATTAAGTCTTTTCCTCATTCCATGAAACAGATAAAATTCGGCCTTTTTCTAATCTTTGGGATTTTTTCATCATGAATCAAGCTACAGTAAAACTGTTGGAAGACTACTACAATGCATTTAACCGCGGCGACATGGATGCATTTCTTAATATGCTGACAGACGATGTCATTCATGATGTAAACCAAGGTGGTCGCGAAATCGGTAAAGAAGCATTCAAAAAATTCATGGATCGTATGAATGCTCACTATAAAGAAAATATCGTTGATATTTCGATCACAACCAATGATGCTGGTGACCGTGCTGCGGTTGAATTCACTGTATTAGGTGAATACTTGTCAACTGATGAAGGTTTACCAGAAGCCGCAGGTCAAACATATCGTTTACCAGCAGGTGCATTCTTTGTGATTCGTGATGGTAAAGTCGCTCGTATTACTAACTACTACAACTTAGAAGACTGGATCGCCCAAGTCGCAGGCTAAGAGGTGTGCGATGTTAAGACTGGAAAGACTGTCTGGCGATAAACTCAATCAATACATTCCGGAGCTCGCCGAGCTCCGGATTCGTGTTTTTCGTGACTTCCCTTATCTTTATGATGGGGATCTGACTTACGAAGAAAAATATCTTAAGACATATATCGAAGCGCCTGACAGTGTCATTGTATTGGCCTTTGACGGTGAGCATGTTGTTGGTGCGTCTACTGGCATCCCACTCAAATACGAAACAGACGAAGTCAAAGCCCCATTTATCGCTGCTGGTTATGATATCGATAAGATCTTTTATTGTGGTGAATCGGTATTACTGTCTCAGTACCGTGGACAAGGTGCCGGTGTTGCGTTTTTTGATGAACGCGAAGCGCATGCGCATGAAGTCGGTGGATTTGAATACAGCTGTTTTTGTGGTGTTCAACGTCCAGAGGATCATCCACAGCGACCCGCTGACTATCAGCCATTAGATAATTTCTGGCGTAAACGCGGTTATGAAAAACACCCTGAACTCAATACCACATTCAGCTGGAAAGAAGTTGGGGAGACAATTGAATCGCCTAAGCCAATGACTTTCTGGATGAAAAAAATTTAAATCTCTTTAGCGTCTGGCTTTTAACACTCAAGCGACGTTATACCTAATTCTCTGGAACATGAATGAGCAAAGTAAAAGCGGCAGTTGCCCAATATGATATTGGCTTTTTCGCGCAATGGTTTGAATTTGAAGATAAATTAACACAATGGGTAAGCCAGGCAGCTAATAATGGCGCTAAGTTACTGGTTTTCCCTGAGTATGGCAGTATGGAACTGGCTTCCCTGTTTGGTGAGTCGGTTTATAAAGATTTGGGAAAACAACTGCATTCCATGCAAGAAGTCTATGCCGATTATGAGGCACTTTATGCTCAGTTAGCCAAGCAGTTTGATGTGATGATATTGGCCAGTTCTTTCCCTGTACTGCAGTCTGATGGTAGCTTCCGTAACCGCGCTAATCTGTATGGTGTTGATGGTCTTATTGACTATCAGGACAAACTCATCATGACACGGTTTGAAAATGAACAATGGTTAATTCATGCCGGACAAGACATTAAAGTTATCGATACAGATATTGGTCGCCTTGCTATCAATATTTGTTATGACAGTGAATTTCCGTTAATCGCGCATCAGCAAGTTCAGGCTGGCGCGGATGTGGTACTGGTACCGAGCTGTACTGACACTCAAGCGGGTTTTTATCGTGTCAGAATCGGTTGCCAGGCACGTGCGCTTGAAAACCAGTGTTATGTATTACAATCACCGACATTTGGTGAAGCATTGTGGTCAGAAGCCGTCGATGTGAATACAGGACGTGCCAGCATCTACACACCCGTAGATTATGGCTTCCCAGATAATGGTATTCTGGCTGAAGGTTCTGCGGATACTGCACAGTGGGTCTATGCCGATTTGGATTTGAATGAGATTGCCCGTGTACGTCAGCAGGGACAGGTATTTAATTATCGTGATTGGCCCTTGCAAAATGAACTACGTGGCCCCAGATTAGATTGATATTAAACGCCGTCTTAAAGATGGCGTTTTTTTTAGATAGCCGTTTTAGCCAAACCTTCAGATTTAGCGTCTGGCATGCCAATAAAAATAGAATAGATGCGTGTCTTCAGGCGAACGCATGAAATAGACAGGAGTGCTCCATGTTAGATAATGCTCAGATAAAGCAGATTATTAACGACTTTCAGGACCCCTCGACCGAAATAAAACTCGGAGAGACGAACCCAGCGATTATGGTGGCAGAGAATGCAGGTAAACAAACTGTTTCTGTCGTTCTGCGTTATCCGGTCAAAGGCTATATTGAACAACTCAACACAGCATTAACATCTGCTTTACAACAAGCAGGAGCAGACAATGTCAGTGTTGTCGTTTCAAGCGAAATTATCAAACATAAAGTTCAGCAGGGCGTCCAGGCACTGGATAATATTAAAAACATCATTGCTGTTGGCTCTGGTAAAGGTGGCGTCGGTAAATCAACCACGTCAGCCAATCTCGCTCTGGCACTCGCTGCAGAAGGCGCAAGCGTCGGTGTGCTGGATGCCGATATTTACGGACCAAGCCAACCTCGAATGCTGGGTGCCAATCGCCGTCCTGAATCTCCCGATGGCAAGTCGATGAATCCCGTCGAAAGTTACGGTATTCAAACCATGTCGATTGGTTTCCTCATTGATGAAGAAGAACCGATGATCTGGCGTGGGCCGATGGTCACTCAAGCCCTGCAACAATTATTGGGCGAGACAAACTGGAAAGATCTGGACTACCTGATTATCGATCTGCCACCGGGCACAGGTGATATTCAATTAACCTTGTCGCAAAAAGTCCCTGTCAGTGGTGCCGTTATTGTAACGACGCCACAAGACATTTCTTTGCTGGATGCTCGTAAAGCATACAAGATGTTTGAAAAGGTCAAAGTACCGGTACTGGGCATTGTTGAAAATATGAGCACCCATATCTGTAGTCAGTGTGGCCATGAAGAACACATTTTTGGTGACGGTGGCGGTCAGCGTATGGCCGAACAGTACCATCTTAATTTACTTGGCAGTTTACCTTTGGATATTCGAATCCGTGAAGATGCTGATTCGGGTAAACCCAGTGTGGTGACCGAACCTGACGCTGAGATTTCAATGGCGTATCGACAGATTGCTCGTCGCGTTGGTGCCAGACTGGCCATGCAGGGCAAAGATTACTCAGCAGCGTTTCCAAACATTGTGATTAAAAATGACTAATGTTTAGCTAAGACACGATAAAGCCTGTTTAAGATATGTTTTAATAGGCTTATGATTGGACATTTATAAAGGTATAACCAAGCAACTATGATTAAGTCAGATAAATGGATCCGTCGTATGGCGGAGCAGGGAATGATTTCGCCTTTTGAGCCAGGCCAGGTTCGATATCGTGATGATAACCGTATTATCTCTTATGGCACCTCCAGCTATGGTTATGATGTTCGTTGTTCAAACGAGTTTAAAATTTTCACCAATATCAACTCAGCGATTGTTGATCCTAAAAACTTTGATGAAAGCAGTTTTGTAGATGTGACGTCTGATGTTTGTATCATTCCACCGAATTCATTTGCTCTGGCCAGAACCGTTGAAACCTTCAAAATTCCGCGTAATGTTTTGACCGTATGTTTGGGTAAATCTACTTATGCACGCTGCGGCATCATTGTGAATGTCACCCCGCTGGAACCAGAGTGGGAAGGGCAGGTAACATTAGAGTTTTCTAACACAACCCCATTGCCTGCCAAGATTTATGCTAATGAAGGTGTGGCGCAGATGTTATTTTTCGAATCTGATGAAGTCTGTGAAACATCGTATGCCGACCGCGGTGGTAAATATCAAGGCCAGTCTGGTGTGACCCTTCCTCGTTCCTGATGCCGATGTCTTTTTTTACTCTGAATGTAATACGAACCCTCAGTGCTGCACTGTTAGTGCTTTCAGTGTCAGCCTGTACAGAAGAAAGAACACCGACAGAATCCTGGAAGTACAGTGAAAATGGCAGTTATGCGTCGAGTTTCTCTCCAGATGGTCGTTATGTTCTGGTGGGAGACATTGATTTACCGGCCAAGCTTTGGGACCTTGAAACGAATAAGGTGAAATACACTTGGCAAAATACGCCAAACGATAGCGGTACTACCACGGATGTGGCTTTTTCTGATGACAGTAAAGTCGCTGCCACCGTAGAGTCTAAAGTCATTGTGTTATGGAATATGGAAAACGGTGAGCCGATGATTCGGCTTGAGTTTCCTGTCACTATTAAAGACATTGCTTTATCGCCCAGAGGTGATCATCTGCTTTTGGCTTTGCAGGACAGAACCGCTGTTTATTTTGATGTCATCAGAAATCGTGTGGTGCAAATTTTTAAACACGATGGCAAAGCCGTAAACTCACCGATTGACCAGCTTATTAATACAGTGGATATTTCACCCAATGGTAAGTATGGACTGACAGGTGGTGATGATCACACAGCAAGAATGTGGAATCTGGAAACTGGTCAGCAATTACGCATCTGGCAACATAAGAATGATGTGAGTTTTGTCTCGTTTGACCCGAGAGGTGGTAATGTCATTAGTTCTGCAGGTAATGCTCAAACTCGTATCTGGAGTGTAAAAAGTGGTAAGCAAGTCGCTGTGTTGACCACTTCACCAGTGGATGTAGATGGTATATGGGGTGACTTCCCAGTTTTTAAAACGACGACCACGGCGATAGCTTATTCACCTGATGGTAAATATGTTGCTACGGGTCACCCAAATCGTGAAATTTGTGTCTGGCGAGCACAAAATGGTCAAGCCTTGGGCTGTTGGTTAACACCACGTAAAGATGTGTTAAAACCGGGTGTGGTAATTCAAGCACTGGCTTTTAGCCCTGATGGCCGCTCAGTATACAGTGAGCTTGGCAATGGTCTCGCACAGAAATGGCGTATTCGATAATTGATGGCGGACACATTATTAAAACTGGTTTTTTTTGTCCCTGAATCTCACAAAGAAGTGGTTAAACAGGCAATTTTTGCTGCGGGAGCCGGACAATATGATGGTTATGATTCCTGTTGCTGGGAATCGCAAGGAATGGGGCAGTTTCGTCCTCTAGCTGGAAGCCAACCTTATATCGGCCAACAAGGTCAGGTGGAATATGTACCTGAGTTCCGGATAGAAACCGTTTGTCCCAGCCAAAAGATAAAGCCTATATTGCAAGCCTTAATTTCTGCACATCCTTATGAAACCCCAGCCTACGAAGTCTGGTCTGTAAAAACACTAGACGACTTTTAATAGAGAAATATGATGGATCTTTCTAACGTGGAACAGTCACCAAAAATGACCTTATTAGCCAACTATCAGGTACCCCGTTATCTGGTGGATGAGGCATTACTTCATTTTGATTTGGATAAATCAAAAACAAGGGTTATCAGCACGTTAAAAATGCGGCTTAACCCGGAATCATCTGCTGGTGAGTGTGTGCTCGATGGTGAGTCACTGGATTTGATTAGTATCAAATTGGATGGAAAATTACTTTCTGATAGTCAGTATGAGGTGAACAGCAACTCACTGACTATTGCAGATGTGCCTGAACAGTTTGAATTAGAAATTATTACCGAGATACATCCCGATCAGAACACGGCCCTGGAAGGCTTATATCATTCGGGACGCTTATTGTGTACTCAATGTGAGGCAGAAGGTTTTAGACGCATTACCTATTACCCTGATCGTCCTGATGTAATGACGGTATTTACGGTGACGATTGTTGCCGATGCAAAACAGTGGCCGGTGATGTTATCGAATGGTAACCTGGAAGAACAGGGCCAGTTTAATGATGGTCGCCATTGGGTGCGCTGGCATGATCCTCATCCCAAGCCGAGTTATTTATTCGCGCTGGTTGCTGGTGACTTATATTGCCAGCAAGATCACTTCACAACGATGAATGGTCGCGATGTCACATTACGTATCTACGTTGATCCTGAGAATAAACATAAATGTGACCATGCATTAGTGTCGTTAAAACAATCAATGAAATGGGATGAAGAGGTCTATGGCCGTGAATATGATCTAGATGTATTCATGATTGTGGCTGTTAACGACTTCAATATGGGGGCTATGGAAAACAAAGGCTTGAATATCTTCAATGCTGCCTGTGTATTAGCCACACCCGAAACAGCGACCGATGACGATTTTTACACCATCCAAAGCATTGTTGCCCATGAATATTTTCACAACTGGTCTGGTAATCGGGTTACCTGCCGTGATTGGTTTCAGTTAAGTCTGAAAGAAGGCTTTACTGTGATGCGCGATCAGAGTTTTAGTGCTGATTTGAACTCAGCTGCTGTACAGCGCATTGACGATGTGAATGGCCTGCGTAGTATGCAGTTTGCTGAAGATGCTGGCCCAATGGCACATCCAGTTCGCCCAGACTCCTATATTGAAATCAGTAACTTTTATACGGTGACGATTTATGAGAAAGGCGCTGAAGTCGTCCGTATGATTAAAACATTGGTTGGCGATGAAGGTTTTAGAAAAGGAACAGATCTTTACTTTGATAGACATGATGGTCAAGCTGTCACCACCGATGATTTTGTCAAAGCGATTGAAGACGCCAATAATGTTGATTTAAGTCAGTTTAAACGGTGGTATGAACAAGCTGGTACGCCGGAGCTATCGGTTATGACACACTACGATCCTGTGCAACAACGTTTCAGCCTTACCCTCCACCAATCCTGTCCAGCTACACCAGGCCAAGAGAATAAGTTAAATTTCCATATTCCTGTTACTGTGGGCTTACTGGATAGTGATGGTAATAATATGCCAATGCAGCTAGCGGAAGAAACAACACCCTATGACGGTGATACCCGTGTTTTGTCATTAACAGAAACAGAGCAGACGTTTGAGTTTATCCATGTTTCTGAAGAGCCTGTGGCATCAGTGTTACGCGGGTTTTCAGCTCCGGTAAAACTCAAGTATGACTTAACGAATAAGCAATTAGCCTTCTTAATGGGCCATGACACCGACAGCTTTAATCGTTGGGATGCTGGTCAGCAATTAATGATTAATGTGTTGTTGGAAATTGTTGATGATATTCAAAAACAGAATACATTAGCCTTGTCACCATTATTGCTGTCACAGCTTGAAGCTGTCTTGAATGACGAACAGTTAGATCCGGCACTTGTGGCAAAAATGTTGACTCTGCCAACGGAAAACTATTTGGCTGCACAGATGCCTGTAGCTGATGTAGATGGCATTCATCAGGCTAGAGAGTTTGCAAAGCGACAGATTGCCATATCACTGAAGCCATTATTCAATGCACGTTATGAAAGTCTGAGTAAAAAGAAAAAATATCAGTTTAACGCAGAAGATATGGCTGCACGTAGTCTTAAAAATCTATGTTTATCCTATTTGGCCGCCACCGATGATCCGCTACAAATGCAACGCTGTCTGCGTCAGATGAAAGTGACTGACAATATGACAGAATTATTGGCCGGCTTACGTTTGATGGTCGATCAGGCTGGACCTGAACGCGAACACGCATTACGTGCGTTTTATGAGCAATGGAAACATGATCGTCAAGTAGTTGATAAATGGTTATCAGTGCAGGCGGTATCGAAACTCCCTGATACCTTGTTACGTGTTAAAGCGTTGATGAAACATGAAGCATTTAACATTAAAAATCCAAATAATGTTCGTGCGTTAATTGGCCAGTTTTGCCGTAATAATCCTGTCCATTTTCACGCGAAAGATGGTTCAGGCTATCGATTCCTGGCAGAGCAAATATTAGTGTTAGATAAGCTCAATCCTCAAGTTGCAGCAAGAATGCTCGGCGCGTTAAATTCATGGCGTCGTTATGATGTTGAGCGTCAAGAATTAATGAAAGCGTCATTGGAAGAGATTGCTGCGCAAAAAGACTTATCCGCCGATGTTTATGAAATCGTCACAAAATATCTGGCAGCATAATAATGTATGAGCTTCATCCACAATTAAAACAAGATACTATCCGGATTGGCGAGTTTGAACTGTGCGAAGTACTGTTAATGAACGATATGCGCTATCCATGGTTGATACTGGTGCCGAAACGTGAAAATAAAGCTGAGATTTATCAGCTGACTGAGCAAGAGCAGCAGCGTTTGTCGATCGAGTCCAGTTTTGTGAGCAAGGCTATGTCGGTTTTATTTTCAGCCGATAAAATGAATATTGCAGCTTTGGGAAACATGGTTGAACAACTGCATATTCATCATATTGCTCGCTTTAAAACGGATGCTACTTGGCCAAAACCGGTCTGGGGTATAGGACAGGCCGAGCCTTATTCTGAGATGGCGAAAAACGCGATGTTGTCACAGCTGATACAAGCACTAGGTGACTATTTAGTGTAGAAGATAACTGCAATGACCCGATTACGCTTTCGAATGCATCTTACTCCTGAACAAGCGCTTCGTTATTATCAAGGCATGGCCAAAACGGTCATCGTTACTGCTGAAACGGGACAAAGATTAAGTTTCCCTGCTGAAAATATTCGTCAGTTCGTTGATAGCAGAGGCGTGAATGGTTTGTTTTCCATTGAGTTTGACGACAATAATAAGCTGATAGGTATAACACGCCTGACTCACTGAACGAACGTTATTGGTCCATCAAGTAACGTGGGCTGGGGCTTTCCAATGTAATATCCCTGAGCATAATCGACACCAAGTTCAGCCAAAACTTCGAGAATCTCAGCACTCTCAACAAACTCTGCCACCGTATTTTTTCCCATGCCTTTGGCTACAGAAACCAAGGCTTCCACAAATAGCTTGTCATCATTATTTTCTGTGATATGGGTGATAAACATGCCATCAATTTTCACCATATCAACAGGTAGTTCTCGCAAATAACGGAACGAGGCAAAGCCAGAGCCGAAGTCATCTATAGAGAATCGACAACCTAAATCACGCATTTCATTCATCAATACACGTGCTTGATTAATATCAGCGACGGCTGCCGTTTCTGTCAATTCAAATAATAAATGATCTGGACTGGCATTATATTGTTCTAAAAGATGTTTTAAGAGCGGTATAAGATCAGCATCAAGCATTGCGTGGGCAGATAAGTTCAATGATAAAGTGATGTTTATGCCTTGTTGTTCCAGATCCGCTAGTTTGGCAATGCCTTTTTCTAATACATAGTGATCGATTCGGTGGATTAAGCCTGATTGTTCAGCAATTTCAATAAACATGCCTGGACTGTGTATTTCACCATCCTCATCTAGCATGCGTAGCAGCACTTCATAATGACTCACCGCTTGGGTTTGAATCTGCATGATAGGTTGGAAATAGAGTATAAAACGGTCGTCTGACAATGCATCTTCTATTTTCTGTTTCCAACGCATACGTTCCTGGAGTTGTTTTCCTAGCATGTCGTCATGAGTAAACAGCCGCCATGTGTCTTTACCATGTGACTTCGCTTGATACATCGCCAAATCTGCACTGCTTAAGAGGCGATCCACATTGAACTCATTGAGTGGAAAAGGCACGATGCCGATACTGGAAGAAATGCTGTAGCGAACTTGTTCAAATTCAAAGTGCAGAGTATGTAATCTTGCACTGATTTGTTCACACAGAATAATAGCAGTATTTAAATCAGTTTCAGGCAAAATGATGGCAAATTCATCACCGCCTAATCGCGCTAATACATCTTTATCACGACTGACCTCAGTGAGGGCTCTTGCTACATTCTTGAGTAATTGGTCACCAATATTATGACCACAACTGTCATTGATATCTTTGAAATGATCTAAATCGAGCACCAGTAAAATACCCTGTTGGTCATTGAAAATTGTTTGTTTAAGAATGTGTTCAAACTGATTCTTCAGTTTTTTTCGATTATAGAGTTCAGTTAATGGGTCATGGGTTGCAAGCCAGCGTAACTCCGTCTCATTTTGTTTTTTTTCTGTTATATCGATGCCTACTGAGAGAATCACAGCATTATTGGTGGGCACGCGAAAATTAGAATGTATCCAAGAGATAGTATGGCTCTGTCCATCAGTTGAGAGAATATCGGATTCCATGTGAACTATCTTTTCACCATGATTGGACAGTTGCTGAAGTGATTGATGGACCCTCTGCCAATCAGAGGGATGAAAAAATTGTTCAAATGACTGATTTAATACGTCACTTGCTAGATTGCCGGTGATGCGGGTCGCAAGTTCATTGAAGCTAGAGATACAGTGATTTTTATCCAATGTAATAATGATTAACTGGGCTGTGTCTATCAGATTACTGACAAAATCCCTTTCTTGTATCAGCTCTTGTGTCCGCTTATTGAGTGAATCTGTCTGCTTGTTAACAGAGCTTTCCAGATCTTCCAGTTGTTCTGAAAGTACTATGGCAGACTGTTCAAGGATATTCAGCTCATCAATGTAACGTCTTGGCAATGTATGATTCAGCATATTTCTGACTTGAAGGTATTTTTTCTCGGCCAGAAGAGGCAGGGCTTTGGAGACTGCTGATAATCGCCTCAGTGGCGCTGATAATAGTAAGAATAGACTGCCACCAATGGCGATTAAGCCAATAAGTGACCAGGCAATGGTCCTATAAGTAAGGCTGCTAAGCTCATGTTGCTGATTAGCGATATTATCGATTATCACCAGTACTACATTGCTCACTTGTTTGAGCTTAACAAACTGAAATTCAACCGGTAAATTCGAATCGCGTAAGATCAATTTATCGTGATCAATGTCTTGATAACGATAATGTTTTGCTAGATATCTTAAATAAGCGATATTGCTATTGAATGAGGTGAGTACATTGAGATGACGCTCCCAGAGCGATGTATCAGCTTGACGTAACTCCTGTGTGTTGGACTGATCAGAAATAATGGCAATATCGGCACCCGTTTGTGCCCGAAAATCCAACAATGATTGCGTCAGATTATAGCCCAGCACTAAGACATGATTAGTCGGGCTATCCGCCAGAATAGGTAATAAGAGGTATTGTTTGCAACTGACTTCACAGTTGAGTTGATTCTGAGCTAGTTCAGTTTCTGCGGTGAGTGTAATAATTGATTTTATGAATTTTGGTGTGGGCGGACCCCATCCACCTAGGTTTCGACCAGTACTATCAAACAATTGTACTTGGGAGACATCCCAGTTCAGTTCAAGGTCACTGCGGTAACGCTGAATACGCTCTAAAATATCTTTGTGTTTTCCTGATGCTGCTTGTTGCGTGGTATCAGGCGAAATAAGCAACTCAGCGAGTCGTTGTAGCTGATCTCGTGTGGTCGTGATTTGTCCGAGCAGCTGTTGATGATATTGCTCCTGTAACTGAGAACGAAAAAAAACAAATTTTTGCTGAACGTTCCAGTAAATAATGACATGAAAAATCAACAGAAAAACCAATAAAATAGAACTGAAAAATAAACCAGCTTTCCATCGAATACTTAAAAATGGGTTGCTAGTATTCATCTGTAGCACTAAAACCGATATGACAGAGATACAGCAAACATATCCCACCTTTTATTAGTATCTGTCACATCGTTTTCCCGTGGTGATAGTGTCGCTACACCCTCCACAATGTGATACTCGGTCCGAAGCATTAAGTTTTGTGAAATATGCCAGCGTCCACCTAACACCCAACTCTTTGAATAATATTCATGTGCTGGAACGGGGGCTCGATTGATCCCATTTGCAGCCAGTTGCTGACTATTGATGCGGTTTTGTCTAGCTGCTTTTTTTCCGTTCCAGTCATGTTTATTTAGCTGGAATTCTTCATAACGGATGAAGGCTTGCCATGCAGGCGTAAAATTGTAATTTGCCTGTAAGTAATAACCAATGGAATTAATATTCATCTGTGATACGGGACCACCGATATCAATATAATCAACATTTTCAAAGGCAACTTCACTGGTAAACTGCCATTTCTCACCGTTATATTGACCTGAGAGGACGGTATAATCGATTTCAATTTCGCCTGAATTCATTCCCGGACCGATAGGAAAGGGTACGCGGTCACTCGCACCAGCATCAAAATCGAGCGTGACTCTTGTCCCAGTGATTGAATATATCCATTGACCGCCATTATGCTCATAAAGGAGTTTTCCGAAGATACCCAATTTATCGTTTTGGATTGAGCCTGCCCAGTCATCACCCATATAGGCATATTCAACATTTTTATCTGCCAGGGTATAGCCTGTGCCTACTTCCATAAAGACTGTACCGCTATCTAGATCAAGGTTGTTATAAAAGTGCACACCATCGGCTGCCATAATGGTGTTTCTGACTTTATCGAAATAAATCACTTGAGGTAGGAATATAGCGCTTCTTGTATGAGCCACGTCCCGCGTTTCGTTATACAAACCAATTTCGTTTTTGATTCTGCCGATGTAGAGTCCAGAAGAGTAGCTGGTAGAGGAATACAGGGAAATATCAATTAAGCCATAATCAAGTCGTGGCGAGCCGTTATCAAATCTACCTGCTTGTCTGGACAATAGTTGGGCAGATAGCCTGAGTTTGGGATTGAGACTCAAGCTGCCATTGATACCAACTTCAGTGAATTCAAAACTACCCTCATCACTCGGACCAAAAAAATGATTGTCAGTTGTATGTATGTAACCTTGAGATGCAAAACCGTGTAACACGATCCGTTCAAACCAAGGTGTATCATCATCGGCAATCGCAGCTGTCGAAATGCTGAGAAAGATGGATAGTAGTATTACTCTCATAAGTCCACCTTAATCATTTGAATACCTTCGTGTGTATCAGCGTTGTCCAAACTGATATAGCCAATTGCCCCTTCCGTACTGGCAACAGCATTAAGCATTTCCTGTTCGGAGTTAACGACTACGGGAGCAGCGCCTGTTCCAGAAAAAACCTGCCGGTCCCAAATTCGTCTGAGCTGGTATGGAAACATGCCCAATATAGACTTACAAAACTCATTATGCGTAGGGTTCTGATCTTGAAGAACGAAGACTTTGATTGGTGTGCCATCAGACCATTGATGAACTCGCATGGCAAAGATCGAACGAGCAGTGGTTTTGCTTAATTGCTTGGTTTCAACCTGAACGTTGGCAATAACATTTTGAGCTGGTAGATCTTGCGATACCAGAAACAATAAAGTGATGAGGATTCTGATGCTTATCCATGTCATCAGCCTTGTTCCTTAAGCTGTGTTGAACCCAATTCTAGGCATGAATACAAAAAAAAGCCATGCTAAAAACAACTTTATGTTGTTCGGCTTATTCCTTGACAAAAATAAGAGAGGTTTTTGCTATTTGGTTATACCAGCTTTGTTTATCTTTACTTAGCCATTGCCACCAGAATCCCAAGCCCAGACAGAGCCAGGATATAACGCCTAAACTAAAACGTATGGCTGCCTGTTTCCAAGAGATTGACGGTGTAGTTAAGCTAATAAGTTTTATTTTCCATGCTCGCATACCGAGGGTTTGTCCTCCATGAGTCCAGAACCAGCCATAGAATAAAAAACACACTGACAGTAAATATAATAAAAAAAACACATTGCCCGGTGTAATGGCTTCACCACCATTTAGCGCAACCGGAATAATAGCGGCGAATAATAAGGCGGATAGTAAAAGTAAGAAGTCGTATACCATCGCCATTAATTGACGAATTGGCCCCGGTCGATTGTGAACAGCTACATTCATTATGATTTCCAGCGGATTTTATTTGGGCGTTAAACCTTACATAAAGTATCATTATCGCTTTAGTTTATCTTGAATTGGGATCCGCATGCTGCAATTGATTGGCCGCCCGGCTTTTTCTGCTTTCCGTCTGGAGAAATTACTAAACAGCATTCAGGCTGAAGTGCCTGTTGTCACGGCTGTTAGAACTGAGTTTCGTTATTTTATTGAAATTGATGATGAATGTATTTTGCCTTCGGCGGAGCATCAGATTCTTGAAACCCTGCTTGAAGCAGAAGCGCGCGAAAGCGAAGCAAAAGACAATGAAAGCTTTTTCCTGGTGACACCAAGACCCGGCACTATTTCACCCTGGTCAAGCAAAGCCACCGATATCACCATTAACAGTGGTGTGAAAAATGTTGAACGTGTTGAGCGGGGCGTTGCTTTTTTTGTTGAATCCTCTGAAACACTCAGTCAACACCAGAAAAATCGCGTTGCTAGTTTCTTACATGACCGTATGATCGAGACGGTGTTTGAAAGTGTCGATGAAACCGATCGTTTATTCATGCATGGTGAGTCACGTTCATTAGTCAGTGTCGATATTCTCAATGGTGGCCGTGAAGCATTGGTGCTGGCTAATCAGCAAATGGGCCTGGCTTTAGCCGAAGATGAAATTGATTATCTTTTTGAAAACTTCACCTTATTAGACCGTAATCCCAACGATATTGAATTAATGATGT
The DNA here is from genome assembly GCF_002335235.1 of Methylophaga sp. UBA2012. NCBI lineage: Bacteria > Pseudomonadati > Pseudomonadota > Gammaproteobacteria > Thiotrichales > Piscirickettsiaceae > Methylophaga > Methylophaga sp. UBA2012. Next base: position 792 of record NZ_DDCG01000017.1, on the reverse strand, counting down.
TTGCTCAGGCGAACTCAGAGCATTGTCGTCATAAAATTTTCCGTGCTGACTGGATCATTGATGGCGAGACCCAGCCTCATACCTTATTCAATATGATCCGCAACACCCATGATCTTCATCCGGAAGGGGTTGTGAAAGCCTATAGTGACAACTCATCTGTAATTGAAGGCCCAAGAAGTCATCGGTTTCAGGTGGACATGGCGACTGGCCATTATCATTATGAAGGTGAAGTTCAGCACATCCTGATGAAAGTGGAAACGCATAACCATCCTACGGCCATCTCTCCATTCCCTGGTGCATCCACTGGTGCAGGTGGTGAAATCCGTGACGAAGGTGCAACAGGACGGGGTTCAAAACCGAAAGCAGGCTTAACCGGGTTTTCTGTTTCCAATCTGGAAATTCCTGGTTTTGAACAACCTTGGGAAACACCTTACGGTAAACCGGCTCGTATGGCCTCTGCTCGTGAAATCATGATTGATGGTCCTTTGGGTGGGGCCGCCTTTAATAATGAATTTGGTCGTCCCAATCTGTGCGGTTACTTCCGTACTTATGAAGTGCAGGTGCCGACGGATAATGGTTTTGAAGTACGTGGGTACCATAAACCGATTATGGTTGCCGGTGGAATGGGCTCTATCCGTCCACAGCATGTTGAAAAAGGCATTATGGATCCGGGCGTACAATTAATTGTACTGGGTGGTCCAGCCATGTTAATCGGACTTGGCGGTAGTGCGGCTTCATCCGTCAATTCTGGTGCCAGTGATGAAGGGCTCGACTTTGCTTCTGTACAGCGTG
>NZ_DDCG01000005.1:278239-288792 GCF_002335235.1 Methylophaga sp. UBA2012 | reverse complement strand
AAGCCCCGCATTGCGGGGCTTTTTCAGAACACATTAAAGAAAAATTTATTCTTCTTCTTTTGTTTCTTCATTAACCGCTTTCATACTTAAACGAATACGGCCTTGGCGATCAACTTCCAGAACTTTCACCTGGATTAAATCGCCTTCAGAGAGTTTATCCGACACATTTTCAACACGTTCTTCAGAAATTTGAGAAATATGTACCAGACCATCTTTACCAGGCAGAATGGTGACAAACGCACCAAAGTCCATTAATTTAGCGACGCGACCTTCATAGATCTTGCCAACTTCAACTTCAGCTGTAATATCTTCTACTCGGCGTAATGCCTGTTGTCCGGCATTGTAATCAGAAGAGAAGATCATCACGGTACCGTCATCCTGGATATCGATTGTAGCGCCTGTTTCTTCGGTAATTGCACGGATAGTAGCACCACCTTTACCAATAACATCGCGAATTTTATCTGCATTGATTTTAATGGTGATGATGCGAGGTGCAAACTCAGACATTTCAGTACGATGTGAAGAAATGACCGCATTCATTTTTGTCAGGATATGCATACGACCATCACGTGCCTGTGCTAATGCAGTGCGCATGATTTCTTCATTGATACCTTCGATCTTGATATCCATTTGCAGCGCTGTAACACCTTTTTCAGTACCAGCCACTTTAAAGTCCATATCGCCCAAGTGATCTTCATCACCCAAGATATCTGTCAGAACAGCGTAACCATTTTCTTCTTTGATTAACCCCATCGCGATACCAGCAACAGGCGCTTTGATAGGTACACCAGCATCCATCAATGCCAAGCTAGTACCACAAACAGAGGCCATTGAGCTTGAACCGTTTGATTCAGTGATTTCAGAGACCACACGAACCACATAGGGGAACTCAGCTGCAGTTGGCATAACTGCTTGCACGCCACGTTTCGCCAATTTACCGTGACCAATTTCACGACGTTTTGGCGAACCCACCATACCGGTTTCACCTACACAGTAAGGAGGGAAGTTGTAATGCAACATAAAACGATCACGGTATTCACCTTCAACCGCATCAATCGTTTGAGCATCACGCTCTGCACCTAATGTCGCGATGACAATAGCCTGCGTTTCACCACGAGTGAATAATGCAGAACCATGAACACGTGGAACCAGGCCTGTTTCGACAAAGATAGGACGAACGCTGGCAGTATCACGGCCATCAATACGTGGTTCACCAGCAATAATTCTGCCGCGAACTAATTCTTTTTCAAGCTTGGAGAAAACACCTTTCACCTCTTCTTCATCATATTCAGACTCATCAGAGACCAGTGCTTCAACAGCCGCGTTTCTAACTTTGCTCAGTTCATCCAGACGAGCCAGTTTGTCGCTAATCGCGTATGCCGCTTGAATACCAGCATAGGCTTGTTCTTTAACCATGTTGTACAAGGTTTCGTCTTTCTCTGGTGCCGTCCAGTCCCATGCAGGTTTGCCCGCTTCAGCTTGCAATGCTTTAATCAAGTCCATCGCTGTTTGCATTTGCTGATGACCGAACATAACTGAACCCAGCATCACTTCTTCAGGCAGTTCAGAGGCTTCAGATTCAACCATTAATACGGCTGACTCAGTACCCGCAACAACCAAATCCAACGCGCTGTTATCAAGTTGTGATTTATTTGGATTTAAAACATAAGCGCCATCAATATAACCTACGCGCGCAGCACCTAATGGACCATTAAATGGGATACCAGAAATAGCTAAGGCAGCAGATGCACCAATCATTGCAGGAATATCAGGATCAATTTCTGGATCCAGACCAATCACTGTGGCTACAACCTGAACTTCATTGATAAAGCCATTTGGGAATAATGGGCGAAGAGGACGGTCAATCAGACGTGAAGTCAGTGTTTCTTTTTCTGTTGGACGTCCTTCACGTTTGAAAAAGCCACCAGGGATTTTACCAGCTGAATAAGCACGTTCTTGATAATTAACTGTTAATGGAAAAAAGTCCTGGCCTGGTTTAACCTCTTTTTTACCGACAACGGTGACTAAAACTGCTGTTTCACCAAGACTTGCGATAACTGCACCACCCGCTTGGCGTGCAATTTTCCCCGTTTCTAAACTTAATGTGTGCTGGCCGTATTGAACTGTCTTTTTTACTGAGTTCACTCTTTTTTCCTTCTCTTCTCTGTTGTCAGTTATGGACCCGTTCCACAACTGATATGAATTCATAAATCTAAAAATGAATATGCCCCTGAAACCGTTATAGCTTCAGGGGCATATTTTATATATCCTGCCTTGAGGTCGCCGAATTGACCGGCCACATTGGCTGCATATTCTGAGTCACCAAAATCAACTTAGCGACGTAAACCTAATTCAGCAATCAGTGCACGGTAACGTTCGATATCTGTCTTTTTCAGATAGTCCAACATTTTACGACGGCTGCTAACCATTTTTAACAGACCTTGACGTGAATGATGATCGTGAATGTTTGTTTTAAAATGTTCTGACAAGTTTGTAATACGTGCTGTTAATAAAGCAACTTGTACTTCAGCAGAACCAGTATCACCTTCTGAACGAGCAAATTTAGTGATAAGTTCTTTCTTTTGTTGTGCAGAAATAGACATTAAATACTCCAACTTTATATAGCTTTCGCTACTAGTTAAATTCTGAACTGCCCCAGCGACTTCACACCAGAACAGCCAACCTTTTTGAGGTAGGAATTCTACCGACTTTCTTAATACGAAACAAGGCGTAAGTTAAGACACCGCATTCGCGAATAATCGCTTCGGTGCTACTACTCCCTCTGCTGACATCTCACCTAGGCCGAGAAATTGATTATTCATATTAAATAATCTGACATTTGCGCTTTTAAAGGGTGTTTGCACAGTGACCGATTGCCCAAAACCGATACTTTTTGTGCCCTCTTCATCAAGCACAATTGCAGGCCAGTCAGGTAAAGCATCTTCAGCCTGCTGCAAGCTGGCATCTAATGTTACAAAACCATCTTTGTCGGCCATTTCCTGCAAGGTTTCAACGGTTATCGCTTCTGATAAATCATAGCCTGCTACCGCTGTTCTTCTTAACATGATGACATGCCCACCGGTTCCTAAAGCATGGCTAATATCTTCAACTAAGGTACGAATATAAGTACCTTTGCTACAGCGTACGGATAAGGTGAAGCTGTCAGACTGGCAATCGATTATATCGATAGCATAAATATAAATGCGGCGCGCTTTTCGCTCAACATCAATACCTTGTCTTGCCAACTTATATAACGGCTGGCCCTGATGTTTTAGAGCAGAAAACATGGGCGGAACCTGTTCGATTTCGCCTAGAAATTGCTGGGTGACCTGGCTTAATGTGGCTTCGTTAAATTCTGGCACAGGCATTTCATTGATGACATTGCCATCCGAATCACCACTGTCAGTGACAATGCCTAATTGGCAAGTCACCAGATACTGTTTATCAGCATCTAATAAATAACTGGATAATTTGGTAGCGTCGCCCAGGCAGACCGGCAAAACACCTGTTGCTAGCGGGTCAAGACTCCCTGTATGACCTGCTTTTTTTGCATCAAACAGTCGTTTAACGCGTTGAAGAATATGGTTTGAACTGTGACCAGTAGGTTTATCAATGATCACAATACCGGTGATATCCCGGCCTTTTTTATGTCGTCTTGCCATTGCTGAATAAATTAGTCTTCGTCTTCCCGACGAATATCAGCATTTGCTTTGGCAATGAGATCGTCCATATGAAAACCATGTTCTAAGGTTTTATCGTAGAAGAACTGAAGTTCAGGCATATTCCTGAGTTTAACGCGGCCCGCCAGACCTCTGCGCAGATAACCAGATGCACTATTTAATCCTGCCAGACATTCTTTAATATCTTGCTCGTCTTCGAAACCATTAAAACGCGTTACATAGACTTTGGCATATTTCAGATCTGAAGTGACATCGACATGTGAGACGGTGACCATACCTACACGTGGATCAGAAATCTCGCGTTGAAGCATCAACGCGAGTTCTCTCATTATGACTTCGCTAAAGCGATTTGTACGACTAAATTCTCTTGCCATTACAGAGTCGGTTTCATCAATACACGTTCATAGACTTCAATCTGGTCGCCAGGTTTAACGTCTTTGTAGTTTTTCACACCAATACCACATTCGGTACCCGCATTCACTTCGTTAACATCATCCTTGAAACGACGTAATGATTCGAGTTCACCTTCGTAAACAACGACATTGTCACGTAGTACACGAATTGGGTTATTACGTTTAACCGTACCTTCAACAACCAAACAACCGGCAATATCACCAAACTTAGGCGATCTGAATACATCATCAACTCGAGCCAGACCAATGATCTCATCTCTATATACAGGTTCAAGCATGCCAGTCATCGCTTTAGTCACGACATCAAGCAAGTCGTAAATAATGCTGAAGTACTGAACGTCCAGACCTTTTTCAGCAATCACTTTTCGCGCTGCATTATCGGCACGAACGTTAAAGCCAATCAGAATCGCATCAGATGCGGCCGCAAGTTGAGCATCGGTTTCATTAATACCACCAACACCTGAGCCAACCACTCTGACTTTAACCATATCAGTAGACAGTTTTTGTAGTCCCTGACTAACCGCTTCAACAGAACCGTGCACGTCACCTTTAATAACCACATTGAGGGTTTTAACGTCACCTTCTTCCATCTTATTGAACATTTCGTCCAATTTAGCCGCTTGCTGTTGAGCCATTTTTTGCTCTCTGGCTTTGGTTTGACGGAAGTTAGCAATTTCGCGTGCGGTACGATCATCTGGTGCAGCCTGAAGCTCATCACCTGCTGCTGGAGTACCGGATAAACCAAGCAACTCTACTGGTGTTGATGGACCAGCATGATTCAGCTGTTCACCTGTTTCATTAAACATAGCCCGGACACGACCATACTCCTGACCTACGACAACGATATCGCCTTTATTTAGCGTACCTTGCTGTACCAGAACAGTTACGACCGTACCACGACCTTTATCCAGACGAGCCTCAATAACCGTACCGTGTGCAGGACCTTCTTCAGGTGCTTTCAGTTCCATCACTTCAGCCTGAATAGAAATTGCTTCCAGTAGGTCTTCAATTCCCTGGCCTGTCAATGCAGAGACAGGAATAAATTGCACATCACCACCCCAGTCTTCAGGAATGACTTCATGATTAGCCAGCTCCTGTTTAACACGTTCTGGATTAGCGTCTTGCTTATCGATCTTATTCACAGCAACAATGATCATTGATTCAGCCGCTTTCGCATGCTGAATAGCTTCAATTGTTTGCGGCATAACACCATCATCAGCGGCAACAACCAAGATAACGATATCCGTCACTTTAGCACCGCGAGAACGCATTTCAGTGAAAGCAGCATGGCCAGGTGTGTCAAGGAAAGCAATTTGTCCACGGCTGGTTTCGACTTTATAAGCACCGATATGTTGTGTAATACCACCCGCTTCGCCAGAAGTTACTTTAGTGCGACGGATATAGTCCAGCAATGACGTTTTACCATGGTCAACATGACCCATAACGGTAACAACCGGTGCTCTTGGAACAGCTTCGCCCTGATTCTCATCGGAAACTTGAAGCGCTTGTTCAACTTCATTTTCCAGAATCGGTTTCGCAATATGGCCCATTTCTTCAACAACGATAATCGCCGTATCCTGATCCAGGACCTGATTAATCGTCGCCATCGTACCAAGCCCCATAAGGGTTTTAATCACTTCAGCGGCTTTAACTGACATTCGTAGAGCCAAGTCAGAAACACTAATCGTTTCAGGTACATTCACTTCACGAACAACAGGCGCCGTTGGTTTAGAAAAACCATGTTCCTGATCTTTACTGACAGAAACTTTAGATGCACCGCCGCCTTTTTTCTTCTTACGACGACCACCTTTACCTTCGGTCACATGGAGCTCTTTACGCTCGAAATCATCATCGTTACGACCACCTTTACGGCCAGACTTATCACGATTATGTTTCGCTTCGGCATCTTTAGTTTTACGCACACCGGCTTTCTGCTCTTTGGCTTGAGCTTCAGCGGCTGCGGCTCGAGCTTTTTCTTTTTCTTTTTCTAAAGCCTCTTCTTCTTCGCGCGCTTTTTTCTTGGCTTCAAGTGCCTTTTCAGCTTCTATTCGAGCTAGGTTAGCAGCACGGCGTTTCGCATCGGCTTCTTCAAGCTTTTTATGAGCGAGCTGTGAGGCCGATAACGTTTTTTCTGTTGTTTGCTTTGGTTTAGGATTCACTTTTTCTTCAATTGCTTTTTCAGCTTTCTTAGATTTAGCTTCTTCTTCCAGGGCTTTTCTCTCTTCTTCTGCTGCTAGTTTCGCTTCTTCTGAAGCTCTATTTTCTGCTTCAATAGCAGCAGCCACTGCAGCGGCTTCTTCCTCTGACTCTCGTAAACGCCGCGCTTCGTCTTCTTGCTGACGACGCTTAGCTTCTTCTAAGCGAAGAGCCTCAAGCCTCGCTACCTCTGCAGCTTGTTGTTCAGCCACACTCAATTGAGGTGTTTGTTCAGCGTTATTGGCTGTATCTTCAACTTCATCACGTTTTACGTAGGTTCGCTTTTTGCGAACTTCTACACTGACACTTTTACCGCCACGAGCAGCACCACCTAATTTAATTTCACTGACAGACTTACGTTTCAGTGTAATTTTCTTCGGTGTGGTAGTTTCACCATCGCCAGATTTACCATGACGCTGTTGCAAGAATTGTAATAACGTCTGTTTTTGATCTTCGGTGATGAAATCATCAGGCTTTGAGACGTTAATCCCTGCTTCGTTCAGCTGTTCGACCAAGCGTTCAGCTGTAATTCCGACTGTGCCAGCTAGGTCCTTAACCCTCATGTCACTCATTGGTTACTCCCCTGCATCTGTTTGTTCGTCAGCAAACCACGATTCTCTGGCTTTCATGATAAGTGCAGCAGCTTGCTTTTCATCCATATCACCTATTTCAACTAGCTCATCAACAGCAAGCTCAGCTAAATCATCAAGATCAGTGATACCTTTACTTCCTAAGGTTAACGCGAGATCTCGTGTCATACCTTCCATATCAATCAACTCTTGTGTGGGTTCGGCCGATTCAAGTTGTTCTTCACTAGCAATCGCTCGGGTTAATAGAACATCTCTAGCTCTTGAACGCAGTTCAGCGACGATATCTGCATCAAACTCTTCAATATCTAGCATTTCATGTTCAGGCACATAAGCCACTTCTTCAAGCGAAGAGAAACCTTCCTGAGCCAGGATTAACGCGACATCTTCATCGACATCCAAATCCGCCATAAATGTTTTGATCAGAGCACCGATTTCTGATTCTGCTTTTTTATCAGCATCAGATGCTGACATCACATTGAGTTCCCAACCGGTTAACTGACTAGCTAAACGTACATTTTGACCACCACGGCCAATTGCTTGTGATAATTGTGCATCTTCAACTGCAATATCCATGCTATGTGCATCTTCATCTACAACGATAGATAACACTTCTGCAGGAGCCATTGCATTAATCGCAAAACGAGCAACATCTTGGTCCCAGAGAATAATATCAACACGTTCGCCAGCCAACTCATTGGTCACAGCCTGTACACGTGAGCCACGCATACCAACACAGGCACCAACCGGGTCAATTCGAGACTCTTTCGCTAATACAGCTATTTTAGCTCTCAAACCGGCATCACGAGCAGCACCTTTGATTTCAATCATGCCATCGCTGATTTCAGGGACTTCCAAACGGAAAAGTTCAATTAACAACTCAGGTGCAACACGACTTACAATAAGTTGAGGGCCACGACCTTCTGGTCTGATTTCTTTTAAATAACCACGAATTCGGTCACCGGTCCGGAAACTTTCACGTGGAATCATTTCTTCACGAGGTAAGAATGCTTCAGCATTGCCACCTAGATCCAAGGTGACATTACCGCGTTCTACACGCTTAACTGTACCGTGGATCATCTGACCGACTTTTTCACGATACTGATCGACCACTTGTGCACGCTCAGCTTCACGTACTTTTTGAACAATAACTTGTTTTGCAGTTTGCGCCGCAATACGACCAAACTCTACAGACTCCATCGGCTCACGGATGTAATCGCCAACAACTGCATCTGCTTTTTTCTCTTGAGCATCTTCTATGGTAATTTCTGTCTCTGGTGATTGGTAGTCTTCATCTTCTACAATCAGCCATTGACGGAAAGTTTCGTAATTACCTGTGACACGATCAATTTGCACATGTGCATCCAATGCCATGTCATAGCGTTTACGCGTAGCCATTGCTAACGCCGCTTCAATTGCCTGAAAAATGACTTCCTTACCCACGCCTTTTTCATTAGACATGGCATCGACAACCAATAAAATTTCTTTGTTATTCATCACGCCCCCAGTGGATTACGTAGCAGACCAATCCAGCTCAGTATTCAATTATTAACCGCTAATAATACGCTTTTTTTAGGCAACAAGTCTTGCTTTTGCTAACTTTGCCAAAGGTAAGGCATACACCTCACCATCCACTTCTATTAAGATGTCACCATCACTAAAGCCTTCTAAAATACCTTTAAAATTGCGTCGGCCATTGACCGGTAATTTCATGGATATTTTCGCTTCAGCACCTTTAAATCTTTCAAAGTCCCGAGCCTTAAATAAAGGTCGATCAAATCCTGGTGAGGATATTTCCAGCAAATAGGCGCTACGGATAGGTTCTTCAACATCAAGGATACCGCTCACCTGATGGCTAACCCTTTCACAGTCCTCTATACCAATACCCTGTTCAGCATCGATGTAGATACGCAAGATCGGATCAGGGCCGCCTTGAATATATTCAACGCCTACCAATTCGTATCCGAGCGTCTCTATCGACGACTCAACAAGTTGTTCAATCTGATCAGTAATGGCCATAAAGTATGTATTAAGCCTCTCAGCCTAAATCAATTCTCCAGAAAAACAAAAACCCCATACAGGGGCCCGGAATTCAAAATATTGTCATGCGGCTGATGTTCACCGCTCTGCCATAAGTATCTGCGCCGGAATACACATGTCCCCAGTACTGATAACTCTCCAGAAAGCACAGAATATTAACAGATACCTACCCAGCACAGCAACTTAAACTGCTTTCTCTCACTTTTAGCTCAATATCTTGTCATTTTTAGATCATGAAAAAAAGGATTCAATCAATATGAAATATACCTTTTATTTTCAATCACAAAACTATCCATAACCGAGTGAGTCAACTTCCAAATGAAAAAAACAGCAGGAAAACGCTTTATGAAATCATTAGCATCAATTTTCATTTTATTTTTCTCATCTATCAATATCGCCGGCCAAGTCGCTCTAGCCGATGACAACGCTGCTGCTGATTTTATTGTCTTTAAAACGCTTGAAGACAAAGATACCAGTAGTGATTGTACACAACGAGGAGGACTGCGAATTTATGTTGAAAACACCCACCCCGAAAAAACGATTGACCTGAGTTTAGACCGCTACTTCTCCACTGTCCGACAAGCTGGTCGGTCAATGTTTGCTTTGGAAAATGGCCACAGCCAGGCACTCGGCTGCAACATCGTTATGGATAGCGAACAACATTGGGAATTGATTAGTGCTGAATTCATCAGCAAAGAAGATGCTCTGCAACGCTATGGGACGTTGTATTAATGACCCAATAAAAAAGCTCAAAACAATAAATTGTTTTGAGCTTCTATATTCAGTTTGGTAGCGGGGGCTGGATTTGAACCAACGACCTTCGGGTTATGAGCCCGACGAGCTACCAGGCTGCTCCACCCCGCACCTGATTAAGCAATGCATTATACATACCACTTCATAGGCACGCAAGTCTTATTCTAATTTTCTTTTAATTTACGCGTTAAGGTATTTCTACCCCAACCTAATAATTTGGCTGCTTCCTGGCGTTTTCCAGCCGTCTTTTCCAGAGCCACTTCCATCAAAAGTTGCTCTATCAAAGGAACGACATCAGCTAAAGCCCCTTCCTGCCCGGTCAAGGCTTTATTAGCAGCCCATTGTCTGAATAATTGCTGCCAGTCTCCACCTTGTCTGCCACTATGAGCATCTATGGTTTCTGTAGAAAGCTCTACTGGCAGGTCGTCCATCTGAACAACTTGCCCGGGCGACATCACCGTTAACCAGCGGCAAGTATTTTCTAATTGGCGTACATTACCAGGCCAGGGTAATTGGGATAAATACATTTCGACATCCGAGGCTACAGACTTGGTCGACATATTTAATTCTTTTGCTGCTTTATTTAAAAAATACGCAACCAGGGCAGGAATATCTTCTCGTCTTTCACGAAGTGAAGGAATATGAATACGAATCACATTGAGGCGATGAAATAAGTCCTCACGAAAATCGCCACGTTCAACCAATTTTTCTAAATTCTGGTGTGTTGCCGCAATGATACGTACATCGACTTTGACGGCACTATGCCCACCCACTCGGAAAAATTCACCATCCGATAACACACGTAACAGGCGCGTTTGTAACTCAATGGGCATGTCACCAATTTCATCTAAAAACAGCGTACCGCCATTAGCCTGTTCAAAGCG
>NZ_DDCG01000005.1:250348-278079 GCF_002335235.1 Methylophaga sp. UBA2012 | reverse complement strand
TTCATCTAAAAACAGCGTACCGCCATTAGCCTGTTCAAAGCGCCCTTTTCGCTGTACATGTGCACCAGTAAAAGCTCCTTTTTCATGACCAAATAATTCTGACTCCAATAATTCTTTTGGAATAGCGGCCATATTTAAAGCGATGAAAGGGCCATGTTTGCGTGGACTATGGCGATGTAAAGCCTGTGCAACTAACTCTTTACCTGTGCCTGACTCGCCATTCACCATGACCGTTATATTCGAGCGGGCAAGACGACCTATGGCTCTGAAGACTTCTTGCATAGCCGGTGCTTCACCGACTATCTCTGTGCTGATATTTACATCTTCAACAGGCTTATTATTCTGTTCACGGCTATGACTTATTGCTCTTTGAACCAGTTCAACCGCTTCATCAACATCAAATGGTTTTGGCAGATACTCAAAAGCACCACCTTCATAGACAGAAACAGCACTATCGAGATCGGAATATGCCGTCATGATAATGACCGGTAGTTCAGGATAACGTTCTTTGATCTCGGATAATAATTCCAAGCCATCAATACCAGGCATTCTGATATCACTTATCAAGACATCTGGTCTTTGTTCACGTCCCTGTTTTAGCTCATTTAATGCAATATCACCGGTTTCAAAAGCACGAACAGTAATGTCAACAACTTCCAGGGCCTTTTGTAAGACCCATCGAATTGATCGGTCATCATCTACAATCCAAGCTATCGCTCTACTAGCGTTCACGTGCAAACTCCAAAGGAAATGTTACTGAAAAAATAGTTTGTCCAGGTTTACTGCAACAGCAAACTGTTCCTCCATTGCGTTGGACTAAGTTTTGAACTAGATACAGACCAAGTCCTGTTCCATCAGCCCTACCCGTGACCAATGGATAAAACAAACTATCTTGTAATGATTCGGGAATACCTGGGCCGTTATCTTCAATCTCAACTAAAACGCCCAATTTGTAATACTGTTTTTCTATGGTGATATTTCGCTGAATTCTGGTGCGGAGAATAATCAAACCTACACCATGCATGGCTTGAACAGCATTTCTTACAATATTAAGAAAAATCTGAATAAGCTGGTCAAAGTCAGCATACAGTTCAGGAATACTGGGATCATAATCAATTTTAAATCGAAGACGCTCGTCTACTTCAATATCAACTAATTGACGAACATGTTGCAAAATCTCATGAATATTTGTGTGGCGTTTTTCAGGTTGCTGATTTGGTCCCAGCATTCTATTCATCAAGTTCTGTAAGCGGTCTGCCTCGGTAATAATAATTCGTGTGTATTCTTTTAAATCTTCAGAGTCCAGTTGCCTTTCAAGTAATTGTGCGGCACCACGTAAGCCCCCCAACGGGTTTTTTATTTCATGAGCCAAGCCACGAACGACTTGCTGTTGAGTGTGGAGATTTTCATCCCGCGTTATTCTCTGTTGATAATCAAGAAGTGCAAGCTCAAGGATGACGTAAGAATCATCCACATCCAACATTTTCATAGAGCAGTCCACCAAGACTTCGCCACTTGCAGGCAAAAACAAATGTACTTCACGTTCAATCAGTGCTTGTCCGCTAGAGACGACACGCTCAAGCGATTTAAATAATTTTCTCTCACCAGGTAACAAGGTTTGTAGTGGAATGTTTTCAGCCTGACGCTGACTGATTTCAAATAAAATTTCTGTGGCTGTATTGATGTAACAAACGCGTAAAGCGGAGTCCAGAATCAGTATAGAAGTAGATAAACTTTCTAATACATCATTGCTGGCGAAAGCATTGTGGCTCATAGTGGTAACACTCATATTCATGCTCAGTTGGTAGCAAAAAACGCTCCACATTTGAGCACTGTCAAAGGGGTTATAGTTAAGCTATTGATTGATATAACAACACCATTAAATTCTTCTCAGATTTACTCAGTGGTGCAATGAAAAATAATACAGACTACCACTACCTATGCACCATAACTGTGCATTGGATATTCGTGCTTTTTCTCATTAATCGGTGCGTTAGCTAATTTAGCTTAGATGCTCGGTGTAAATGAAATACGATGTTATCAGAGGCTAATTCTTTATCATCGGCACTGATAATTTTTGCCGTGATTTCGTGTGAACCTCGACTAAGGTTAGTAAATTGATAAGAGGTTGATGCCTGGGGCTCACCGACAGCCTGCCCGTCAAGATACACCTGAATCGCATCCCCTCTGTCGGGATTCAGTGCTGGCTCTATACTCAATGTGACTTTCACATCACCATTATTTACCCAAATACTTTCATTTGCTGCTGGAGCGGTAATTGAAATCTGATAATCAGGTACTGGCGAGGAATCTGTTTCTGACTCTGTTTGGCTTATTTGTTGAACTTCTGGTGGAGAATACGTGGCTGAAGGTGGCAATTCAATCAGTTCAGCACCGGGCCTTTCTTCATCAGAAAATACAACTGTACCGTCTGGTTCTACCCAGCGGTATATAGCTGCCAGAACCTGACTGCTGAATAATAACAAGAAAATCAGATATATAACTCTCATTGGCTAAGCATATTCCACCATGTCTCTAACCGCAACTCACAGCCATAAAAAAAGCGCCCCGAAAGGCGCTTTTTGTTAGCTTCATCACATAAGTGATTACACGCTGTAGTACAAGTCATACTCAACTGGGTGTGTTTCCATACGGATACGAGTGACTTCTTCCATTTTCAATGCAATGTATGCATCGATCATGTCATCAGTAAATACACCACCTTCAGTCAAGAAAGCGCGATCTTCATTCAAACAATCGAGTGCTTGATCTAGTGAATGACATACTGTTGGAATTTCTGCTGCTTCTTCAGCTGGTAAGTCATACAGATCCTTATCCATTGCATCACCAGGATGGATTTTGTTTTTAATACCATCTAAACCAGCCATTAACATCGCTGAGAATGCTAAGTATGGATTCGCGGTTGGATCAGGGAAACGTACTTCAATACGGCGACCTTTTGGATTACTAACAAAAGGAATACGGATTGAAGCTGAACGGTTACGTGCTGAGTAAGCCAACATAACAGGCGCTTCGAAACCAGGCACAAGACGCTTGTAGCTGTTTGTTGAAGAGTTAGTAAACGCATTCAGAGCACGCGCATGTTTGATGATACCACCGATGTAGTAAAGCGCAGTTTCAGATAAACCACCGTATTTATTACCCGTGAATTGGTTTTCGCCATCTTTAGAGAAAGATTGGTGAACGTGCATACCACTACCATTATCACCTACGATAGGTTTAGGCATGAATGTCGCTGTTTTGCCATAAGCATGAGCAACATTGTGAACAACGTATTTCAGGATTTGTACTTCGTCCGCTTTTTTAACCAGTGTGTTGAATTTAACACCGATTTCGCACTGACCTGCCGTTGCTACTTCATGGTGATGAACTTCAACAGGTAAGCCCATTTCTTCCATGGTTAAGCACATTGCAGCACGGATATCGTTGAGTGAGTCAACAGGAGGAACAGGGAAATATCCTCCTTTCACTTTTGGACGGTGACCTTTATTACCATCAGCGAATACTTTTTCGGTATTCCATGCTGATTCATCAGAGTCGACTTTAAAGAATGAACCAGACATATCGCTGCCCCAGCGAACATCATCTAAGATGAAAAATTCTGGTTCAGGACCGAAGAAAGCAGTATCACCAAGGCCAGTAGATTGCAGGTAAGCTTCAGCACGCTTAGCAACACTTCGTGGGTCACGTTCATAACCTTGCATAGTTGCAGGTTCGACGATATCGCAACGAATAATCAGTGTGTTGTCGTCCATAAATGGATCCATCACAGCTGTTTCAGGATCTGGCATTAAAATCATGTCTGATTCATTAATACCTTTCCATCCTGCAACAGAAGAGCCATCGAACATTGCGCCTTCTGTGAAGGTATCTTCATCAATTGTGTGTGCAGGGTAAGAAACATGCTGTTCTTTACCACGCGTATCGGTGAAACGGAAGTCAACAAATTTGACATCCTCATCTTTGATCATTTGAAGCACATTTTCGACTGACATTTAACTTCTCCAATTTTTATAAACTGCACTTTCTGTAGTGCAAACTAAACACGCGACACAATACAGCAGAAATCACGCCAACTTTTACTACATAAAAAAATCAACTATTTAGGTGCATTTGCACCAACACTAAGCACCAATAAAGTGCATAAAAACCCATAAACGCACCACATTAGTGCTACGCACCAACTCGAACCGTAATGACAAGTTCATCATCATTTTGTTGCGTGGCTATTACTTCATGGCCATTGATGCGAGCCCATGCAGGAATATCATGTAAAGCACCAGGATCCGTGCATATTACATCCAGCTCATCGCCCTTAGTCATCTGCTTAATTTGATTTTGAGCTTTTATTACCGGTAAAGGGCATAACATCTTTCGAGCATCTAAAGTTTGCTTACTCACACATACCACTCCTGTAAAACTTGCTCCGCAGAAAGTGGGGGAGTTTTTACCTGCAAACTACCTTGTTTTGGTAATGCAATATCCAACTCAACTTCATCCGCCATTCTACCCTGCCCAAAGCGAGCGACAATAGCTGCGGCGAGTTCATATTGTTCCTCATCAAGCTCACCGTCAACCAGCGCCATCGGACCACTGTGACTTAAGGCGTGAATACTAATAAACTCTTTTCGATAGCCTTCTAAAAACTTACTTTCACCGGCATCACGCGCGATAATCAACTTAAATTCTGCCTTTGGACGAATATGTCTGCCCACTTTCAGCAGCATGATATCGTCCATCTCATACTCTCTGCTATTACGCGCTTGCCATAAATCGACAAGCTTGTCAGAGTAACTTTTGTCGGTGAGAAAACAACAACCACCCGCTGGAGTCGCAAAATCAGTTAAGCCAAACTGTTTGGCCAAAGCAATTTGTGGTTTACGGTTACGACCATGAAAATCGTACAATTTACTACGATCTACCCAGCCTTCACGCTCTGGTAATGTTTCAGGAAGATTTTTAGCACACAACGGTCTGAGTAATAAATCCTCAGCACCAGACTCTTCAGAGATAATCGGCATGGTCGCTTTACGTTGCGACATTGGGCGTTGACCAATCACTTCGCCAGTAATAATAAAGTCAAAACCATCGTGATGATTTTCTTTTATCCACTCAACTGCTTTGCTGACCATGAAAATCTTACAATCCAGGCAGGGATTCATATTCGCCCCGTAACCATGTTTAGGATTCAGTAATACTTCTTTGTATTCTTCAATAACATCAACGATATGTAATTTAATGCCTAGTTGCTCCGCCACCCAGAGTGCATTATTTCGTTTTTGTTTATTCTTATCTTGATTACGAATGGCATGGGTGTGCCCTTCAACACAAAAACCGGTATAAAAATTAATCCCTTCTACTTCAATACCTTGTTCTTGCATGACCCGGACGGCCAGCATTGAATCCAGACCGCCTGAAATCAAGGCGACTGCTTTATGTTTTTTTTCCATCATTATTTTAAATCTAAGCTGTTCCACCAACAGTTAGTGCATCAATTTTCAGAGTAGGCTGTCCCACCCCTACAGGTACACTCTGTCCTTCTTTACCACAGTTACCCACACCGGTATCAAGTTCCAAATCGTCAGCAACCATTGATATGCGTTGCATAACTTCTGGTCCGTTACCAATGAGTGTTGCCCCTTTTACAGGTGTGGTGACTTTACCGTTTTCAATGAGATAGGCTTCACTTGTCGAGAAAACAAATTTGCCAGAGGTAATATCGACTTGGCCACCGCCAAAATTAACGGCGTAAATGCCTTTCTCGACAGATGCAATAATCTCTTCTGCTTTATGCTCACCAGGCAGCATGTAGGTATTCGTCATGCGAGGCATCGGCAAGTGCGCGTAAGACTCTCTGCGTCCATTACCCGTACTCGTGCTGCCCATAAGCCGTGAATTATGCTTATCCTGCATGTAACCTGTTAGTTTGCCCTTTTCGATCAAGGTAGTGAATTGGGTCTCCACACCTTCATCATCCACATTCAATGAACCTCTTCGTGACGGCATGGTGCCATCATCGACGACAGTACACAAAGGAGAGGCCACCTGCTCACCCATTTTCCCTGAGAACGTGGATGTACCTCGTCGATTAAAGTCACCTTCTAAACCATGACCAACGGCTTCGTGTAATAAAACTCCTGGCCAACCATTACCGAGTACGACGGGCATTGTCCCCGCTGGAGCAGCAACGGCTTCTAAGTTAACTAAAGCCAATCTGACCGCTTCTTTTGCATAATTAACAGCCAGACTATTTTGTTGGAAGTAACGATAATCCATCCGACGACCACCACCAGCACTGCCACGCTCACGGCGTCCATTTTGCTCAACAATCACACTGACATTCATACGAACAAGAGGTCTGATATCCGTGGCATATGTGCCATCACTTGCGGCGATCAACACTGTATCAATACCACCTGCCAGACTCACACTCACTTGTTTAACACGAGGATCAGCGGCTCTTGCTGCAGCATCTGCTTCTCGTAATAAGTTGAGCTTTTCAGTTACGGTCAACGCGAGGATAGGATCATCCGGGGTATACAGTACGGGAGATTGCTGTTTTGTCCAGACGGCGACAGATTGTTGAGAACCTTGTCTGGAAATTGCCTGAGCCGCCTTAGCTGCCTTTTGTAAAGCAGGCAAAACCAGGTCATCTGAATAAGCAAAACCCGTCTTCTCACCACTACAGGCTCGGACGCCAACACCTTGTTCAAGATGATAACCACCGTCTTTAATAATGCCGTCTTCTAACACCCAGTTTTCTTGTCTGGACTGTTGAAAATACAGATCGGCGTAATCGACACCAGCGGTCATTGTCGTTGCTAATGCATTTTCCAAATCAGTGTCTGTTAAACCAACAGGAACTAAGAGTTGCTGTTGAACTTTTTCGGGAATCGAGGCGCTCATCAATAAAGAATCATCGTTTGTTTAGGATGGGCACATGATATCAGATTCTACTGCTGAGCTGGATTCATAACATTGAGTTTAGGGTCACTCCAAGGTCCAGTTAGCTTGTAACTATAGCTGATTAGGTTAATCACATCCCTATCCAATACACTGCCTGCGATTTTATCAAACAGCAAGATGGCGGTACCTACGCCAAGCCCCACTGGACCACCGGCGACAGCCCCAGCGATAGGCAAGGTCGACGACACTTTAGGTGTGACTTTCACGACTTGATTATAGGTCTGATTAACCATATCAATAGGGCCTTTCATTTCAATCACAGCCGAATCCCCTTGCATGGTCAGATCATTGGTTGAAGCGATACCATTGTCAAACTGAAAATGGCCTTTGATACTGCTGAAATCAAAGCCGCCACCGAACAGGTCACTAAAATCCAGAGATAATCGCCGTGGGATAGCGGCAATGCTGAGTAATCCAAAAATTCTGCCCGCAGCACCAGGTTCGACTTCTAGCAAACTTCCCCGACCTACAGACAAATCCAATTTGCCATTTAGACTCTGACGAGAAAATGACAAGGGATCATGGCTCCAACTCAGGTCAGCATTCACTTTGACCTGCTTAGCTGCAATCACTTTCTGATAATTAAAATGGTCGAGTAATGCTTTTAAGTCATCACTTTCAATACCCAGCACAAAATGACTTTGATCACCAGACTCCGTTTTTTGCCATTCTCCAGTCGCAGATGCCTTCATTGCCGCCGATGATAATGATGCAGTTTTTATTATCCATTGATTTGGTGTTGTCTGTGCTTCCAGGTCTAACTGCCCCAAATCAAGATTGTTAATGGTCAATGAGTTAATTGCCAACTTAATAGGCGGCCATAAATCAGCCGGCTGCTTATTCTTCTCTTGCTCGTTCTCATCCTCGTCATTTACGTTTAGCTTAAGATACTCAAGACTCACATCAAGTGGTGCCGAATTATTGATATCCTCCGGCACACTCACAACGCCTTTTAGTTGAGGTGAGCTTAAATCTAGTAACCATTTAGAATCGGTTTGTTTACCTTTAATAAGTAAATTATCAAGCGACTGTTCTTTCAGTTGAAGTTTAGCCAGCCGGATGTCAAGACTATCAATTTTATCGAGCAATGATGGTCCAGTTGTTTCAGGTAAGCTGTCTTGCCAGTCTAACCATGGCTGAATATCCAGATTGTTAATTACTCCGGCGACTTGTAAACCGCTAAGCGATTCGTTAGCGGCCTGACCGCCCAGCATAATTTGCCCAGAAATTTCACTATTTTTATCAGCATAAATGGCAGCCTTTAACCAGTCTGCATAATGGATGTTATACATCAGGCCATCACTTTTCTCATGCATCACAGCCTGAAGCCGGACAGGCTCTGAGACCGTTTTTCCCAATGGCTTGGGTGCATCAATCTGAATACCTTGTAAATCACTGGTGACTGTGACATTGAGTTCAAAATTACCCGGTTTCGGTTCACTGATGGCAATTCCTGTTGAATAATCACTTTCTCCACGGACAAATGCAGGCACGGCACCTGGCCATGTGTTATTGAGTGCTGCAACAGCTACTCTGCCATTGATATCAACATAGGTTTTTGCTTGTTCAGTTTTCGCATTAATGACTATGGGCTCATTAAAGGCTGTCGCCGTGATTTTTTGTGCTGATACACCGTCATTACTGAACAGAAGACGACCATTAATATTACCTATTTCCAGCCCTGCTATGGCTTTGGTCGTTAAAGCACTTTGATTAAAACTGACATAACCTTTGGCCTGGGTATTATCAGGGTCCACTAATGGCACGGTTAAATCTAATTGAATATTGCTTTGTCCCTTGGCCTGGAGCCAGTCATCAACACTGCCAAAGCGTGACTTTAATGGACTCTTTTTCAAAAAAGCTAAGGCATTACTGGTCGAACCATTTAGTATGCCACTGACTTTCAGAATCGGATTGCTCCTAACGAGATTACTGATAGTGGTGGTAACTTTATTAAAGTTAAAACCCGCTATCTGTCCGGACTCACTCTGAATGAGCAAATTATTACCCTGACCTTCCACTGTGCCATTAACATGCATTAAATCAGGCCAACCAGGGCCATAATGCAACTGAACATCTTCGACGTTCAGTTGCATATCAAACTTACCTTGATCAGGTTCAGTATCAAAAGGAAAGGCTGTCGGGTCACCTTTCATCACAATCGTGCCAGAACGAATAATACCCTGCTGAAAAGCATCAGCTGACCACTTTTCAAAGTCGTCGGGCAAAATTCTTTTAGGCACATACTGTCGCCATTTATTTGCGGCAATATCCTGCAATGTCAAGGTTAAGTCGGTATCGGTAACACCCTTTATCTGTTCAACTTCGCCACTAAGCAGAATATTTAAATCATCGTTCCAGATTTGTAATCCATCTGTATTCACCGCCCACTCATTGTCTTGTTTATGCCAACGTATTTTGCCTTTGATCGAATCAAACAACACAGAATCTGGCAGCCAGGTATCAGCGTAAATGGCGCTTGCTCGGCTATCCAGCTCAAGTGTGCCTTTATTTTTATCCTTATCAATGGAAAAACTTAGGTCATTAGCACCTGGGTAGTCCTGCCAAGGTAAGAAAGAAACACCACTGGCTTTCATCGCAAGTTTATCCAATCCTGACTGCTCAGAATAAGCAAAAGAGACATTTTGCAAATCACCTGCGGGTTTTGTATTCACCAAAACAGCCGGCATGTCATTCATCAATAACGCTAGGGAAGTAATGTCACTCAAACGAATAAATGAGGCCTTTCCTGACAATTCACCATTTGTTTCTTGTTTTATATCAAAAAAAGTCGTGGGCCATTCTTCACCCGCCATTTTAATTTGAACTTGTTTACCCTGTAATTGCCACTGTTTATCAGCATAATCAAGTTGAAAATGCCCCATCAGCTGTTCAAGGCTCACCTCTGTGAACTCATCATCAGGTTTGGACGAAGACAAGGTAGCATCAGTCAGCTCCAACTCAAGTCCCGCCAGCAAAGCTTGTTGGCTTGCTTTCTGTACGTTTAATGTGGCGGTTAATAGTCCGTCATCTAATTTAGACCCTCTGTATGCGCGTTTTTTCAGTAATTTGCCCAGAGAAACCTCATCAAGACGTAACAGCCCCTGCCAGGAAGTAATATTTAGTGCATCATTAATTTGGGCGGTTGCTGATAACTCAAGACTATTCCCCAAAGTCTCAGGGAGTGCTAACGTGGCTTCAGAAATGAATTGTTGGTTATTAAATCGTAGTGATGCCTGTTCGATAATGTACTGACCAGACAGTGCAGGTTCATTATCATCTTTGTACTGGACCTGCACATTCGCTAAACGTGAATGCTTGAGTCTGGTTAACCAGTTAAAAACCGTTTGGATATTATCGTCAGAAAGCGGTTGCTGTGATTGATGCTGATAGCCTTTTACCCGGAATTGACCATCCGCTGTATGTTCTACCTTTAGTTGGGCATTACGGATACTGGCATCCGCTATCATCAACTCGCCACTGCGAACAGATGAAAAGACGTCTACCGCCAGATAAACTTGGCCAGCCTGGAAAATGGGCGTATCCCCTTGTTTCGTCAATACCTTTAGCTGACGAATTTCAAGTTTGGGGATGAGGTCCAGCCAATACAGGCCAGCTTCTTCTATTTCTACAGGGTAACCACTTTGCTGAGACGCCCAGCTGGCAATTTCATCTTTTCGCTCGGCAACCTGATCTGACAGCCAGATAGCGGTTATCAGTAATAAAAGCCCCAACGTGATCGAAATCGCGGTGAGATAAAATAATTGCCGTCCGGCAATATGCAGGCTGCGCTTTAGCATCAAATACCTACATCAGAACCACGTTGAACTGCTCACGGCCATATTGCGGTTCACACTGGAATAATATGGGCTTACCGATATGGTGTTCTAAGTCAGCTACTTTCGTAGAGTCCTCATCATTCAGACGGTCAATCACGTCTTGT
This sequence comes from Methylophaga sp. UBA2012, assembly GCF_002335235.1. Taxonomy (NCBI): domain Bacteria; kingdom Pseudomonadati; phylum Pseudomonadota; class Gammaproteobacteria; order Thiotrichales; family Piscirickettsiaceae; genus Methylophaga; species Methylophaga sp. UBA2012. The sequence goes on along the minus strand of NZ_DDCG01000005.1, from coordinate 267,149 downwards.
GAAGCCAGAATAAGAAACTGTTTGGTCTCATACTGTTTAGACTCACGTACAATCTCACGGAATATTTCATAACATACCGTTTCAACATTTTTGGTGTAGCCTTTACCTTCACAGCAAGGACAGGCTTCGCACAGAATGTGACCTAAACTTTCACGAGTTCTTTTTCGTGTCATCTCCACCAGACCAAGCTCTGATACCGCACTGATGTTATGACGTGCCCGATCTAACTGCATGGCTTTTTCTAAGGCACGTAAGACTTGCTCACGGTGGCCAATTTCATCCATATCAATAAAGTCGATAATGATGATTCCGCCCAGATTGCGTACCCGTAACTGGCGGGCAATGGCATGCGCAGCTTCGAGATTTGTTTTGAAAATGGTTTCTTCCAGATTTTTATGCCCAACAAAACCGCCGGTATTTACATCCACCGTTGTCATGGCTTCCGTTTGATCAAAAATAAGATAGCCGCCAGATTTCAACGGTACCTTACGCTGCAATGCTTTCTGGATTTCATCTTCCACGCTGAACAAATCAAATAGCGGTAAATCGCCTTTGTAATGCTCAAGCCGAGCGGCACACTCAGGCATAAACCCCTCAGCAAAATGCACGGCTTTATGAAATGTTTCTTCAGAATCAATACGAATTCGGTCAATATCTGCAGAAAATAAATCACGTAATGCGCGCATTGCAAGCGATAGATCTTCATGTAGAGGCTCGCCGCACTTGACGAGTTGTTTGCGTTCTTGCAGTTTCGCCCATAATCGGTAAAGAAATTTGAGATCAGCCTTTAATTCAGCTTCTGATACACCTTCTGCTGCAGTCCGCAGAATATATCCACCGGCACCTTCTTCTAGCAGGTCAATCAAACAGGTTTTTAGTCGTTCACGTTCCTGCTCTGTTTCAATTTTTAATGAAACGCCAATGCCTTCCGTTTCCGGCATATACACTAAATAACGTGATGAAACCGACAGTTGCGTGGTAAGACGCGCCCCTTTTGTGCCCATTGGGTCTTTAATGACCTGAACCAGGATCTCCTGACCTTCACGTAATAAACTACTGATAGTCGGCTCAACACTGGGGGCTTCTTTCAGATCACCGGTCTGGCCTTTAGGTATTGAAATGTCTGATACATGTAAAAACGCCGCTCTTGAAAGGCCAATTTCAACAAAAGCCGCTTGCATGCCAGGTAAAACGCGACACACCTTTCCTTTGTAAATATTCCCTACTAAACCACGATATTCATTACGCTCAATAAATACTTCTTGAAGTAGTCCATTCTCAACTACAGCTGCACGGGTTTCACTCGGCGTCACGTTGATCAATATTTCACTACTCATTGGTCATCCATTGTTAATAAAAGTTGTCCCGTTTCCCTGATGGGTAATCCCATAATGCCAGAATAACTGCCTTCTATATGCTCGATAAACAGAGCAGCCAGACCTTGTACCGCATAACCACCGGCTTTATCGACACCTTCTTTAGTGTTGACGTACCAGAGAATATCCTTTTCTTTCATCTCAGTGAAGCGAACATCATTTACAGAAACTAAGCTTGATATCGAATTTTCTTTTGCCAATGCAATCGCCGTCATTACCTGATGCGTTTTACCCGATAACATTTTTAACATGCTTATCGCCTGCTCATCATTCTCGGGTTTACCCAAAATAGTGTTATCAACGACAACGGCCGTATCAGCAGCCAGCACAGGCTTTTTATCAGCGGCTAATAACAAACCTCGTCCAGTCTGTGCCTTTAACTTAGCAATACGACTCACATAATCAAGCGGGAGTTCGTTGTCAAAGACAGATTCATCGACATCTGGATTAATGACAGAAAAGTCCACGCCCATCTGTAATAACAACTCACGTCGTCGTGGTGAACGTGAAGCAAGATAAATTGACGGAAAATTCATGATCGATGATAGGGATGATTCTGCAGGATAGTCCAGGCTCGATAGAGTTGTTCAGCTAATACAATACGCACCAGTGGATGAGGCAAAGTCATTGCAGATAAAGACCATTTCTGATTAGCGCGCTGTAAACAACTCTGATCCAGTCCATCTGGCCCACCAATCATTAAAGCAACATCACGTCCATCTGTCAGCCATTGCTGCATTTGTGATGATAAGACTTCGGTACTCCAACTTTGACCGGTCACGTCCAATGCCACCACGTGCTGATTATCTGGAATCGCAGCCAGAATTCGCTGGCCTTCTTCTTTCTTCCACTGTTCTGGCTGCGCATTTTTCGTTCGGCGTGCAGGCGTGATTTCTGTCAGTTGTAACCCACATTCCCGAGGCATTCGTTTGCTGTATTCTTCATAGCCCTCAGTCACCCAGCCTGGCATTTTATTGCCAACAGCGACGAGATTTATTTTCATTCCCGCTCAGCCGAAGCCTGTTCACTCTGTGCTGGTACAGTCCATAGTTTTTCGAGGTTGTAGGTCAGACGCGTTTGCGGAGTCATGATATGTGTAATCACATCCCCTAAATCTACCAGCGCCCATTCGCCTACTGTTTCCCCTTCAACCCCTAGAGGTTGTACACCTGCTGCTTTTGCTTGCATGACGACTTCATTTGCCAAGGCTTTCACCTGACGACTTGATTTACCTGTGGCAATAATCATGATGTCTGTCACATCAGTCATTTCTTTTACGTCCAGTACCTGGATATCTTCTGCTTTAATGTCTTCGAGAGCATCGATGACCAGTAATTTTAGTTGTTCTGCCTGCATTGGGCACTCCATTTAATCTATCTGTTTCATAGTGTAACGTAAGGGCTTATTAATATCCCGATTATTACGTATCAATTAATCTTTTTTATCAACGCTTACAGTTGCTTGCGGAAACCAACTTTGTGTTTTTCCGGTGGCGTAATAAACCACCAGGCCAAGCCATTCATGGCAGGCTGTTTCCAACACCGCCAGATGTGCTGATAAATCAAAATCCCAATAGCGATTATTGGGTTTGTCACTCCGGTAATCCACTGGGTATGGAATCACATTGATATGCTGTTGCTTAGCGACACCTACCGCTCTGGGCATATGAAAAGCTGATGTGACCAGTATGTATCTGCCAGCGGGTTTCGGAAGTAATGGTTTTATTTTTTGGAAATTCTCATAGGTATTACGCGCCTGCGTTTCAATAATTACTCGTGCTGGCTCCACCCCCGCCTGCGAAAGCAGCTTCTTAGCAACTTGTCCTTCACTATCTAGATGTTGCATCTGTACCAAATTACTACCACCAGTCACAATTATCGGCAATGTTGGATACTGTTGTGCTAACTCAGCGGTTTGTAAAATTCGTTCCGCGCCATCGCCAACCTGTGCCGCATGCCAACTGTCCGATAATTTTAATTGTTCTGCACCACCCAGCATAATAATGCCTGCTAAGGGTTCAGGGATTTGTTCTGGTACCGAAAAACGGGTTTCCAAAGGGTGTATTAAATAATCACCGACCGGATAGCCCATCACGATAAACGACACAATACTCATCAAGAGTAGTATTTTTTTAGCCTGTCGAACGTAATTGAGCCAGAGCAGCAACGTGACAAAAACAAGCAGCCAGACCATTAAGCTTGTCGGGCTGAGTAATCCCCACACCAGTTTCGATAAAACAAAAAACAGATTATCCATCTGTTGCTGAAGTTGATGATATTTGAGAGTAAAGACCTAATTGCTCAATCAGGCTGATCACGGCATCCGGTAAAAGATAACGTACATCCCGACCTTGTTCTAATGCCTCACGAATCGCGGTAGCGGAAATCGACATTTGTGTCACAGGCACCGACCAAATTTTTCCCGCGTTTAATTCAATATCCGCCGGTTCAGCTTGATGTTTATCATAAAAAGCCTGAAGTTCATCGCTTAATAAGAACGCCTCATCGGCCCGCTGCATCACGACAATATGTGCTAAATCAATGATGTCCTGCCACCGTGACCAACTGGGTAAGCTACAAAACGCATCGGTTCCCATTAATAAAAATAGTGGCGTGTCGGGGAAATCTTCTCGCAGGCTTAACAAGGTATCAACCGTATAGGAAGGCCCTTCCCTGCTCAGTTCACGATCATCAACAAGCAGTTTGGGATGGTTCTTGATCGCCAGTTCCAACATCATACGGCGCTGTTTTGCATTGGCAATGGGTTCGATACGATGCGGCGGTATGGCACACGGGATTAGGCGTAGCTGATCCAGGCTTAACTGCTCAACGACATCTACCCCGGTACGTAAATGACCAAAGTGAACAGGATCAAAAGTGCCGCCTAAAATCCCAATTGCCGGTTTATTTTCTGATTTGACCACTACCCAATACTATCCATTTTTGTGACGTCAAACCTTCAAGCCCTACTGGACCGCGAGCATGAATTTTATCTGTCGAAATACCAATTTCAGCGCCAAGCCCGTACTCAAATCCGTCAGCAAAACGTGTTGATGCATTAACCATCACCGAGCTGGAATCCACCTCAGCCAGGAATTGTCTTGAACGCTGATAGTCCTGAGTGATAATGGACTCAGTATGACCCGAACTATGCCTGTTGATATGCGCTATTGCTTCATCAATATCATCGACAATTTTAATTGATAAGATAGGGGCCAAGTACTCAGTATCCCAATCTTCGGCTGTTGCTTTATTGATATCAGTCAAAATCTGTAAAGTGCTCTCACAGCCTCTTAACTCAACACCTTCTTCAGCGTATTTCACGGCTAAACGAGGCAAAATGGCATTCGCTTCATCAGCCGCTACAAGCAATGTTTCCATCGCATTACACACGCCATAACGATGGCATTTTGCGTTGATCGCTATGGTTTCAGCCATATCCAGATCAGCACCTTTGTCGATATAGACATGACAAATACCATCCAGATGTTTAATAACAGGCACTCTGGCATCTTGGCTGATACGTTCGATCAAGCCTTTACCGCCTCTTGGCACGATTACGTCCACATATTGTGACATGGTAATCAAGGCGCCTACAGCGTCACGGTCAGTGGTTTCAACGACTTGAATAACTGTCTCAGGTAAACCAACCAGGTTCAAACCTCGTTTAATGCATGCAGCAATCGCTTGATTAGAATGAATCGCCTCACTACCACCACGCAAAATAGTCGCATTACCTGATTTCAGACATAATGCAGCGGCATCAGCGGTTACATTCGGACGTGACTCGTAAATAATGCCAACGACTCCAAGAGGCACACGCATTTTGCCTAATTGAATGCCTGAAGGGCGATACGTCATATCACTCACTTCACCGACAGGATCAGCCAAAGCGGCAATTTGCTCCAAGCCTTCAGCCATCGATTCGATGCGAGCATCCGTTAATGTCAGGCGATCTAATAAAGCAGCATCCAGTCCTTTCTCTTGCCCTGACTTCAAGTCACGGGCATTTTCCTGCTTTAATACTTCGGCATGAGCACGAATATCTGTCGCTATCGCCAGCAGTGCTCGGTTTTTAATATCTGTACCCGCGCTCGCGAGCTTGCGACTGGCTAGCCGAGCCTGGTGACCTAATGTGTGCATGTACTCAACAACGTTCAATTAAGCACTCCTTTCCAATATATTGGTTTTTATGTCTATGCCAGAAGCACTCAAACAAAGTGTTTCCAAAAGACGCCAAGAACAGTTTTTTGTTATCCCTTTCGCAGCCTGGTCGATGTCAGACATTTGCTGTAAGAAGAACTGCCAGCGACTGTGGTTATAGCGTTCGATAGCTTGTCGCATTACCGCTTTGTTTTTATCCCAAACAGGAGGTTTTTGAGAAGCAAAGACACGTTCAATCTGTTCGCCTGCAGCCACTTGAGCAGCCATATCAACCACACGCTGTAATGACCAATTTACCGCAGAAAAAACAGCCAGAATATCAACACCTTCGGCGCGTAAACGGGCTATTATACGTGGGATTCTTGCATACTGTCCTGCAAATACAGCATCCATAAGTCCAAAAGCCTCAAACTTGGCATTGTCAGCGACTGATGCCAACACCAAAGCTTCATCAATTTGACCATCAAGACTCAGCAAGGAAAGCTTTTCAATTTCTTGTGCTGCAGCAAACAAGTTACCTTCCACTCGTTCTGCAATAAGTGTAGCAATTTTAAGATCAGCCCTCAGTCCCTTTGCTTGCATTCGTTGTGCGACCCACTGTGGAAGTTGAGCCAGAGCAACAGGCCATATCGGCAGTGTCACTCCAAGATTATCCAGCTCAGTAAACCATTTCGCTTTTTGTGATCGGGCATCAATTTTGCCACTGATAATTAACAGTGTTGTATCTTGTGGTGGGTTGGCTGCAAACTTGCGTAGAGCCTCACCGCCCTCCTTGCCAGGGCTTCCGGAAGGCAGACGGATTTCGATCAAACGCTGACTAGCAAATAAAGATAAGCTTTGTTCCTGCCATTTAATTTGTGCCCAATCAAAGCGACCTTCAACGCTCCATACTTCGCGTTCATTGGCCCCAGCCTGACGAATATGTTGACGGATAATATCAGCCGACTCTTCGATCAGAAGCGCTTCTTCCCCGAATAATAAATAAACAGGTTTTAATGAAGCCGATAAATGATTGCTTAACTGTTCCAGTCTTATCCGCATGGTTTACTTCAGTGCTGATAAGCGTCTCAGCACATTCTGAACCATCTGTTTATTCAAATCATCGCGAATAACGGTCTGTTGTTCGTCCATAGCTAATAGTTGATTACGATCAAACTGATAGTCACGTCTGGCCTGAACTGTAATCACATCACTCATCGGTTTACCGCTTGGCGAAGAGACTTTGAAAGAAAAACGGGTTTCCAACTCATACTCTGTGACTTTGGCATCTGAACCAACAGACAGTACATTCTGATCAAACACATTTTCAACAACGGTCATCACAGCAGCACCTTCTTTATAAGTATCCAGTACCTGGATACCATTGCGCGTCAAGGCACGTTTTAGCTGCAAGCCAAATGAATCTTGTCGTATGTTCAGACCTTGTATATAGATGGTTTTTAACGATTCGGGCACATTAGCTTCACCTCGTAGATGAAAACCACAGGCTGTCAGTGTCAGCATCAAAATACCGGTCATCAAACTCATCAATACACGATTCATTTTCATATCCTTAAATTTAGCCGGCAACCACAATATTTAATAAACGGCCTGGTACCAGAATCACTTTACGTACTTCTTTGCCATCCGTGAACCGCTGTACATTTTCATCAGCAAAAGCCAGCGCCTCGACATCTTTTTGTTCAGCATCGGCCGCCACAGATATTTTGGCCCGCAATTTACCATTCACCTGAACCATTAGCTCAATTTTGTCTTGCTTTAAAGCTGTCTCATCTATCGTCGGCCACGAGACATTCACAATAGCTTCGTCATGCCCCAAAGTTTGCCATAAATGATGACAAATGTGCGGGGTAATCGGCGATAACATCAGTACCACCAGCTCAAGTGCTTCCTGCATTACGACATGCGCTTTTTCACTATCATCATTTAATTTAGTGAGACTATTCATCAACTCCATCACGGCGGCAATTGCTGTGTTGAAAGTATGGCGACGGCCAATATCATCACTCACCTTTGCCAATGTCTGATGTGCCTGACGACGTAAAGCCTGTAATGATTCAGATAAATCGCTTAAATCACCCGCTTTAACCACGCCATGTTCAGCATGTTCAGTCACCGCACGCCACAGACGTCTGAGGAAACGATTCGCACCATCTACCCCTTGGTCAGACCATTCCAGCGACATTTCAGGTGGTGCTGCAAACATCATAAACAAACGTGATGTATCCGCACCATACTGATCGATTAAGGCTTGCGGATCGACAGTATTACCTTTCGATTTTGACATTTTGGCACCATCTTTCAGCACCATGCCCTGTGTTAACAGGTTCTTAAATGGCTCATCTCCTGAAATCAGCCCTTCATCTCTCATCAGTTTGTGGAAAAAGCGCGCATACAATAAATGTAAAACCGCATGCTCAATACCACCGATATATTGATCCACAGGTAACCAATAATCTGCCCTTTCATCCAGCATCGCTTCGCTATTGTCAGGACAAGCGAAACGGGCGAAATACCACGAGGATTCAAAGAAGGTATCAAAGGTATCGGTTTCACGCTGAGCAGGCTTGCCACATTTAGGACAGCTGCACTCATAAAACTCAGGCATGGATTTAATTGGTGAACCTGAACCATCCACAATCACATCTTCAGGTAAAACGACCGGTAAATCCTGTTCAGGTACGGCAACAGCTCCACAATCATCACAATTGATAATCGGAATCGGCGTTCCCCAATAACGCTGACGAGACACACCCCAGTCACGAAGTCTGTAATTAACTTGACGCTCACCTTTATTCTGACTCACTAGGAAATCAGCAATCGCATCAAAGGCTTCTTGCTCTTTTAAGCCATCAAATTGTTTAGAGTTGATCAACTCACCTTTTTCAGTGAATGCGGCTTTTGTTAAGTCAATTTCTTGCTGGTTTACTGGCTTAATGACTTGTTTTATCGGCAACTGATATTTTTGTGCGAACTCAAAGTCACGCTGATCATGAGCCGGTACAGACATTACTGCGCCAGTACCATAGCCCATCAAAACAAAATTAGCCGCCCAGACAGGTACTTGTTCTCCCGTTACCGGATGAATAGCCAGTAATCCCGTATCCACGCCTTTTTTCTCAGCGGTTTCCATCGCCGCTTCAGAAGTTTCCATTTTTCGGCATTCATCAATAAATGTTTGCAGAATAGGATTATCATTGGCGGCTCTGAGCGCCAACGGGTGTTCAGCTGCCACCGCAAGATAGCTCACTCCCATCAGGGTATCCGGGCGTGTTGTATAGACCTCAAGTGTTTCCTTGCTGCCGACCATATCAAATTGAATCTGCACACCTTCTGAACGTCCAATCCAATTCGCCTGCATGGTTTTCACCTGCTCTGGCCAACCATCAAGTTGGTCTAAATCAGCAAGTAACTGATCGGCATAGTCGGTAATTTTCATAAACCATTGTGGAATTTCACGACGTTCCACTTTGGTGTCACAGCGCCAACAGCAGCCATCAATCACTTGCTCATTGGCTAATACCGTCTGATCATGTGGGCACCAATTCACTGCTGCCGTTTTTTTGTAAACCAAGCCTTTTTCGAACAAGCGGGTAAACAACCATTGTTCCCAACGGTAATATTGTGGTGTGCAAGTGGCTAACTCACGTTGCCAGTCATAACCAAGTCCTAAACGCTGCAACTGACCACGCATATAGTCAATGTTCTGATACGTCCATGAAGCAGGCGCTACTTTATTTTTTATCGCTGCATTTTCTGCCGGTAGACCGAAAGCATCCCAGCCCATAGGTTGTAATACATTTTTCCCTTGCATACGCTGATAACGTGCAATCACATCACCAATGGTGTAGTTACGCACATGCCCCATGTGCAGTTGCCCACTAGGATAAGGAAACATCGACAAACAATAGAATTTTTCTTTGGAAGTATCTTCCACAACATGGAAGCTATTATTTTCCTGCCAGTATTTCTGTGCAGCCGATTCTACTTGGTCGGGACGGTATTCGTTTTGCATGGATTCTCTTTAAATCAGGGACTTGAAAAGCGCTAAGCATAACTCAGAGCATCAGTAAGGCTCAAAATAATCTGTCGTTTCGTTTAGCTAAAAAAATAAAGCAGCTCGTTCAGCTGCTCTATTTCATGATGACGTTGGATATCAGCTTCAGCTATTTTCCTGCCGCCATCAATGTTTCATATTTTGCGTAGAGCTGATCATGTGTTTCTTCATTATCCGGGTCTTTTGGTATGCAATCGACCGGACAAACTTCAACACATTGTGGTGTATCGAAGTGGCCCACACACTCAGTACATAAGTCAGGATCTATCTCATAGATTTCAGCACCTTGAGAAATAGCTCCATTAGGACATTCTGGTTCACAGACATCACAGTTGATACATTCATCAGTGATAAACAGCGACATGGTTTACTCCAGTAAAATTCAATAATGATCTTAGCGCGGTTAGTTATGGGCAGGCAATTTGCGTTTCAAAGCTTCTTGTACACATGGGGCAACAAATTCAGAGACATCCCCACCTAATACAGCAATTTCTTTAACCAAAGTAGAAGAAACAAAACTTAAATTTTCCGCTGGCGTTAAGAACAAGGTTTCCACTTTTGATTGCATTCGGCGATTCATGGTGGCCAATTGTAATTCATACTCAAAATCTGAGACGGCTCGTAAGCCACGAATAATGACATTGGCACCCATACTGAGTGCTTCATTGACTAACAGACCTTTAAAACCGCAGACTTCCACGTTCTCAATGCCTTTGGTCGTTTCTCTGACTAATTCGACCCGCTCATCAAGACTAAACATCGGTTTCTTGCCAGGGTTAATCGCCACAGCCACAATAATGCGCTCAAATAAGGGGGAAGCACGCTTGATAAGATCAATATGCCCATAAGTAATAGGGTCAAATGTACCCGGATATATGGCAACAGTGCTCAAGCGTCTTCTCCAGCATGAAATTCAAATAAGCAGTATTTTACATCACCTGCTTTCTTTTCTTTCAATAAATACCAAGCGGATGGTAAATCAGGCAGGTCATGCTTTGCCGGATACTCGAGATAAATCATGGCTCCATCACTCAAGAGATTATGTGACAACAATGCAAATGCCGTTTTTGTCCATAAATCGGCCTGATATGGTGGGTCAATAAACACGATATCAAACGATTTATCGAGCACACCAATAACCTGCTCAGCAGATGTATTTTCAATATGACAATTGGCTGCCTGGAGGGCTTCAGCATTCTGTTTAAGCTGTAAAAAAGCCTGACGGTCATTTTCTACCAGCACCACCTCAGCAGCACCTCTCGATGCCGCTTCAAATCCTAATGCGCCACTGCCAGCAAACAAATCGAGACAGCGACTGGCGCCAATATGAGGCTGCAACCAGTTAAATACCGTTTCTCTGGTACGGTCACTGGTTGGCCTCAAGCCTTCGACTTCAGGAAAACCTAATTTTCTACCGCGCCAAATGCCGCCAATAATTCTAAGAGTGCCAGCGCCAGTTCTGGCTTTATTATTTTGTTTCGCCACCTACTAATACCGTTAACATTTTGTCTGCGTGAACACGCCTTTTAAAGGCGTCTTTTATATCAGCCACAGTCACGGCATTCACTTTATCGTTAAAGCTATCCAGATAATCCAGCGGCAATCCGTAAAAGCCTATCATAGAAAGGTAATCAGCGATCTTGCTATTACTATCTACTCTGAGGGCAAACCCACCTGTGATGTTTTGTTTTGCTGCTTTCAACTGTGCTTCAGTCGGTCCGTTTTTAATATAAGCATTTAGCGTATCTTTTAGTACATGAAGTGCTTCTTCAGTTTGATCATTTCGTGTTTGCAAACCAAACACATACGGTCCAGCTTTTTGCATGGGACTAAAGTAACTATAAACACCGTAAGTCAGTCCTCGTTTTTCGCGTATTTCATCACTCAGCATCGAGACTAGACCGCTGCCGCCCAAGATGTGATTACCGACATACAAAGGAAAATAATCAGGGTCGTCCCGACTCATGCCGATTTGTCCCATCATAATCGTGGTTTGAGATGACGGGAACGGTAACACGACTTTTTGCTGTTTAGTCAGAGGTGTTACTGCAGGTAGCTCTGGTGCTGTGTTTCCACTTTTCAGGTTCTTAGTTAAGGTGGTTGCCATTTCATTGGCTTGCTGTTTACTGACATCTCCAACAATAACTACGACTGCATTTTTCGCCACATAATATTGCTGATAAAACGCTTTTAAATCATCCAGATTAATTTTTTCTACACTAACAGTATCTCCCACAGACATTCGGCTATAGGGATGCTGACCATAGAGTTTCTGAAAGAAAGTGCGTGTGGCGATGCTTTGTGGAGACTGTTTTTCAGCCTGTAACGCGGTTAATAACTGCTGTTTTATGCGAAGAAATGACGATTCAGGGAAACTCGGTTTTGCTATTACTTCAGCAAACATATTCAGTGCAGTATCAAACGCTTTTTTCTCCGTTAGCGTTCGCAGACTCAACACGGCCATATCTCGTTCAGAACTAGCACTGTAGTTTGCGCCAACCGATGAGAAAGTATCAGCAATTCCATCCGCATCCAAGTCAGCAGCACCCTCATCAAGCATAGCGTTAGTTAGCTTTGCCAGTCCCGGATATTCACCATCACGAGCAGCACCCGCATTAAAGACAATATTCACATCAACCATGGGTAACTCAGGCGCATTCACAAAATATACTCTGGCGCCGTTATTCGTTATCCAGTGCTCAATATCAGGACTGGCAAAAAGGCTAGAACTGAACAATAAACTGATAACGAAAATCCATTTTTTAATGGACATACTGACCTCCAGCAGATGAAACAGGATGACGACCATCAAGAGGTAATGGCACTAACTCACCAACCGTTAGTTGTTCGTTTGTAAGATATTTATTTGCTACGGCTTGCACTTGCTCGGCAGTAACCGTTTTAATGTTATCGACGTATTGTTCACCTACACGCCAGTCGACACCGATAGTTTCCAGCATCCCAATCTGCATTGCCTGGTAGAACACGCTATCTTTTTCATAGACTGCATCAGCAACAACTTGAGCTTTCACACGCTCTAACTCCTCATGACTGACAGGCTGATTTTTAAGTTGAGTAATTTGTTCGATAATGGCTTTTTTCAGCTCATCTACTGACTTGCCATTAGCTGGAGTGCCCGCAATAGTGAATAAATCTGAAAGTCGCGAAAACAGACTGTTACCTGCGCCAACACTTGAGGCGACTTGCTGCTCACGTACTAACTGTTTAGCAAATCTCGCGCTGTTACCGCCATCAAGGATATTTGCCAACACTTCCAGAGCATATGGTTCCCATGCATTTTCTTTAGAAACAGTGGTGACCGAAGGTACCTTCCAGCCCATCATTAAATACGGCAACTCAGCAGGAGCTTTTACTTCAATTTCACGGATGCCTTTTTGATTCACTTCAACCTGCGGTTTTAATGTCGCGACTTTTTCTGGCTTTAATGGCCCAAAATATTTCTTTGCCAAGGCCAGCACCGCTTTTGGTGAAACATCACCAACCACAACAACAGTGGCATTATTCGGTGCATACCACTTTTGATACCACACTCTTAAATCATCGACTTGATAGTGATTGATATCGCTCATCCAACCAATCACGGGGCGATGATAAGGACTACTCACAAATGCAGCGGCATCGAATCGTTCTCTTAGTAAAGCCTGCGGATTATCATCTGTCCGCATCCGACGCTCTTCCGCAACAACTTTCTGTTCTTTTTTCAACTCATCAGGATCAATAACAAGATTGCGCATTCTATCGGCTTCATTCTTAAAACTGACTTCTAATCTATCTTTATGAAGTTTTTGGAAATAAGCCGTGTAATCCTGGCCGGTAAAGGCGTTTTGCTCCCCCCCATTTTCAGCAATAATATGGGAGAACTCGTTCGGTGCCAGATGCTTTGTTCCTTTAAACATCATGTGTTCCAGCATATGAGAAATCCCTGTTATCCCTTCATGCTCATAGCTCGCCCCTACCTTGTACCAGACTTGAGAGACGACGACAGGTGCCCGATGGTCTTCTTTCACTATAAGCTTCAGGCCGTTGTCTAATTCAAACTCACTCACATTGGCTAAAGCTAGTGTGGGTAAGAAGAAAATAAGCCCGGCTATTTTTTTTATATTCAGCATCTGCATCTCTTTTTTTGTAACGCATGATAAGATTTACCGTCGAAGTTTAACGACAAGCAGAGAATATGTTTAGTTTCCTTAAAAGAAAGTCAAAAACACCCGCGTCAGACGCCTCTATTGCTGAAGATAACACTGTTGATAATTCGCAAGAATTATCCCCTGCTGATGAAACCGCAGAGGAAAAGACAGATAACGTACCGCAACCCGGTTTTTTTAGTCGTCTGAAACAAGGCTTAAGCCGAACCAGCAGTAAACTTACTGAAGGTTTCGCCAGCTTAATTTTAGGTCGTAAAAACATTGATGATGACCTGCTGGAAGAGCTTGAAACTCAACTTCTTACAGCCGATCTTGGTGTTGAAGCAACGACACGAATTATTACTGATCTGACTCAGCGCGTGGCCCGCAAACAATTAAACGACGTAGAAGCCTTATTTGCCGCTATGCGTGAGGATATGATTTCTATCCTTGAACCAAGTAGTCAACCACTGGAAATACCAGAAAAAACTGATGGACCCTATGTGATTCTGATGGTAGGAATAAACGGTGTGGGCAAAACCACTACCATCGGCAAACTCGCTAAGCAATTCCAACAGCAAGGTAAAAAAGTCATGCTGGCAGCTGGTGATACCTTCCGCGCAGCAGCGGTAGAACAGTTACAAGTATGGGGTGAGCGTAACAATATCCCGGTTATCGCACAAAAGACCGGCGCTGACTCGGCTTCTGTCATTTTTGATGGATTACAAGCCGCTAAAGCCAGAAATATGGATATTCTGATTGCTGACACCGCTGGCCGCCTGCATACACAGTCCAATTTAATGGAAGAGTTAAAAAAAGTGAAACGTGTCATGGCTAAAGTGGATGACACAGCACCTCATGAGGTCATGCTCGTGCTGGATGCAGGTACTGGACAAAATGCACTTCAGCAAGCACAGCAATTTCAACAATCTGTTGGTGTTTCAGGCATTACATTGACCAAATTAGATGGCACAGCCAAAGGCGGTATTATTTTCGCCATTGCCAATAAAACAAAATTGCCTATCCGTTATATTGGTGTGGGTGAAAAAATCGATGATCTACGTCCATTTAATGCCACTGATTTTGTTGATGCTTTGTTGGGAAAAGAAGAGATTAAATGATCCGTTTCACTGACGTCTATAAACGCTATACCAATCAATATGAAGCTTTATCTGGCCTGAGTTTTGAACTCGAAAAAGGTGAAATGGCTTTTCTCACCGGTCATTCTGGCGCAGGTAAAAGTACCTTATTAAAACTTATTGCACTGATTGAACGCAGCACGCATGGTCAAGTCTGGGTAAATAACCAAAATCTCACCCGTCTGCCTAAATGGAAAGTCCCTTATTACCGACGCAAAATTGGCTTAGTCTTTCAGGATCACAATCTGCTTCATGACCGAACTGTTTTTGATAATGTCGCACTGCCATTGATTATAGCCGGTGAAAATCATCGGGAGATTGGACGTCGAGTTAGAGCGGCTCTGGATAAAGTCAACTTACTGGGAAAAGAACGTAATCTGCCTATTGCTTTATCTGGTGGTGAACAACAACGTGTCGGTATCGCCCGTGCGGTTGTGAACAGACCTCCAGTGCTACTTGCTGATGAGCCAACTGGTAATTTGGATCCTGAATTATCAAGAGAAATCATGCATCTCTTTGAACAGTTCAATCAGGTTGGCGTCACAGTATTCATTGCCAGCCATGACCACGAACTGATCAGCACGATGCCCTATCGCCAACTCACGCTACACCAAGGACGTCTTGCCTGACATGTTGTCATTCAATTTACCTAATTATTTTCTAAGACACTTACAGGTCATGCTCTATAGTTTAGGGCAACTCTCCAGAACGCCTGTCGCCAGTGTGATGACGGTTTTAGTTATAGGCATAGCGCTAGCACTTCCAGCCGGCTTGTATGTATTACTGAAAAATGTGGAGCAAGTGGCTGGACAATGGGATGATGCCAGTCAAATTTCACTCTTTCTGAAACCAAACACAAACGATGCGCGTGGTAAACAACTTGCTGAACAGTTACTTGCCTGGCCAGACATCAGTGCTGTTGACTACCATTCTGCCAAACAATCTTTGCAGGAGTTCCGGCAATTATCAGGGCTAGATGAGATTCTAGATAGTCTACCTACGAATCCCTTACCGCCGGTCATTATCATTAAACCCGTTGAAACAGAGCACGAAGAAGCTATTCAAGGTTTACTCGAACGTTTACAAAACATGCAGGAAGTTGACTTAGCCCAGCTTGATATGGCTTGGCTGAAACGTCTAAAAACGATTAATCAAACAGGTGAACGAGGCATTACTATTCTTGCAACTCTATTATCTTTGAGTGTGCTGTTAGTTATTGGCAATACGATTCGTCTAGCCATTCTTAGCAGGCAAACTGAAATACGCGTGATAAAACTGGTTGGTGGTACTAACGCTTTTGTCAGAAGGCCTTTTCTATACACGGGATTTTGGTACGGCCTGTTAGGTGGAGCTATTGCCTGGTTCACTTTACTAATAGCCTTACTCGCTATTAATGGACCTATCACTAGGTTAACAGCCCTCTATGATAGCCAGTTTTCACTCCAGTGGATGCTCGGACAAATGTTTCTGTCTCTACCACTTTTTGGGCTTCTATTGGGGGTGTCGGGCGCATGGCTAGCCGTTGGCCGTCACTTGAATGATATCGAACCCACATAGTGGCAAATACAGGAACTTTTTCTAAAAATAAGCTTCTTATAGTTGATATTAATGCTTTAGTGTTATGATTAAAGGAATGACTCTCAGGAGACAAGAACAGATGACAATGAATGTAGCTCAATATGATATGGCTTTAGCACCTATTGGTAATTTAGATGCTTACACCAGTCTTGTGCATACCATTCCTGTATTAACTGAGGAAGAAGAATACGATCTTGCGAATCGCCTGCAAACTGAAGGTGATCTTAAAGCCGCCCAACGGTTGGTCTTATCTCACTTACGTTTTGTAGTTCGTATTGCCAAAGGATACAGTGGTTACGGACTACCCGTTGCCGACTTAATTCAAGAAGGCAACATCGGCCTG